>CABXUS010000048.1 GCA_902515405.1 uncultured Bacteroidota bacterium | reverse complement strand
GTGGAAGATACTCTTCATATTTTTTAACTAACCCAAACTACGGAGTATTTTACGGTTTTGATAACTCATACGTTCTAGACAACGAAAACAATGGGACTCTAAAAAAGCAGCTGGTTTTGTATTTTAAATTAATAGAACGAATTTCTTATCCAATGTCCTTTGATTCGAACGTTTTATCTAAACTATCTCCACCTTTTCACGGAAACACTTTCGAAGACTTTAAAGAATACTTAGAACAAAACTTTATACAGTTGGAGCTAGTAGAGGGAGAATATCTTCCTGAACCCATATGGAATGAAGAGCTTTCAGATTGGCTGAAATCAAATTTGAAGATTTTAGGTAGCGATTTTATTGAGTCTGTTGAAGAGTGGAGCGGAATAAACACTAGAAGGGAGCTAGATGCTGAAGACGTTTTTGATTCTCACTGTGTAGACTATGAACCTCTAGGTGTAGATTTTGTTGAAGATAATAAAAGTGAAGATTTTGGAAACTGGAATTTCAATCAGCTAAAGATGTTTTAATTAGAAACAAGCAAATCTTTTATATTCATATTTTATTCCAGCCTGATTTTATATCTGATTCAATATTTTGCTTAAATATTTGTTCTATTTGGTCTTTGGAATTGGAAACTTTTATTTCTCGTTTTAGTTTATCAGCCCTAGTGGGAGAATAATCAATTTGATAAAAAACAAATTTTGGGTAATTTTTTTCATCACCATTTGTTTCCCAAATAAAGAATTTTTTTACCATTTTAGCTCCTTTCATTTCTTTCACATAAACTTCTTTAGAAATAATTTTGGATGCTTTTTTTAAAGTATCTGCTTCTTTTTCTTCATTTAAATCAATAACTCTACTTATTTGATTAATACCAGTATCTTCAATTGAACTTTTTTTATCTTCTCTTAACCCTTTAAATATTGGGGATATTAAACTTACAGATGGAGAGTTTTTTTCTTTAGTGTATTCTTTATTTTGAAATTTTAGAATTGATTTTGAAATTAACCCAGATGTATTAGAATTAATTATATCAATTGCATCTATTTCAGCTACATGTATTGGATCAACCATAGTAAATGGAATTTTTGATCCAGATACTTCAATTATATTTGCATCAACTTTAATTTTTTCAAATTTATGGACCATTTTCTTTCTGTCATCAACTGAAAAACCTGATGATACTTTTCCAATTACTAAAAACTTATCTTTTTCTAAATTAACACCAAATAATAATTCTTTTAATAATGTTGGATCATCAGTATATCCAACAACATAACCCATAATAACAAAGTCAAAATTTAAGGTTGGTTTAATTTTAAATACAGGTCCAGATTCTCCTCGAACTATTAATCCCTCTTCATTTTTCTCATTAACTCTAGAATTGAATTCATTCTGAATATCCTTTCTAGATTTTAATTCTAATTCATCGACTGCAAATACTAACTTACTTTTAGAAAAAACTGTGTTAAGAATCTTTTTTTTATTAATCCAATCGTTCTCAGAAAAAGTTTCATTTTGACTTTCAATTAGATCAAAAACACCTATTCTTATATCAGATTTTTTATCACTTAAATGTTTTTTTAATTCAAAGGACCTAGTTCTCTCATTTTCTTTATAAGAAAAAATTTCTCCCACAAAAACTCCCTCATTATCACCTACTATTTTTAAAAAATCATCCAATAATTCGGGTCTATCAAACGAATTACCATTGTAATTACAAATTAACTTATTGTCTTTATAATTAATTAAAAAGCAAAGATGTCCATCAATTTTGGTTGATACATAATACTTATCTAGTTCAAAGACACGAGTTCCTATTTCATCTCCTCTTACAGGTATATATCTACTTGCGCGTAGATTTTTATAATCTTTTATAGTTTTTTTAATTTGAATTAAACTATTCATTTAAACTCCTTTAAATTCTTGATTTGATAGGTGTAATATTAAACAATATGCTTTGTCTTTTACTCGCCCTTCTAAGAAACCTCTAAAGGGTTTCCCTCCATCATTAAATACTAATGGATCATTTCCTTTTCCTCCTCCAACCATCATAAATGAGTTTTTATCATTTAAGTCTTTTGCCATGTTGTATAAAAAATCATACGTTAAACCGTTAACATGTTTTATTTGGTATTTTGAACTTAAAACTACTTTGTTGTAAAGTTTCTTTTTTGGTATATACTTTTTTGTCCATTTAATAATATTTTCACCAGAAATATTTGAT
>CABXUS010000047.1 GCA_902515405.1 uncultured Bacteroidota bacterium | reverse complement strand
GACAAGTCGTATATCAACTGTAAATTATTTTCATTTTCAATCCAGTTTTCATTTAAATTAACATTAGGAATATCTTTAAAAATCTTTCTAATTAATATTAAAGACATAATTTCAAATTGCTTGGCAATTGATGTAGTAAATGATCTTGGTAAAAAATATATAAGTAAAAAAGCTTCATAAATAAGTATAAATGAAAAAGGGGTATATATTGCAGAAATTGGATTAACAAACAATTGATCCTTAAAGAATGAAAGATCTAGATAACCATTATTATTAAGTAAAATAAGAATAAGGTGAATAACAAATCCTAGAGTTGCAGCAATAAGAATAAGTTTCTCAAAAAATTTTAAATTTTTCTCTGAAAAAACATTTCCAAATATATTTTCAATTACATTAGTCATTAATAAATTATAATTATTTATACAACAAATATATAAGTTAATTATATTATTAATAATTTTGAATATGTTTAGCAAGTTTAAAAAATCAGATTTCTTCTTATTATCAGCTGTATTTATTTCATTTTTTATATCTATAGGATTGTGGTTTTCTGGTTTTAAAGATGAAGGATTATATGTAGGTATTTGGGTGCCATCGATTTTAGCACTTGGTATATATTTAAAACTAATTAGATAAAAGTGGAAATATATTTATTTGTATTGGGAGTTTTTGTTACGGGTTTGGTAATAGCCAGTGTTTTCTTTGTAAATGAGGAAGAAAAAAAAAATATAACGATATTGACAAAGCAAATGAAATGGATTATGATGGAATGGGAAATTATGGAAGATTTCCTCAAAAAAAATAACTTACTTTCTTCTAGCTTCTATAAAACTTCTTACAAAATATACCATTGCAATCAATGATGTTGAACACATTGCTAAAACTCTATAAAGACCAATTCCACCTGATTCAATTGACTTAGGAAGTCTCATGCCAATTAATGCTAACAGAATTACAAGTGTTAACAAGACAGCTATATGAGCAATAACCTTATTCTGGGTTTTAACTCCGTTGTAACAAAGTAATAAAACTAGCCCAAAAGCTACAGGTATTAATGCTGTTGGAGAGGTAACTTCAAAATATCCCCAAAGACCAAAAATAATTAGTGAAATTGAATTTAGAAGATTTGCCTTAGTTGCATTCATAGTAATGATTTTAAATCAAATTTAATACATTATTATAAAACAAATGGTATAACCGCTTTACGCTTTATGGGATAATTTTTAAAAGTTTCCTTATACCATTCGTGGTGATTTAGTGCTCTTGGTATTAAGTTAAAAAACGTCCATAATGTAAAACTTAAAGCTGGAAGACTTAAAGCAATTATTAAGAATCCAATCCACTCTATAATTTCTCCAAAATAGTTTGGACATGAAACAAAATTAAACAACCCTCCATTTGGAATTTTATAACCTTTACTGTATTTTCTTAAAGAAATTAATGTGTTGTCAGAGCTAATATTTATAACCATTCCAAAAATAAATATTATGAGACCAATTAATACATTATAGTTATATATTGATTCTGGATTCATTATAAATCCCACGTAGTAACCATTGAAAAGTCCATTAAAAATATTGAAGAAAAAAGCACTAAATGCAATTGAAATTGGCATTTTTTTGCCTTTGGTTTTTATTCGAAGAGGGAAAATAATTACTCTGTTTAAATAATGGATAAACCATATTGATACAAGTAAAATTGAAAATGGATTTAATTCGTTAGGTCCAATTATGCTTAAGAAAGGCATTACAACTAATGCAGGAAATTCCATCCAAAACCAAGCCCATTTATTATTAACCATAACTCCCCAACCGTTTTTACTATGCCTGCCATAGGGTGTTCTTATTTTAGATATTATTAAGTATACAAATGTTAATAAGCCAAAGCCAATCCATATATTAAGAAATAGGTTAAAGTTACTTATCATAAATAGCTAATGCTTTTATAACATCTATAACAGCTTCTAGCGTCTCATCAGAAAGACCGGCATCTTTAAGTTTATTCAAACTCTCTTCGGAGGGTTTGTAGCTTGACCTTTCAATAGAAGACTTATATTCTCTACCAATTTGCATGATTACGTTCATAACATTTCTCATGTTTTCTCGATTTACACCTTGTTCTCTAATGTACTCTGCTAGTCTTTGAATAACAGGGTTATTAACTTCGGGTCTTGGCGGTCCTTGTCTATCTCTTTCCCCTTTTGTAAGTTTTTTATTATTGCCTCTTTGATTAAAATTATCAGATCTCTCATCATCACTTTTTTTCTTTTTTTCAATTGAACTAACCATTTTTGACATTTTTTGTGATAAGGATTTTAAAATA
>CABXUS010000046.1 GCA_902515405.1 uncultured Bacteroidota bacterium | reverse complement strand
TAGTTGAGTCCGCACAAAAAAGACTTTATGAAGAAATGGGTATTAAGGTAAATTTAAAAGAAGAATTTTCATTTATATATCAAGCTGAATTTAGTAATGGGCTATCTGAATATGAATATGATCATGTCCTTTTTGGAAATAGTAATAACAAACCAATTTTGAATCCTAATGAAGCAATAGATTATAAATGGATTAAAATTTCAGATTTGAAGGCTCAAATTGAAAGAAATCCAGCTAACTTTACAATTTGGTTACAAATTATGATTAATAATTATTTTAAATATTTTGAAAATTATGAAAATAACAGTTTGTAGAAAAGCTCATTTCAATTCTGCTCATAAGCTAGCCAATCTTAATTGGTCTAAAGACAAAAACTTAAAAGTATTTGGTAAATGTTCATATGAAAATTATCATGGACACAATTACGAACTCGTTGTAAAAGTAAAAGGTGATATAGATCCTGAAACAGGGATGGTAATGGATTTGTCAGTGCTTAAAAAAATTATTAAAGAAGAAGTTGAGGATGTGCTTGATCATAAGAATTTAAATCTTGATATTCCATACTTCAAGAACTTAATACCCTCCAGTGAAAACTTAGCTATTTTCATATGGAACAGATTAAATAAAGCAATACAAATGGAATGTAATCTTTCTATAGTACTGTATGAAACTCCAAGAAACTTTATTGAATATTCAGGCTAATCGATTATTGATTTTATTTGTTTAGCGTATTTAGAATTCTTAATTCCTATATTCAGAGATTTATATACTGTATCTAAAATTTTTTTAGACTTATATAAATCAGTTATAGCTATATATGGAGCTAATTCAAAATCAGAATTCCTAACCGCAAAATTTGCATTATGCAGAATTTGTCGTCTATTGATATTAATGAGTAAGTTTTCAATAATTTTTAAACTATCTAAATCATTTGATTTAGATTTTTCAAAGGATTTTTTTAATAAATCTAATTTCTGGTCATTAAACTTTTTATTTAATGAAATATAATTTCTATATATAGAATCATTTTTAGATCCTTTTACAATAAGTTCATAACCAAAATTTTCCAGATTAGTTACTATATCTATTTTAGATTTTTCAGCAAAAAAATTCAATGTTTTTATATCAGAACCTTCATTTAGTTTTAAATCAATGAATAACATTTCAGGCTGATCCAATAATACACTAAAATTAATTTTATCACCCGAATTAACAATGAATGAATCTAACTTTACGAATGATGAGTCGCTAAGTTTTTTCAAAACTAATGTCCCTTTTTTAAGACCTTTAATATCAAGGTTTATAGTTGATTTTTGTGATTCATCTGCACATCCAATTATAAATAATAAAAAAACAATATAATATAATTTCATCTTACAAAATTAACTTATTTAATAAGATCAAAACTTCTTTTAATGAATTTGGTTAAATCTTCCCCTTTTAATAGATTTTGAGATAATTTAGCAAGATCTAGAGACTGTTTTATAAGCCTTTCCTTTTTATTTTTAGTTTTTGTATTGTGTATATCAGAAATTAATTTATTATTAGTATTGACAATAAGGTTATACATTTCAGGCATATTCCCAAACATTGAATTTCCTCCAGAGTTTTGCATGTCTTTCATTCTTCTCATAAATTCTGGTTGAGTAATAATAAAAGGAGAAGCTTCGCTATCCATAGCTTGCAATTGAATTGTATATTTTTCTTTTGGAACAACTTTTTCAATATCTAATTTTAATTTTTCTTGATCTTTATCATTCAATTTAGAAATATTTTCTTCATCTTTTTTAATTAGATTTTCGATTGCATCTGAATCTACTCTTGCAAAAGATATTTTTTCTTTTGTGGTTTCTAATTTTTGAATTAAATGACTAACTATTGGAGAATCAAGTAATAAAACGGTATAACCTTTTTTATTGGCCTGTTTTATATATGAATCTTGCTCTTCAATATTAGATGTATATAAAATAATTGTTTTTCCTTCTTTATCTGTGTGATGTTTTTTAATTTTTTTTATCAACTCATCATAAGTAAAGAAATTATTGTCAGTGGATGGATATAATGTAAAGTTTTCTGATTTTTCAAAAAACTTATCTTCACTTAACATACCATATTCAATAATTACTTTAATATCATTCCATTTATCTTCAAACTTTTTTCTGTCTTTTTTAAATAATGAATTTAATTTATCAGCTACTTTTCTTGTTATATAGTTTGAAATTTTTTTAACAGCTGAATCTACTTGTAAATAACTTCTTGAAACATTTAAAGGGATATCAGGAGAATCTATAACACCTCTTAGAAGGGTTAAAAATTCAGGAACTATGCCTTCAACATTATC
>CABXUS010000045.1 GCA_902515405.1 uncultured Bacteroidota bacterium | reverse complement strand
TATAACTGGCATGTACCCTAATTCAATTGGAACTCATAATATGAGAACAATGCATTATAGTTATTATAAAAAAAATGGAAATTTGGGTGAGCGTAATGAAAATGAAAAAGGTCTTGGTATCCCAAGGTATTCATCTAAACTTGCTGAGTCAATTAAAACCTTTCCTTCTATTTTAAGAGAAAACGGTTATTTTACTTATAACAAAGCTAAGGGGGATTATAACTTTATAATTAGAGATTCAACTTGGTCAGAATATGGTATAAATAAAAGAATTACAAAAGCTGATAGTCCAATTTTCGCTGTTTATAATTATAATGTGACTCATGAAAGTAGTATGTGGCAAAGAGACAAGGAACCATTAATGGTAGATCCAAAAGATTTAAAAATAATTCCGCCTATTTTCCCTGATGATTCAATTGTTAGACATTCTTTAGCAGTAAATTATTCAAATTTAATTGAGATGGATAGACAGGTAGGTAAATTGGTAAATCAGTTAAAGGAAGAAGATTTATATGATGATTCGTATATTTTCTTTTACAGCGATCATGGGGGTCCTTTCCCAAGACATAAAAGAGCAATTTACGAAACAGGCACAAAAGTTCCATTTTTTGTCAAATTACCTAAGGGTAAAAAAGAAAAAATTGATACAAGTGAATTTTTAAATTTTATTGATTTTGCTCCAACTGTTTTATCAATAGCTGGAATAGAAGTCCCAAGCTTCCATCAAGGCAAAGCCTTTCTTGGTAAATATAAAGCTGAATATAAAAGAGAATATTTATTTACCGCAAGCGATCGTTTTGATGAAATCCCTGATAGAATTAGAGCTGTTAGGAATGATCAGTTTAAATATATTAGAAACTATTTTCCAGAAAATTCTCATGCACTTAACCTTGCATACAGAAGACAAATGGTATTAATGCGTCACTTAACCAGTTTGCATTTACAAGGTAAACTATCTAAGGAACATGAGTTATGGTTTAGAGTACCCAAGCTTAGAGAAGAACTATACGATTTAGAAAATGATCCTTTTGAATTAAATAATCTTTCAGATAAGCCAGAGTATTCAGGTCAGCTTAATAATTTAAGCAAAGCTCTGGATAACTGGATTAAAGAAATAGATGATTTAGGACGAATTCCAGAAAAAGAACTTTACAAAATGATTTCAGTTGATTAGTAAGAATAATCAGTTCTGGTTGGTTATTCTTATGATATTGATTCCTGTTATAGGTTTTATATTTAATTTTTATGCTTTGTTCCTTTTTTTACCACTAGTATTTATAATAAAAAACAAAAAAAATTGATTTATCTTTAGCCCTATTAAATTAAAAATTTTTAGTTCTAATTTTCGTAAATTATAAATTGTGAGATTTTATTTAACTATTTTAATATTTTTTGTGCTAAGTAGCTCAAAAGCTCAAGAAGGTGTCCCTATTTATTTTGATTATTTAACTGAAAACTATTATTTAGTTCATCCCTCAATGGCTGGAGTTAATCTTGTAGGTGGAAAAGTTAGAATGACAGCTAGAAAGCAATGGTTTGATCAGGTTGAAGCACCAAATTTACAAACCTTAACTGCTGACCTAAGATTATCTGAAAGATCTGGACTTGGATTGACATTATTTAATGATCAAAATGGATATCATTCTCAAAAAGGTGCTTATATAACGTATGCTCATCATATTAATTTTAATGATGATATTGTATTAAGCAAAAGACCTTATCCTTCAAAATATGATGAGATTGATCAGCTTTCATTTGGAATTAGTGTTGGTGGAATTCAAAATTCTCTTGACCAAACTACATTTGATTTAGTTGATTATGACCCATTAATTTCCGGATTAATGGAGAATACTGGTTATTTTAATGTTGATGTTGGTATTTCTTATGTTAACTCAAAGTATTATGCTCATTTAACGATAAAAAATTTGCTTTTTGCTCCTCATGATTTATATGGAGATTTTGAATATAATAAGAATAGAGATAGTACAAATTTTAAAAGATTTGTTGCCTCATTAGGTTATGTTTTATACACTGATAGCCCTTGGTCTTTTGAGCCTTCTACACTTTTTCAGTACTCGGATCTTACTACAGAAAAATCGATTGACCTTAACTTCAAAGCTTATTATAAACTCAGTTCTGGAAGATTATGGGCTGGAGTTTCATTTAGGAATAGTTTGGAAGGAGCTGAATATATTGAAGTCTCAAGTGGAAATTTAAAGGAGCAAACTTTACAGCTTGTTACTCCATTGTTTGGAATTGACTATAAAGATTTTGTATTTTCCTATAATTATTCTCATCAATTTGGAGACGTTAATTTTGGATCTGGTGGGTTTCATCAGATTACAA
>CABXUS010000044.1 GCA_902515405.1 uncultured Bacteroidota bacterium | reverse complement strand
AGAAGTTGTTTGTTGTACTTACCAAGTTAGTAAACTTAGATTTTTTAGAGCTAAAAAATGTACTTCCAGCTAAAAATAAAAAATAAAAAAAACCAAAAACTTTTAAAACAAAAAAGAAGTAGTCATTAGAATTAATCAACGCTGAAATACCAAAAACCAGTAGAAGTGTATGAAAAATTAGGCCAGTAGTTAATCCAAAAACAGTTTTTATCCCAGCTATTTTTCCCTCTGTTGAACTCTTTATAAAAACATAAATTATGTCTGGACCTGGACTAAGGGTTAAAATACTTGCAGAAAATAAAAAAATTAAAAGAGTCTCTAATTGCATAATTTTTGATTTAAACTATGAATAATTTCTGTTATTATATAATTTTATAAATCATATATGAAAAATATAGATAATCTTTTAAATAGTATTTCTGAAACTAGAAAAGAATTACTTAATCATCCATTGTATGGAAGATTAAATTCGGAACAAGCAATAGCAAAGTTTATGGAAACCCATGTTTTTGCAGTATGGGATTTTATGTCTCTAGTCAAAGCACTTCAAATAGATTTAACAAGTGTCAAATTACCATGGGTTCCTACAAAAGATAATGTTTCAAGAAGATTGATCAATGAAATAGTTTTAGGCGAAGAAAGTGATATAGATCAAGATGAAAACCCTACAAGTCATTACGAGTTATATCTTGAGGCTATGGAAACAATTGGTGCTGATACAGGAAAAATTAAAAATTTTGTTGCTAATATTATTGATTGTAATGATTACAAGTTAGCCGTTTCAAAATCTGATATTCCTGATGCTGCTATAGATTTTATGAATTTTACATTTGATATTATTGACACAAAGAAAACTCATATTATAGCAAGTGTTTTTACTTTTGGAAGAGAAGATTTAATTCCTGATATGTTCATAAATATCGTTAAATCTTTAAACGAAAAACCTGGAAGTAAAACAAATGATTTACTGTATTATCTTGAAAGACATATAGAAATGGATGGTGATGAACATGGTCCAATGGCTTTAAAAATGATTTCAGGATTATGTGCAGATAATCAAGAAAAATGGGATGATGCTATTAAATTTTCTAAAGAAGCATTAAAACAAAGAATAAAGCTTTGGGACTATATAAATAGTCAGATCTAAAATTTATTACTATTTCTCGTGTCCAAAAGACTCTTTGGTGGATCAAAACTATTTATATGATCTTCAGCTATTTTTTTAATTTCTTTAACTTTTTCAGGATATTTTTCAGCAATATTATATTTTTCTGATGGATCTAAATCTAAATTAAATAACAAAGGAACATCCAAAACATTTTTTTTATTACTGCCTTTAGGATAATCATATGCACCTTTAATTATAAAGTGTGCTTTAAACTCACCATGTCTTATGGCATAAATTTCTCTTTCCCTGTAAAAAATTAAATTAGTTCTTTCACTTTGTGAGTGATTCAATAATGTTTGTTTTATGTTAACTCCATCAATTACTCTGTCTGAGATTTTTTCAGAATTAGATAAGTCAACAATTGTTGGAAAAAGATCCATAGTAGAGCCTATTTCATCAATTACACCAGGTTTAATATCAGCTCCCCAAAAAATTCCTGGCACTCTCTGACCACCTTCCCAAGTCATTCCTTTGCCTTCTCTCAATAACCCAGCAGAACCACCATGAGTTTCGAATGGAAGCCATGGGCCATTGTCTGATGTAAATACAACAATTGTATTCTTATCAAGATTATATTTTTTAAGCTCACTTATAATAGCTCCCATGCCATGATCAATTTCTTCAATTACATCACCATATAAACCGTTTTTACTTTTTCCCAAAAAGTCTTCTGAAGCATATAAAGGAATGTGAGGCAAACTATGTGCTAAATAAATAAAGAATTTTTCATCTTTTAATTCATTAATTTTATCAATTGTCTTTTCTGTAAATCTTTTCGTTATTGTAGTTTGATCTGCAGGCCTTTCAATTATTTTATTGTTCTCCATTAATGGAACATTATAATTATCTGAATTAATTGGATTTTTTTCATACTGAGGCCAATAATTATTGCCAGGACAACAGGTAACTCCATTAATTGAATTCATATCATTTGAATATGGGATCCCATAGTAATAATCAAATCCGTTGTTTGTAGGCAAATATTTATTTTTATGACCTAAGTGCCACTTACCTATTGCAGCAGTTTTGTAACCGTTTTCTTTAAGCTTTTCTGCGATTGTAACTTCAGATTCAGGAATTCCAAAATCTGAATTTTCATAAAGAACTCTATATTTTTTTCCAATCATACCATTTCTTATGGGTAACCTTCCTGTCATAAGCGCTGCTCTACTTGGTGTACATACACTTGAAGCGGAATAAAATTGAGTCCATTTTTGACCTTCATATGACATCATATCAAGATTAGGTGTTTTTATTGTTGGATGTCCA
>CABXUS010000043.1 GCA_902515405.1 uncultured Bacteroidota bacterium | reverse complement strand
CAACCTACAATGAGTCTAGCCGGTGTGGAGTCAACTATAACATCTCCTGCTAAAACATCTCATAAAAAAATGGATCCTAAAGAAAGAGATGAGATCGGAATAACTAAAAACCTTTTAAGATTTTCTGTTGGAATTGAAGATGTAGATGATTTAATCAATGATTTATCTAACGCTTTAAAGTTAAATGGATAACACTTTAGATATACTTGCATTTGGAGCTCACCCGGACGATGTAGAATTGGGTTGCGGTGGTACAATTATTAAGGAAATTAAAACAGGAAAAAAAGTTGGCATCATTGATCTTACCAGGGGAGAATTAGGAACAAGGGGAACTTCTGAGTTAAGAGACAAGGAAAGTATAGAAGCATCTAAGAAGATGGGAGTAGATATAAGAGAAAACTTAGGTTTTAAAGATGGTTTTTTTACAAATGACGAACTCCATCAGTTAGAGGTTGTAAAAATTATAAGAAAATATAAACCAAAAATTGTTTTATGTAATGCAAAAGATGATCGTCATATAGATCACCCAAAAGGAGCAGATCTTGTTTCAGATTCATGTTTTTTAAGTGGATTAGAAAAAATTAAAACAACTTATGATAATAAAAAACAAGATTCATGGAGACCTATTAATGTTTATCATTACATACAATGGAAAAATATTAGCCCTGACTTTTTAGTAGATATTAGTGGATTTGAAGATTTAAAAATGAATGCTATAAAATGTTATTCTTCTCAGTTTTACGATCCTGAAAGCAATGAGTCAGAAACTTTAATCAGTAAAAAAAATTTTCTTAATACTATTTATAATAGATCACTAGATCTAGGCAGATTGATTGGAGTTGAACATGCTGAAGGATTTACATCAAATAAAATTATAGGAGCTAAATCAATAAATGATTTAATCTAAATCTATTATTTTATAATCTTATATATTATATTAGCGGACTCAAAAAATGGTGGTTGTAGTTCAGTTGGTTAGAACGCCTGATTGTGGTTCAGGAGGTCGCCGGTTCGAATCCGGTCTTCCACCCAAATTTTTAAATGATTGAATACCCTTTTACATGCCCATACTGTTGGGAAAATCAAATAAAACTAATTGACCCATCCGTCTTTAATCAATCATTTATAGAGGATTGTGAAACATGTTGCAATCCAATTTCATTTAACATTAAAATACATGATAACATTATTGTCCAATCTAATGCAATTTCAATTGAACAATAAAAAAACCCATCGTTTGATGGGTTTAGTTTCTAATCTTTAAGGAAAATTATTCCCTTTTAAGTTTAATATTATACGGCCCTTGTTTAAATTCCATAGTACCTTTTTCAGCATCAAAGGTAATTTTTAAACCCATTGCTTCACTGCCAAATACATCTTCATCCAATGCATCAAGTTGTACTGCTTGATTCATTACTTCAATAAACAGCTTATTTTCTCTAATAAATACTCCAATTTTTAAAGGAACTCCTTCAGCTCCATAATTTCCAGCATATCCGTTCAACTTCTCTTTATTAACTTCAAATTTCTTAACTTCTGGTTTTGGATCTACAGCAATTCTTTTATCTCTATTTGCTATATTCCAGGCTGTATAAAAAACAAGCTTACTTCTAAGTTCTAAAAGGTCATATTCAATTTTATCAGGTGTATCTGAAGGTAAGTGATAATCTGGGTGAGTTCCTGAAAAATAAAAAATAATTGGGATACCATTTTTAGCAAAATTATAGTGGTCACTTCTATAATAAAATCTATTTGGATCATCTTTAGCATTATATCTATAATCTAAATCTATATTAACTGTTTCAAGATTAGTTTGTTCAGATAATGTATGTAAATCTTGACTGACGTGATCTGATCCAATAATATAAATATATTCTCTTTTATCTCCTTTTCTTGTTGGATCAATCCTACCGATCATATCAAGGTTAAGATTTGTAACTGTATTTGCTAGGGGATATATAGGATTATCTGCATAATAGGCAGAACCCAATAAACCTTTTTCTTCACCTGTTACATGTAAAAAAATAATACTTCTTTTTGGACCTTTACCTTTTTTACTAGCTTCTTTAAAAGCTTGGGCTATTTCTAACATAGCAACTGTACCAGACCCATCATCATCAGCTCCATTGTGTATTCTTTCTTTAACTTCTCCTATGTATGCATCTCTAGATCTAGAACCCGTTCTTCCGTAACCAACGTGATCTAAGTGAGATGTGAGAACAATATATTCATCTGGCTTTTCACTTCCTTTTATTATTGCAATTACATTTTCAGAATCAACCTCACCTTCATTTCCTCTTCTTAGGTTAAGTTTCATTTTTTGAAAATAATCTTTGTCAGGATCACCTGGTTCAATTTCATTTTCTATGTAAAAGTTTCTTAAATATTCTACAGCTTTTTTTTGGCCTTTTGCTCCTGTATTTCTTCCTTCAAACTCATCAGAAGCATATATGTATAAATGTTCTTTAAGTTCCTCAGCTGTAATTGTTTTTGCAAACTTATCAGCTTTT
>CABXUS010000042.1 GCA_902515405.1 uncultured Bacteroidota bacterium | reverse complement strand
CCAATAGCAACCAATGAAAATTATACGAATAAACAAACAGGAGAAAAAGTAATTAATACTGAGTGGCATAATGCTGTAGTTAGAAACAAAGCAGCAGAAATATGTAATAAGTATTTAAAAAAAGGTGATAAGGTATATGTTGAAGGAAAGTTAAAAACTAGAAAATGGCAAGGTGAGGATGGGATACAGAGATATTCAACTGAAGTTCATGTCAATGAATTCAACTTTTTAAATAATAAATCTGACAATGATAATGTTATGAAGCAACAAGCCTCTGAAGGTCCTGCAGCTCCACCAAGTAATGTAGAAAATACTCAAAATCAAGTAGACGATCTTCCATTTTAATTTATTGATTAATTGAGAATTTTATTTATAATAATATTATTTTCCTTAAAATCTTGTAATAGTCCAAATCTGCCTAAGCAAAAAGGATTTTTTGCTCCTGAATTTTTTTATCCTAATTATGAAAATTTTAATTCTAACTGTAATTACAGTTTTGTTAAAAATGTTGATGCAGAAATTATATATTATGATGATTGTATTTATGAATTAGAGTATAAAAAATTGAATTCAAAAATTTATTTTAATAACATTAAGTTAAATCAGAACCTTAATTCTGTTTATAATCAATTTGAAGAGAAGGTATTTAATAACTCAGAGTATGCTGATCAAATTCGAACAAGTGAATATTCTGACGATTACAATAATATATATTCAAGAGTTTATGTGTTTATTGGATATACACCATCAAATATTCAATTCTATATTACAGATTCAATATCTAATTTTTTATCCGCAAGTCTATACTTCAATTCCGAACCGAATTATGATTCATTATTACCATACATACATTATATTCGCGGCGATATAAAAAAAATTATAGAAACTATTGATTGGAAAAATGAATGATTACAAAAAAAAATGGTTTTATCTGGCTATTTTATCTTTAATATGGGGAAGTTCTTTTATTTTAATTAAGAAAGGATTAGTTGGCCTTAATTCTGTTCAACTTGCTAGTTTAAGAATGATTTTTGCAGCCTCAGTTATATATGTATATTCATATAATTCAATAAAAAAAATCCCAAAAAAAAGCTGGAAGTGGATAGTTATTACAGCTTATTTGGGAACATTTTTCCCAGTATATTTGATTAGTTATGGACAAACTGAAATTGAAAGTGGTTTAGCTTCAATAATTACAACAGTTACTCCTATTAATACTTTAATAATAGGAATTATATTCTTTAGTTTGACTTTCAGTATCAAACAATTACTTGGATTATTTATTGGTTTAGTAGGAGCTGTTTTATTGCTGTACGAAGCAAGTGAGACAAATTTGAATTCTAATATATATTTTTCTTTTTTTATTTATTTAACCACAGTTGGTTATGCTGCATCTGTTAATTTAATTAAAAAATACCTAACCAATATACCCCCTGAAGCTGTGACAGCTGGTATCTTTTTATCAATTTCTCCACCTGCAATTATTGTACTTTATTTTTCTGATTTTACTGACTTAAATTTTCAAGACCCACTTATTTTAAAATCAATATTTTTTGTATTAGTATTGGGTGTTTTTGGTAGTGCTATTGCTCAAACATTATTTAATAAATTTGTAAAGATATCTTCACCAATATTTGCTTCAGCAGTTACATATACAATGCCAGTTGTTGCAATATTTTGGGCATTAATTGATGGTGAAATATTGTCAATAATGCAATTCTTTGCTACAGCAATTATATTGATAGGAGTGTACTTAGTAAATAAAAGAAAGCAAACTAGTTAAAAAAGTCATCTTCTATCTCTTCATTTAAAATTACTTGATCAGCTTCAATTACAATTGTTTGAGGACCTGTAATAATTTCTCTTTTAAAAGCATATTTAACACCGTCAACTTCCTTGTAATCAGAAAACTTAGTAATTGTTTTTATCTCATTACCCATAGCTACAGTTGTTTCCTCGGTCATAATTAGAAGGCCTGTGTCCGCTTCATAAAACCTAAATGAGTTCTCTTTAATTTGAACTTTATATATATCTTTTCCATCAACAGGTGATAAACTTACTATTTGGGCAACACTATCGTCAAGATAAATTTCTTCAAAAAGTCCCTTTTTTTCTTTCTGTTCAGTTTTTTGATCATCTTCATATGGGATTTTTTGACCCATTTGTTCAATATACCCATCTTCACCATTAAATTTCTGGGTCATTAAAGTTCCCATATTAGGTACTGACATTTCCATGGATGATTTATTTGGAAATTTTTCTTTAATAATAGCATTTGGCTTAAATGGTGCTCCAGGAATTGTTACAGCTGCAGTGATAGTTATCGATTTTACTGAATTTAACTTCTCCACTCCACCTATTGCATTTAAGTGATTTTCAAAAATATCTTTTACTGTTATATTATCACTAATTTCTTTTTTGAAAACAGGTTTTTCAATTGAGTTACCGTATTTATCATAATAATATACCTGTAATTTTTTTCCATTAAATTCAATATTTTCAAGTTTATCAGCAATAGCAGAACCTTTTCCTGCAACTATTATCTGACCATTTTCTAGGTCAAAGTATTTATTTGCTGTATTTCTTACCTGCTCTATTGAGATAGAATTAATATTGGATAAATAATTTTTTAAAGAAATCTTTACCTAGGTTTTGTGTCTTTATTTGAACTGCATAATTTGCTATAGTTGATGGACCTTCAGTTGCAAGGACGAAGTCACCAAAATATTTTG
>CABXUS010000041.1 GCA_902515405.1 uncultured Bacteroidota bacterium | reverse complement strand
GGATCATCAAACTGTTGTGATGTATAATCACTCATGTCTTTAATTATGTAATTGCCTAAAACCATTGAAGCTAGGACAGTTGCAACATAACTACCAAATAAATCTGCACCCATACCAGCTACATCTCCTACATTATCTCCTACATTATCTGCAATTGTTGCAGGATTACGCGGATCATCTTCAGGAATACCGGCTTCAACTTTTCCAACAAGATCTGCTCCTACGTCAGCAGCTTTTGTATATATACCACCACCAACTCTAGCAAAAAGAGCAATAGATTCGGCACCTAACGAAAAACCTGCTAATGACTCTAACACAATTGTCATATTATTATAAAAATCTCCACCATCAGTCATAAATTGATTTATGAAAAACATAAAAAATAAACTCAATCCTAAAACAGCTAAGCCAGCAACACCTAGTCCCATAACAGTTCCTCCACCAAAAGCTACATCAAGTGCTTTTGGAAGACTTGTTCTTGCAGCTTGAGTAGTTCTACTATTTGCATCGGTAGCAATTCTCATTCCTATGTTACCAGCTAATCCTGAAAATATAGCTCCAACAATAAATGCAGGAATAATCAACCAACTTGTTGTTTCAACAATCAAAGAAATCCCAAACAGGGCAGCAGACGCAAATACAACAAAAATTAATAAAAGTCTGTACTCAGCATTTAAAAAAGCTAAAGCACCTTTTTTTATAGCAGAACTTATTGAAAGCATTTTTTCATTTCCTGGATTTTGTTTCTTAACCCATTGAGCTTTAAAAAACATATAGATTAGTCCCAAAATAGATAAGGAAATTGGGATAAAAATTGGATTGAAGTTCATAATCTTAAAATTTTAGGGGTCAAATATAAATTAATTATTTATAAAGTACTTTATTCACAGCTTTAATTACATCGTTATGATTTGGTAACCATTCCTTTAATAAAACTGGGGAATAAGGTGTAGGAGTATCTGCTGTATTGATCTTAATTACAGGAGAATCTAAATAGTCTAAAGCCTTATTTTGAACTTGATATGTTATTTCAGTTGAAACATTACCAAAAGGCCATGCTTCCTCTAAAATTACAAGCCTATTTGTTTTCTTAACTGATTCAATTATTGTATCAATGTCTAAAGGCCTAACAGTTCTTAAATCAATAATTTCAATATTAATATTTTGCTCCTTTAATTTTTCAGAAGCCTTGAAAACTTCTTTTAAAATTTTTCCAAATGAAACAACTGTTACATCACTGCCCTCTAATTTAATTTCAGCTTTTCCAATTGGAATTAAATATTCTTCTTCAGGTACTTGTCCTTTATCACCATACATTTGTTCAGATTCCATGAAAATAACAGGATCATCATCTCTTATGGCAGATTTAAGTAATCCTTTAGCATCATATGGGTTTGCAGGAACAATAACTTTTAAACCAGGACAATTTGCATACCAGCTATCAAAAGCTTGAGAATGTGTTGCTGCTAACTGCCCTGCTGAACCAGTTGGGCCTCTGAAAACTATTGGGCATGGAAATTGACCTCCTGACATTTGTCTAATTTTCGCAGCATTATTAATAATTTGATCAATTCCAACTAGAGCAAAATTAAATGTCATAAACTCAATAATAGGTCTATTTCCTGTCATAGTTGAACCAACACCTATCCCTGCAAAACCTAATTCAGAAATAGGAGTATCTATCACTCGTTTATCTCCAAATTCGGCCAACATTCCTTTAGATGCTTTATAAGCACCATTGTATTCAGCGACCTCCTCACCCATAAGGTAGATTGACTCATCGAGTCTCATCTCCTCTGACATTGCTTCACAAATTGCTTGTCTAAATTGTAATTCTCTCATATTGAGTTGCAAAAATATGAATATTTAATTAGATAATAAATTTTAAAATACTATATAAATTTTAAAATACTATGCGTGCATAATAAATTGTTTTTGGCTATATTTGATGAGGATGAAAATTTTAGTTTGTATTAGTTGTGTTCCAGATACAACTTCGAAAATTAACTTTACAAATGATGATACCGAATTTGATACAAATGGTGTTCAATTTGTTATTAATCCAAATGATGAATTTGGATTAACACGAGCGATGTGGTTTAAAGAAAAAAATAATGCAGCTGTTGATGTTATAAGTGTGGGTGATAAAAATATTGAATCTGTTCTAAGAAAATCTTTAGCCATTGGTGCTGATAAAGCTCTTCGAATTAATAAAAGACCTACTGATAGTTTTGAAGTTGCTAGTTATATTTCTGGTTATATAAAACTAAACCCTTATGATTTAATTATAGCTGGAAGAGAATCTATTGACTATAATGGTTCGATGGTTCCTGGAATGATTTCAGAAATTTTAGATATTAATTTTATTACAAACTGTGTTAAACTTGAAATTAATTCTGGTAAAGTTCTTGCTGAAAGAGAAATTGAGGGAGGAAAAGAAGTTCTTTCATGTGAACTTCCACTAATAATAGGAGGGCAAAAAGGATTAGTTGAGGAAAGTGATTTAAAAATTCCTAACATGAGAGGTATAATGCAGGCTAGACAAAAACCACTTGAAATAATTGAGCCCTCAGATTTTGAATTAAAAACTACAACAATAAAATTTTATAAACCCAAAGAAAAAAAAGAAATTAAAATGGTGGATTCTAAAGATTTAGATAAACTAATTGATTTATTACATAATGAAGCTAAAGTTTTATAAATGTCATTACTAGTATACATAGAGTCAAAAAATAATA
>CABXUS010000040.1 GCA_902515405.1 uncultured Bacteroidota bacterium | reverse complement strand
GTAATTGGTGAATTTATTCAGTTAAAAAAGTCTGGCTCAAATTATAAGGGTTTAAGTCCTTTTACTAATGAAAAAACTCCAAGCTTTATGATATCACCCTCAAAGCAAATTTGGAAAGATTTTAGTAGTGGAAAGGGTGGGAATATTGTAGCTTTTTTAATGGAACACGAACAATTATCTTATCCGCAAGCAATAAAATTTTTAGCAAAAAAATATAATATTGAAGTTGAAGAAACCGCAATTTCATCTGAACAAAAAGAAATAACTGATAAAAAAGAGAAATTAATAGTCATATGTGAATTTGCTAAAAAGTTTTTTAAAACACAATTAGAAGAAACAGATTTTGGAAAAAATATTGCATTAAATTATTTAAAAGAAAGAAACTTTGATCAAAATATAATTAATGAATTTGAGATTGGTTGTTTGACTACTAAAAGAGACAGTTTAAAGAGTCATGCGATTAGTAGTGGTTATGATAAAATTGATGATTTTATAACGCTGGGTCTAATTTCTTCAAAAAATAAAAAGGATATTTACAGTTCTAGGATTATTTTTCCTATCAAAACTATCTCTGGAAGAACTGTAGGATTTGGAGCAAGAGTTCTTAATAGTACAACAAAATCTGCTAAATATATCAACAGCCCTGATTCAATTATTTATAATAAAAGCAAGATTTTATATGGTCTTTATAACTCAAAAAATCAAATAGTAAAAGATGATAATTGTTTTATTGTTGAGGGCTATACCGATGTTATTCGTTTTCACCAAAAAGGTGTAAAAAACGTAGTTTCTTCATCAGGTACTGCTTTAACTATTGATCAAATAAATATCATTAGAAGATTAACTAAAAATGTAACAATGCTTTTTGATTCTGATAATGCTGGCTTAAATGCTACTATTAGATCTATTGATATGATTCTTTCTGAGGGAATGAATGCTTCAATATGTTTATTTCCAGAAAATGAAGATCCAGATAGTTTTGCAAAAAACAAAAACACAGAGGAAATTAAAACGTACTTACATGATAATGCGACTGATTTTATTGAATTTAAAGCAAAGAGCTTAAATAATTCATCAAGAAATTCTGCAGTTGAAAAAGCTCAAGTTGTTAATGATATTGTTTCGAGTATTTCAAAGATTCCAGATAGAATTAAACAAGAAATATATATAAAACAGTGTTCAGATATGCTTGAAATTACAGAAAACACTCTGTTCAATGCCTTAGCACAATTGAATCAAATTACAAAAGTTAATCGTAATATATCGAGGACTAAGACTGAAGTTTATATTCCAAAAAAAACTGATCAAATTTTTAAATTAGAAAAGAAAATTATTGAAATTTTAATTTTATATGGACTTAACGAAGTTGTTTTTGATGAAATTAAAATGTTAAAAAACAATAATGGTGATATTTCCTATGAGCCTGTAAAAATAAAATCTTTTGTTTATGAAAAGATTTTCCTTGATCTGCAATCTGACGAAATTGAATTTGCAAACGAAGAGTTTAAAATTCTTTATAAAAAATTGATAGATGTACTTCAAAAAAAGCAAGATTTTGATTCTAAAATTTTTATTAATTCTCTTCCTAAAAATCTTTCAGAATTAGTTACTTCTATTTTAATTGAAGATGAAATTTATCAATTACATAATTGGAGATCAAAAAATGTAATTGTTAAAGATAAAGGAAGGTCTGTATCACAATTAGTTACCGAAACTATTTTAACTCTTCGAACATTACTTATAAATAAAAAAGTTCTAGAACTTAGTAAAAGTGGTGGTATGGATGATAAAAACTTTAATAAAGACACTTTAGAAGAAATAGTTAATTATTATCAACTTAAGTCTTTATTATCAAAAAAATTAAACAGAGTAGTTTAGACTCTTAAATCATTTGGTATTTCACAAATTGGTATTGGAACCATTTTATGTTTATTTGAAGAGTTAAAGTTTAATAAGATTTGAAAAACTTCTCTTTCTCTTCCATTAAAATCTGAAACTTTTTTCTCTTTTTTTAATTCATTCATTGCCCACTCTAATTCATTGTATGTTGCGCCAATTTGAACTTCATCAGTTCTAGTATCATCCCAAAGACCATCTGTAGGGTCAGCTGTTATAATTTCATTATTTATACCCATTTCTTTTCCAATATCTTTAACCTCACTTTTCATTAAATCAGCTATTGGAGAAATATCAACACCCCCATCACCATATTTTGTATAAAATCCAACTCCAAAATCTTCAACTTTATTTCCAGTTCCAACAACTAGAAAATTATTGATTGCAGCGTGATAGTATAAAGTAAGCATTCTAAGTCTAGATCTTGAATTAGCTAAAGCTAGATTGTTTATTTCAGTTGAGTTATCACATAAATTTGATTTTATTTCTTCAAAAGAACTTGTTAAATCAATATACTTGCTTTCAATATTATTATAATTGTTTTTTAACCATAGAATATGATTTTTTGATCTTTCTAATTCTTTATCAGATTGATATATAGGCATCTCCAAACATATTGTTGGAAGATTAGTTCTGCAGCATAAAGTAGAGGTTACAGCAGAGTCAATTCCTCCTGAAACTCCAATAATGAAACCTTTTGTATTGGAATTTTTTGAGTATGAATTAAGCCATTTAACAATGTGTTTGATTAACTTTGAATTATCCATTTAGGAATGTTTAGTTTTAAAAAAAATATTATTCAAATTCAGTGCCAAATTAAATCTTTTAGAATTCAAAGTAAAATCTTTGTAATATTAATTTCTCTTTTCTTTATCTC
>CABXUS010000039.1 GCA_902515405.1 uncultured Bacteroidota bacterium | reverse complement strand
AATACATCTAACAGGTATATCTGGTAAATTTCCCTCTTTTTCTTCCCACGTATTTCCCGCATCCGAACTATAAAAAATATTTTCTACACCAAAATTGTGGAATGTTACAAATAGATGGTTCTCATCTTTTCCAACTTCAATATCTGATATACTCCCAATAAATTTTTGATCTGTAAGACTAGTAAAAGTAGCATTGGATTGTCCAGTAGTTGCATTTGGAACTGAATTAGCATTTTCAACCTTAACTAATTGACCACCCTCTGTTCCAAAATATAATGTTGAAGAATCTGTTGTGTAAGGAGAAACGGTAAGAGCAGATACATTTGAATTTAAAAAAGTTGAATTTTCTAAAATAAAATTTGCGGCATTTTCATTTCTGTCATCTTCATTAAAATCATCCCAATCATATATTACAATTATTCTATTTTGACCATAATTTGAATAAACTATACCTAAATTTGAATCCAAAGTTTGTGTTGTTATAAAATCACCATTTGAGCCACTTTCTGATAATAATTGAAAAATTCTAGACGAATCACCATTTAGGTTAACAGCATCAACTGCATTATTATAGACATAATTCTGAATAAAATATTTATTTGATGGCTTTTGTGAAAACATTGTTGCTGCTCCATCTCCACCACCAGATCTTGTAGCAACAGTTGATCTATTATTTTTATCAACAGAAAATTGAGTGCCATTATCTTGAAGACCTCCAACAAATACATCTTGTTCAGCTCCTGATTGGCTTACAGTTTTAGTATAACTATTTAAGTTTCTCGAGTCTCTTCCACTAACACTAACAGCATGATCATTAAACATGTTTGATGGAGCAACTCCTATAGTGTAATATTGAGAAGTATGATAGTTGTCATTTCTTGATGACATATCATCACCACCATTACTTGAGAAGAATACACCTCCATCATTTCCAAAAAGAATTTTATTAGGGTCAGAATCTAATATTGCTGCTCCATGTTGATCAGCATGGACATATTGGTATGAAACCCCACTAAATGTTCCACCATACCATTGACTTAACTGTGACCATGGATTCGTGGTTCCAGCTCCTCCGTTTGTAGTTCTATGAAGGTTTATCCCGCCTACAAAAACTTTATTAGGGTTTGAGGGGTCAGAATCAAGCATTTGATCATACCAATGTTGGCCCCTAGTGAATTCTCCATCAATGTCAACAGTTTCTGGTAATGTTATTGTTTCTGGTTCTCCGCTAAGCCCATTATTGCCCTTAAATAATTTAACTGGGTCAGAATCCCTTGTTGATGAATATATCCAAATTGTATTATTTGATGTAACCTCAATTTCGGTTCTTCCTGGGTCAGTATTTATATCTACTTGGTATTTTTTTGTAAAGTTATTACCAGATTCATCAGATTGCCATACTCCACCTCCACCGTTACCTGAGAAATCTCGTGTAGAAGAAACCCAAACTGTATTATCAACACTACTAATTTCCAAGTCTATTGGGTGTATTGATTTATTTGAATTATCAATATATACTTCAAGCTTGTTCCATGTTGAACCACCATCTACAGACTTATATAAACCATAGTCCTCCCCTCCAAGTAATGTTCCAGGTGCATCTCGATAGCCTCCGAGGCCTACTGCTGCATATACTTCAGATGTTCCTGCATTATTTCTAACAACAACATCATTGATAAAAAATGTTCCAGGCACTATTGTGTAGCCAGATGCAACAGATACGTTTTTTATGATTGATAATTTTACATTGCTGTTTGCACTGACTAAGTATTTTAAATTAGCACCATCCGATTTTGAAATCATTATAGTTGGAATATTAATTGAATTCAAGTCTACAGATCCATCAGTTGGAGATGCCATCCCAACAGGCGGTCCATCAATATTATTGATAATGATGAGAAGTTTTGCACCAGCTTTCTGAGCATTAACAGTCTTTGTCGCAAAATAACAAGCTCCTCTATCTATAACTGCAATTTTTCCATTAATTAATGATGCATTTGATAAAGAAGAACAACCGTCTTTATCAGTTCCATCAAATTCATCTCCATCCAATATCTTTTCAGCAACATCAACTCCTAAAACTACATCAAGAACTAAGGGTTCATCATTTGGAACACCTGGACCAAATGATGCTTCAACATATCGATATGTTTTTGTTGAACTAGGACTTACTATTTCCACTACATTATACTCACTTACATAGCTAGATTCTGTATCACCACCCATAACCTTATTCCATGAATCACCACCATTTATTGATTTCCATAAGCCATTTCCAAGTGCATCACCTCCTGTGTAAGATTCTCCTGTACCAACGTAGAAAGTTTTAGTATCATTAGGGTCAAATGTAATAGATGAAACAGCAAGGTTCTGCGGTAAGCTCTCATCCACAAGTTCCCATGGTGAATTTTGATTTGAAATACTTGTATTTTTAAATATACCACCAGAAATACCACCTGCAAAGACTGTTTCATTAGTTTGATCATTAGGATCCCACATCATTGCTTTTGTTCTACCTCCAACATTATACGGACCTCTTTGAATCCATTTAGTTTCATCATTGTTTGGCTCACCAGGAACACTAGACATCCTATTTTGAGAAATACGCATTTCTCTTAACTGTTTTTGTAAGTAAAAAACTTTTTCAGGTTCTGTTCTTCCAGTGTAAGGATTCATTGATAGTTCCCAAATTCTTTCAGCATAAGCATTTGGTGGAAGCTCAATATTTTTTCTTTCTTGTTTTGTTAAATTTTTAGTATTCTTGTAGGGACTATTTAAGAGGA
>CABXUS010000038.1 GCA_902515405.1 uncultured Bacteroidota bacterium | reverse complement strand
CTTAATTGATGACATAACCCCAGCCTGTTTGTTTTCATCACCATTAACAACAAAATCTTCATAAGTAATATTTTCAGGCATAAACTCATTTAAGTCTGTAAATAAAATATTATTTATTTCATCATCAACATCTGATGAATCAGTATCTACTTTATAATTTGTTGTTATTTTTAGCTGGTTATCAGAACCAAAAGTTTTTACTTCAGCATTTCCAAGAACCTGAATTAAGTTAGACTGAATTTTTTCTTGAGATACTGGTTGTTCAAATCGAACAACATATGATCGTCCACCAACAAAATCAACGCCTTGATTAAGTCCATTTAAAAATAAAGAAGATAGTCCGATTACTATAAATGTTCCTGAAATAACATATGATACTCTCCTTTTTATTAGGAAAGATATGTTAATATTACTTAACCAGTTTTTTGTTAGTAAGGTTGAAAAATCTAATTTATTTGATTTTGAAATATGATTTTCAACAAGCATTCTTGTAATAAAAATTGCAGTAAATAATGAAGTCATAATACCAATTAAAAGCGTTGTAGCAAAGCCTTTAATTGGTCCAGTTCCAAAAACAAATAGAACAAGCGCAGTTACACCTGTAGTTATATTAGCATCTAAAATAGATGATAATGCATTACTAAAACCATCAGATACAGCTTGTTTTAAACCCTTTTCTCTTCTAAGTTCTTCTCTAATCCTTTCAAAAATAAGAACATTTGCATCCACGGACATACCAATGGTTAATACTATACCAGCAATACCTGGAAGAGTTAAAACCGCCCCTAAGCCTGATAAAAAACCAAAAATCAATACAATATTTAAAACCAGTGCAGAATCAGCAAAAAGACCAGCTCTTCCATAGTAGAAATACATCCAAATCAAAACAAGAACAAGTGCAATTAAAAAAGAATTAATTCCTTTTTCAATTGATTCTTTTCCTAGAGAAGGGCCAATAATTTCAGACTGAATAATATCTGCAGATGCAGGTAATTTACCGGCTCTTAATACGTTTGCTAAATCAATAGCATCATTTAATGAAAAGTCACCCGTAATTTCAGACCTTCCTCCTGAAATTGGGCCGGTAGTTACACCAGGTGCAGAGTAAACAGTTTCATCAAGTACTATTGCTATATTATATGAGTTTTTGTAAGCATCACCGGTTAAATCTTCCCATAATTTAGCTCCTCTTCCATTCATCTGCATATTAACCGCAGGATTACCAACTTGATCATATCCCTGAGAAGCATCAACAACAACACCACCTCCTAATGGGGGAATATTATTTCTATTTGCTTTTATTATATACAAATCAACGATTTTAGTTTCTGGATCAGGAATTCCCCAAAGAAATTTTGTAAATCTTTTATTTGCGGGTATTAACTGTCTAACTTTTGGATTATTTAAATAAGAATCTACAGTCGTAACATCTTTTTCATAAAATTGAGCTAGTACAGGACCTCCTTGAAAACCAGTACCAATAATAAGATCTAATAATGGATTTTTTTCCATAGTTAGAGAATCTGCCTTAACCTCAACATCTGCTAATAAATCTTCTATTTCGCTTGTTTGTTTATCCTGACTTTTTTCCAAGTCTTCTTCTTGCTCAACTAAATCTTTAATAACTTGATTTGCTTGACTTAAAAATGTGAAAAATTCTTGATTTTTTTCTGTTGTCCAAAATTCAAGTTGAGCAGTACTTTGTAGTAATTTTTTTACTCTTTCAACATCCTTAGCACCAGGTAATTCTACCAAAATTCTTCCTGAATTACCTAATCTTTGGATATTAGGTTGGGTAACGCCAAACTTGTCGATTCTCTTCCTTAAAACTTCAAAAGCAGAAGTAATTGATTCATCAATTTTTGTTCTTAAAATTGGTTTGACTTGATCGTTTGACATTTGAAAGTTAATCTCATCGCTTAAAGTTCTATTGGCAAAAATATCAGGGGAAGCAAGGTTAACAGATAGGTTTTCTTCAAAAGCAATAAAGAATGATTCTAGGTATGTATCATTTGAGCTTTTTTGTAATTCATCAGCCTTATCAAGAGATTGATTAAACAATGGATCATTACTATTTTCAGCAAGACCTTTTAAAATATCTTTAACTGAAATTTGAAGAATAACATTTATGCCACCCTTTAAATCTAAACCTTTGTTAAGTTCTTTTTCTTTTGCATCCTTATATGATGTTATTCCAAAAACTCTAATATTTGCAACTGAATCTAAATAAGCTCTTTGCATTTGATCTCTTTTTATAGAGAAATCTTTTTCAGATTCTGAAATAGAACTAATCGAATAATTTAATGCATCTTGTTCAATTTTGTTTACGACATATGTATAAGATATTTGGAGTAAACTAATAACAGTAAACAAAATGGCAGTAAACTTAACTAGACTATTTTTATGCATATTTTAATTTTATGGCAAGCAAATATATGATTTACAAATTCACCAAGCAAGTTATAGTATTTATTGTTTTAGGTGTGGTAAGACAGTGTTGAGTTCATAGATTTAACAGCTGCAGCTGATTGATTAAATTTATTCATTTCATCATTGTTTAAATCAAGTTCTATAATTTCTTCAACGCCATTTTTTCCAATAATACATGGTACTCCAATACATAAATCATTTTGATTGTATTCACCATTTAATAACACAGAACATGGAATTGTTTTTCTTTTATCCTTTAGAATACAATCTACAAGGTATGCAATCGATGAACCTGGCGCATACCATGCTGAAGTACCTAGAAGTTTTGTAAGTGTTGCACCTCCAACCATTGTTGATTTAACAATATTTTCAATATCTTCAAAGGATGATATTT
>CABXUS010000037.1 GCA_902515405.1 uncultured Bacteroidota bacterium | reverse complement strand
GTCTACTTTAAAAGTAAAAGAAACTGACAGATTAACTGCACTTAATAATGAACTGTCAAAACTAGGTGCTAAATGCATTATCAATAATGATTCAATTGAGATTTTAAAATCGGATAAACTGTCATTTAATGATGTAACTATTAATACATATGATGATCACAGAATGGCACTTGCTTTTGCTCCACTTTCTTTGATAAAACCTATTAGAATTAGTAACCCACGAGTAGTTTCAAAATCATTTCCTAACTTTTGGAAAACTTTAGAAAAATTAAACTTTATCATCGAATATTTATAATTAATTGGGATTTTACTTGACAACCCATACTTCACAAGTGTATATTTGCGTTTTTTAAATTATGAAATTATCAAACTTTACTTACGAACTGCCAGAAAAACTACTTGCAGAATATCCATCAGACCAAAGAGATGAATCTAGATTAATGGTTTTACATAGAGATTCAAATAAAATTGAACATAAATTATTTAAAGATGTTATTGATTATTTTAATGATGGTGATGCATTCATATTAAATAATACTAAAGTATTTCCAGCCAGATTAATGGGAAATAAAGAAAAAACTGGAGCAAAAATTGAAGTTTTTCTTTTAAGAGAGTTAAGTACAGATCAGAGACTTTGGGATGTTTTAGTTGATCCAGCAAGAAAAATAAGAATAGGTAACAAACTTTACTTTGGTGACGATGATAGTCTTGTAGCTGAAGTAATTGATAATACAACATCTAGAGGAAGAACGTTAAGGTTTTTATATGATGGTTCTTATGAAGAGTTTAGAGATAAGCTAATTGAATTAGGACAAACTCCATTACCCAAATATATAAAAAGATCTGAAGAGGATTTTGATAAGGAAAGATATCAAACAATATATGCTAAAAATGAAGGTGCAGTAGCTGCTCCAACAGCTGGATTACACTTTTCCAAACATCTTTTAAAGAAACTTCAAATTAAGGGTGTTAATCTTGGTGAGTTGACACTACATGTAGGCTTAGGAACCTTTAATCCAGTGGAGGTTGAAGATCTGTCTAAACATAAAATGGATTCAGAAGAATTATTTATAAATGATGATTTAGCCAATACGGTAAATAAAACAAAGCTTAATAAAAATAAAGTTTGTGCAGTAGGTACAACTGTTATGAGAGGTTTAGAATCATCGGTTTCATCAATGGGTACTTTAAACCCTTACCAAGGATGGACTCACAAGTTTATATTTCCACCATACAATTTTAGCATTGCAGATTCTTTAATTACAAATTTTCATATGCCAAAATCTACGTTATTGATGATGGTTGCCGCTTTTGGAGGATATGATTTTATGATGGAAGCATATCAGGTCGCAATTAAAGAAAAATACAGATTTTATTCTTACGGAGATGCAATGCTAATTCTATAGAATGTCAAAATCTCTTGATGATATTAGATTAATAAGCATTGAAAGCTTAAACCATATACTATTAAAGAATAAATTTCCATTATATAGGTCAAAGCAGATTAAAAATTGGACAACAAAAATTGACATTAAATCATTTGATGAGATGTTAAATTTACCAAGAGATTTAATAAATTTTCTCAAGAAGAATTTTAAGTTAAATCATGCTCATATATTATCAGTGCAAAAAAGTTCTGATAAGACAGTAAAATATGCAATTAAGCTTCATGATGGACTTGTAATTGAGTCAGTATTAATTCCCTCTAATGATAGAATTACTGCATGTGTATCTAGTCAGGCAGGTTGTAGTTTAGATTGTAACTTTTGTGCTACCTCTCAACTAAAAAGAATGAGAAACTTAGAGGCCTACGAAATTTTTGATCAAATTATGATTTTAAATAAAGAGTCTATTAATTATTTTTCATCTTCAATTTCCAACATTGTTTTCATGGGAATGGGAGAACCCCTACTGAACTACAAAAACGTAATTGAATCGATAGATTATATAACTAGTGATTATGGTATTGGTATTTCATATAAGAAAATAACAGTATCAACGTCTGGAATTTCTAAAATGATTAAAAAAATGGCAGATGATAATGTTAAATTTAATTTAGCAGTTTCTCTACATTCTGCTATTGAAAATACTAGAAATAAAATAATGCCATTTTCAAAATCATTCCCTATAAAAGATCTTGTTGAAAGTTTAGAATATTGGTATGAAAAAACGAAAAGAAGAATAACTTTTGAATATTTGATTTGGAATAATATAAATGATGATTTTGATCATATTAATGCATTAGTGAGTATTTGTAAAAGAATACCATCTAAAATAAATATGATTGAATATAACAGTATTGGAAATTCTAATTTTGAATCAGCTGATGAAATATGGATTAATAATTACTTAAATATTTTAAAGGATAATAAAATACCTGTATCTATTAGAAGGTCAAGAGGAAAAGATATTCAAGCAGCTTGTGGTCAATTGGCAAATAAACATTAAATTAAAATAAATTAAATTTTGTGAGTAAAGTTTATGAAATAAGAGAACCTATTTCAAAAGAAATGGAATTTTTTGAGGAAAAATTTTCAAAACTAATGTTGTCTAAAGTGCCTTTGTTAAATAGAATAACACACTATATAATCAAAAGAAAAGGCAAGCAAATGAGACCAATGTTAATTTTTTTATGTTCGAAGTTATTAAGTAATGGAAAAGTTAACGATAAAGTTTATAGAGGAGCCTCTGTCATTGAATTAATACATACCGCTACACTGATTCATGATGATGTAGTTGATGAAAGTAATAAAAGAAGAGGTTTTTTTTCCATTAATGCAATTTGGAAAAATAAGATAGCAGTTTTAGTTGGTGACTTTCTTCTATCAAAAGGCATGCTTCTTTGTATCGATAACAAAGACTATGATATATTAGATGTGATTTCTGAATCTGTGAAACAAATGAGTGAAGGCGAGTTGTTGCAAATTGAAAAGACAAAAAAATTAAATATTGATGAAAAAACTTATTTTGAAATTATTCAAAAAAAAACAGCTTCCTTAATAAGTTCGTGTTGTAAAATTGCTGCAATTTCAGTTACAACTAATTTAAATCAAATAGAAAAAATTTCAAAATTGGGAATGTATATTGGAATTGCTTTCCAAATAAAAGATG
>CABXUS010000036.1 GCA_902515405.1 uncultured Bacteroidota bacterium | reverse complement strand
AATTTACTGGCTTGTACGTAATTTAATGAAAGAAATTGTAAAGATTTTTGATACTACATTAAGGGACGGTGAGCAAGTTCCAGGTTGTAAGTTAGAAACCAAAGAAAAATTAAAAATAGCTGAAAAACTGGACAGCTTAGGAGTTGACATAATTGAAGCTGGATTTCCGGTATCAAGTCCAGGTGACTTTAATTCAGTTGTTGAAATATCAAAAATTGTTAAAAATGCTTCTGTTTGTGGATTAACTAGAGCTGTTAAGAAAGATATTGACGTTGCTATTGAAGCATTAAAATTAGCAGAAAGACCAAGATTACACACTGGTATTGGAACATCTGATTATCATATTAAATATAAGTTTAAATCAACAAGACAAGAAATTTTAGAGAGGGCAATTGATGCTGTAAAGTATTCAAAAAAATATATTGAAGATGTAGAGTTTTATGCTGAAGATGCCGGTAGAACTGACAATGAGTTTCTTGCCTTAGTTTGTGAAAAAGTTATAGACGCTGGTGCTACAGTTTTAAATATTCCCGATACAACTGGATATTGCCTTCCAACTGAATACGGAGAAAAAATTAGTTTTTTAATCAATAATGTTAAAAATATAGATAAGGCCATTATTTCATGTCATTGTCACAACGATTTAGGTTTAGCAACTGCAAATTCAATCCAGGGTGTTATTAATGGAGCAAGGCAAATTGAATGCACCATTAATGGTATTGGAGAAAGAGCTGGTAATACATCACTTGAAGAGGTTGTTATGGTATTAAAACAACATAATGAATTAGATTTAAATACTAACATAAATAGCAAGTTACTACTTGAAACTAGTAAAATGGTTTCTGAATTAATGGGTATGGTTGTTCAACCTAATAAAGCAATTGTTGGAGACAATGCTTTTGCACATAGCTCTGGAATTCATCAGGATGGTGTTATAAAAAAACGGGAAACATATGAAATTATTAACCCCAAAGATGTTGGAGTTGATAAATCTTCCATTGTTTTAACCGCACGAAGTGGCAGAGCTGCTCTTGCATACAGGGCGAAAGGAATTGGGTTTAATTTATCAAAAATTCAATTGGATAAAGTTTATGACCAGTTTTTAATTTTTGCTGATAAAAACAAAGAAGTTACTGATTCTGATTTGCCAAATATTATTAATTTATCTAAAATTTAAAAATGGGACAAACGTTATTTGATAAGGTTTGGGATTCACACGTGATTAAAAAAATTGATAATGGACCTGATGTTTTATTTATTGATAGACATATGGTTCACGAAGTAACTAGTCCTGTAGCTTTTTTAGGCCTCAAAAAAAGAAAAATTAAAGTCTTATTCCCTGAAAAAACTTTTGCAACAGCGGATCACAATACCCCAACAAGAAATCAACATATGCCCGTAAAGGATTTGCTTTCAAAAAAACAACTAGAAGCTCTTGAGAAGAATGCAAAAGAACACAAAATTTCATATTGGGGTCTTGGACATCAAAAAAATGGTATCGTTCATGTAATTGGACCAGAGCATGGAATTACACTCCCTGGTGCAACCATAGTTTGCGGTGACTCACACACATCAACACATGGTGCATTTGGAGCAATTGCTTTTGGAATTGGAACATCTGAAGTTGAAATGGTTTTGTCAACTCAATGTATTATGCAGCCAAAACCAAAAAAAATGCGGATTACAGTTAATGGTAAATTAAGTAAATCTGTAACTCCGAAAGATGTTGCATTATTTATAATTTCAAAATTATCAACATCTGGTGCAACTGGATATTTTGTTGAATATTCTGGCGAAGTATTCTCTAATATGAGCATGGAAGGAAGGATGACTGTTTGTAATTTAAGTATTGAAATGGGTGCACGAGGAGGCATGATTGCTCCTGATAAAAAAACATTCGAATATATAAAAGGAAGAGAATTTACTCCAAAAAATGATTATTGGAAAAAAGCAATGGATTACTGGAAAAAATTATACACAGATGAAGATGCTATTTTTGATAAAGAGATATCTTTTAATGGGTCATTAATTGAACCTATGATAACATACGGAACAAATCCTGGAATGGGAATTTCTATCAATGGTGGGATTCCAAACTCAGATGAACAAGATGGAAGTAAAAAAACTTTTTTGAAATCCCTCGAATATATGAACTACCGTGAAGGTGATAAAATAATAGGAAAAAAAATTGATTTTGTTTTTTTAGGTAGTTGTACAAATGGAAGGATTGAAGATTTTAGAGCATTTACAAAAATAGTAAAGGGTAGAAAAAAAGCTCCTAACGTAACTGCTTGGCTTGTTCCAGGCTCTCATAAGGTAGAAAAAGCAATTAAAGAAGAAGGGCTTCTCACTATCTTAAAAGATTCTGGTTTTGAATTAAGAGAACCAGGTTGTTCAGCATGTCTTGCAATGAATGACGACAAAATACCTACTGGAAAATATGCAGTTAGTACATCAAATAGAAACTTTGAAGGAAGGCAAGGGCCTGGATCAAGAACTTTGTTAGCTAGCCCTATAGTAGCAGCAGCAGCAGCAATAACAGGAAAAATAACTGATCCAAGAAAATTATAATTTATGGGTTACGATAAGTTTAAAATATTGAAAAGTAAAGCAGTTCCATTGGCTATTGAAAATGTTGATACTGATCAAATAATTCCAGCAAGATTTCTTAAAGCCACAGAAAGGGTTGGATTTGGAGATAATTTATTTCGAGATTGGAAATATAAGCCAAATAATGAAATAAAGAAAAACTTTGTGTTGAATGACCATAAATACTCAGGTAAAATTTTAGTTGGTGGTAAAAATTTTGGATCAGGTTCCTCAAGAGAACATGCTGCGTGGGCAATATATGACTACGGATTTAGATGTGTTATTTCTAGTTTTTTTGCTGATATTTTTAAAAATAACTGTTTAAATATTGGAGTACTTCCAGTTCAAGTTTCAGCTAAATTCTTGGATATAATTTTTAAAGAAATTTATAAAAACCCAAAAACATTAATTACTGTAGATTTAGATTTACAAACTATTAAAATTAAAAAAACAAATTATAAAGAAGATTTTGATATTAATGAATACAAAAAAAATAATTTACTGAACGGATATGATGATATAGATTACTTATTAAATTTAAAAGAATCCATAAAAGAATTTTCAAAGCAGACTCCATTATAAAATGAAAAAGAAAATTGAAATAATGGATACAACTCTTAGAGATGGTGAACAAACATCAGGGATGTCTTTTTCAAAACAAGAAAAACTAACTATTTCTAAACTTTTAATTCAAGAACTTAAAGTTGACAGAATTGAAGTTGCATCTGCCAGAGTTTCTGAAGGAGAATTTCAAGCTGTAAAAAGTATTATTGAATGGGCGAAGTCAAATAATCTTGAAAAAAAAGTTGAAATTTTAACCTTTATTGATAATGGTATTTCAATTGATTGGATTAAAAGAACTGGAGCAAAAGTACAAAATCTTCTTTCTAAAGGCTCTTTA
>CABXUS010000035.1 GCA_902515405.1 uncultured Bacteroidota bacterium | reverse complement strand
AGAGATTGATCAAATCGAAATTTTTCTAAAGGTAAAAACCCAACTCTTTCACTCATTTTATTTATTACTTTATTAAAATCAAAAACTGGGTTGAATCCAATAAACAATAATTCACCCCATTTTCTTAAAGGAAAATTATGAAGATTATCACATGGCCTTGGAAAATTTTTTGCTTTTTCAAATTCAGGCATAGATTCAAAATTTCCTTTGTTATCAAACTTTCTGCCATGGTAAGTACAAACTAGTTTTTTCATCTTAGCAGGTTCTAATACCATTATATTTCCTCTGTGAGTACAGACATTTGTTAAACAAACGATTTCATCATCATCTGTTCTTGAAATAATAACAGGTTCTGATAAATATTTATTTAAAATAGTCAGTGGATAAACATTATTTTTTTGTGGAACAAGGTCAGTGTCTCCAATCCACTGCCATGATTTTAAAAAAATTTTTGACTTGATATCTTCAAATACATTAGGATCTTTGTAAAAAGAAGAAGGTAAAGTTTCAGCTTTTGAAATATCTGGGTCAATATTATAATTATATTTATTAGGCATAATTAATAATGAAATATAGATTTTTATTATGACCAAACAAAATCAAAAAATAGGTCTATTAGCTGCCACATCTTTAGTGGTTGGAAATATTATAGGTGCTGGAATTTTTGTTCTACCAGCAAGTTTAGGAAAGTTTGGAAGTATAAGTATTTTAGGTTGGATATTTACAGCTACAGGAGCTTTAATTTTAGCTAAAATTTTTAGCAATTTTAGTAAAATACTTAAGGGTAAAAGTGGAGGGCCATATCAGTATTCTAAAGTTGTTTTTGGAGATTTTATTGGATTTTTAGTTGCATGGGGTTATTGGATATCTTGCTGGGTTAATAATGCTGCAATTGCTGTTGCTATAGTAAGTGCATTAAGCTTCTTTTTTCCTGAACTTATAACAAATCCATTTTACGCAACCATAACTGGTCTCTCATTTATCTGGTTTTTTACATATACATCATCTAGAGGTTTTAAATCATCTGGAAATATTCAAATTTTAACAACCATTGCTAAACTTATTCCATTAATCCTAATAATTATTCTGGGGTTTTTCATTTTTGATCTAAAAATTTTTCCAGAATTTAATCTCACTAATCAAAATGATTTAGAAATTTTACCTGTTGTTGCTGTTATGACTCTCTATGCCTTTTTAGGTTTAGAATGTGCAAGTATCCCAGCTGAGAACATAATTAATCCTGAGAAAACAATCCCTAAGGCAACCATGATAGGCACCTTAATTTCAACAATAATTTACATATTAAGCACAATCATTTTATTTGGAATTATTCCAACAGAAACATTAATAAACTCACCTGCTCCCTTTGCTGAAGCTGGAGAAGTTATGGGAGGAAAATATCTGGGATATTTCATTTCTGCAGGTGCTGCAATTTCAGCTATTGGTGCGCTTAATGGATGGATATTAATTACAAGTTACATGCCTATGACTATGGCCAATGATAACCTATTTCCAAAAGCTTTTAAGAAAAAAAATAAAAAAGGTTTTCCAATTATAAGTTTAATATTAGGTAGTATTTTAACCTCTATTGTAATGACGATGAACTATAGCGATGGGCTAGTTGATAGATTTGAATTTTTAATACTACTGACTACACTGTCAACTCTTATTCCATATCTTTTTGTAAGTGCATCTTTCGTATTATTCCATTTCGAAAAAAAGTTTTTAAAAATTAAAAATACCAAGTCTGTAATTCTTGGAGTTTTAGGTTCTTTGTATTCATTATGGGCAATTTTTGGATCTGGTATTGAGTCAATATTCTATGGGACTTTACTTTTAGTTATTGGTATTCCTTTTTATATTATTTTTACTAAAAAAAAACATGAGTGATATAGCAAAAAATCTTTTTGAAAAAGATCCTAAACGTTGGTTTGATGGTTATAATTCTTTAGATGAGCTTAATGATAATATGTTTTGTTTTGAAGGAACACTTCATGCCTACATACTAATATTAAATCCTGACGCAGGAGATGAATTTGACACTCGATTGAATAAGCTTGAAATGGATTATCAAATGTGTTCAGCATCAATTGAATTTTTAAATGAATCTATTGGTTTTAATTCTAATGGAGAATCTGTTCGAACTGCATTATTTAGTTCTGATTACCACGCTCCAAATGGGGAAATAGATGCTGATAAAATCAGAGAAATCTTAGGTGAGGTTCTATATGATATATATAAATTCCAATAATTTAGATTATCTCAATAGCTAATATTTTACGTGTTGAACCTTCCACCTAACATTTGTTTTTGATAACATTTGTTCTGCTGCCTTAATATTTTTTATTGAGTCATCAGCATAATATATATCATTATATCCATCATTCTCAATTTTATCTTTAATCCAATCTGCCTTGTCTTTAGGATTATTTGATGAAAGTGCTGTAACATAAATTTTTGAAACATCAATGTCTATTTCACTTAAATACTTCCTTATTGGTTTATATGTTGATCTTGCAGTGAGTATATACAGACCTCCTTTGCCTTTTTTAAGCATCCTTCTTAAAACTTTTGTAATCTGTTTTATTTCCTTTGGGTTTTTTACTTTATGAAAGTCAGAATAATCAAAAACATCTCCTTTTTTTTCTTTGTATACTGCATACTGACCAGGTGTTAACTTACTTTTTAATTCTCCATTGTTAACATATACATAAGAGTCAGTTTTAACCAATGTATCATCAAAATCAAAGATTCTCAACCTTTTATACTGCATTATTTATTTATTTGGAAATCCATGAATTTTAAGTTCAGATGCAAAAAACTCATAAATCATAACCATAGCTAGTGTATCTAGTTCACAATATTTCAGTAAAGATTCCTTAATGATTTTTCGTTCCTGTGAGGACATTTCAAGATATTGTATTTTGGCATACGCTGTTAAAGCATCACCTCCGTTATTTAATTTATTTATATCACCTACAGGTTTGGTAATTGTAGAAAAATCTGGAATTGGCAATGAACCATATGGGTCTAAATTTCCATCTTGAATCCATACATGGTCATTTGAAAAGTTTAAAGATGTCGTATTAATTTCCCCAATTTTTTTTGAATATTTTTTATTTACAAATTCACAAATTTTTATTACTGCGGGTAGAACAACTTTTATTGAATTGGATCCTTTCATGTATGAATCATAAAAATATTTTTTTACTAAATCACACATGTCAATCATGTCTCTATCTCCCCTCCAAACAAGTTTATTATTTTCTTTTTTATTAGTTAAAGATTGAATAAAATCCATTAATTCATTTTTATCTTTTTCATCCGAATCTATTAACTGATCATAGATTGCATTTAAAATAGAATTTTCATGAGTAGCGTATTTAAAGACTGAACCATTATCAAATTCTAAATCTTTTTTTAATGATCTAACAAAATCATAATTTGGAAACTTACCAGGTTCTGCATTAATATATTCAGATTTATGCTCAATTTTACCATCTGAGTAAATAATGTGATGGGAGTACTGAAATGCTATTTGCTCATATGGGTGTCTTCCTTTTGTA
>CABXUS010000034.1 GCA_902515405.1 uncultured Bacteroidota bacterium | reverse complement strand
AAAGGGTAAACAAGGTAGATTTAGACAAAACCTTCTTGGTAAAAGAGTAGACTATTCTGCTAGATCTGTAATTGTAGGTGGTCCAACATTAAAACTTTATGAATGTGGTTTACCTAAAGATATGGCAGCTGAACTTTATAAGCCTTTTATTGTAAAAAAATTAATTGAAAGAGGAATTGTAAAAACTGTTAAGTCTGCAAAAAAAATTATTGATAAGAGAGAACCTTTAGTTTGGGATATTTTAGAAAATGTTCTTAAAGGTCACCCTGTCTTATTAAACAGAGCTCCAACCTTGCACAGGCTGGGTATTCAAGCATTTCAACCAATATTAATTGAGGGTAAAGCAATTCAAGTCCATCCTTTAGTTTGTACTGCATTTAACGCTGACTTTGACGGTGATCAAATGGCAGTTCATCTTCCACTTGGTCCTGAGGCTATATTAGAGTCACAATTATTGATGTTAGCATCCCACAATATTTTAAATCCTGCTAATGGATCTCCAATAACTGTTCCATCGCAAGATATGGTTCTTGGATTATATTATATGACAAAAGAAAAAAAATCTACTAAAGAAATGATTGTTAAAGGAGAAGGATTAGTTTTTTATTCTTTTGAAGAGGTTAAAATTGCCTTTAATGAGAATAAAGCTGATTTAAATGCATCAATCAAGGTTAGAGCAAATGATTTAAATGATAATGATGAATTAGAAACTAAACTCATTGAGACAACAGTTGGAAGAGTTTTATTTAATGAAGTTGTTCCTGAAAAAGCTGGTTACATCAATGAAGTACTTACAAAGAAATCCTTAAGAGATATTATTGGCAGAATTCTTAAGCTAACAAGTGTACCTGAAACTGCAGATTTTCTTGATAAAATTAAAGAAATGGGATTCACTTTTGCTTTCAAAGGAGGCTTATCATTTAGTTTGGGTGATATAATCATTCCAAATGAAAAACATACAATGATTGATTCTGCTAATAAAGAAGTTGATTCTATAATTTCAAATTATAATATGGGTTTAATTACCAATAATGAGAGATATAATCAAGTTATTGATGTTTGGACATCTTCAAACGCTTCCTTGACAGAATTAGCAATGAAAAGGATTAGAGAAGACCAACAAGGTTTCAATTCAGTTTACATGATGTTAGATTCAGGTGCGAGAGGATCAAAAGAGCAAATTAGACAGTTAACTGGTATGAGAGGTTTAATGGCTAAACCGAAAAAAGCTAGTGCAGGTGGTGGGGAAATTATTGAAAACCCTATTCTATCTAATTTTAAAGAAGGTTTATCAATTTTAGAATACTTTATTTCAACTCACGGAGCTAGGAAAGGATTAGCTGATACTGCTTTAAAAACTGCTGATGCTGGATATTTAACAAGAAGATTAGTAGATGTTGCACAAGATGTAATAATTAATATTGAAGACTGTAATACGCTTAGGGGAGTTTCCGTTAAAGCTCTAAAAAAGAATGAAGAAGTTGTTGAAACGCTTGGTGAAAGAGTTTTAGGTAGAGTGTCATTACATGACGTATACAATCCATTAACAAATGAGATCTTTATTAACGCTGGTCAAGAAATAAATGAAATGGATGTTGAAATAATTGAAAAATTACCAATTGATTCAATTGATGTTAGATCTCCACTTACATGTGAAGCTAAAAGAGGTTTATGTGTAAAGTGTTATGGAAGAAATCTCGCTACTGGAAAAATGGTTCAAATTGGAGAAGCTGTTGGAGTTGTTGCAGCACAATCAATTGGAGAACCTGGTACTCAGCTTACATTAAGAACATTCCATGTTGGTGGTATTGCAGGAAATATTTCGGAAGAAAATCAGTTGATATCAAAATTTGATGGAGTTACTGAAATTGATGACTTAAAGGTTGTTAAAACTAAAGATAATGAAGGTAAAGCTATTGATTTGGTAATATCTAGAACTTGTGAAATTAAAGTTCTTGATGAAAAATCTGGTGTAGTATTGAGTTCAAATATTATTCCTTACGGTTCATCAATCTTAGTTAAAAATGGTAAAAAAATTAAAAAAGATGATGTAGTTTGTTCTTGGGATCCATATAATGGAGTGATAATTTCTGAATTTGGAGGTAATGTACAATATGAAAATATAGAACAAGGTATTACTTATCAGGTTGAAATAGATGAGCAAACAGGTTTTAAAGAAAAAGTTATTTCAGAGAGTAGAAATAAAAAGTTAATCCCAACATTATTAATTAATGATAATAAAGGAAAGAATATTAGAACCTATAATTTACCTGTTGGAGCACATATAATGGTTGATGATGCAGAAAAAGTTGAAAATGGTAAAATTTTAGTGAAAATACCAAGAAAATCTGCAAAATCTGGAGATATTACAGGTGGTCTTCCAAGAGTTACTGAACTTTTTGAAGCTAGAAATCCATCAAATCCAGCTGTTGTTAGTGAAATTGATGGAGTCATTTCATTCGGTAAAATTAAACGTGGAAATAGAGAAATTATTGTAGAATCTAAAACAGCTGAGATTAAGAAATATCTTGTTAAATTATCTAATCAAATTCTTGTACAAGAAAATGATTTTGTAAAAGCTGGTATGCCTCTCTCCGATGGTTCAATTACTCCAAATGATATACTTAATATAAAAGGTCCTTCTGCTGTTCAGCAGTATCTTGTTAACGAAGTTCAAGAAGTTTATAGATTGCAAGGTGTAAAAATTAATGACAAGCACTTTGAAGTCTTAGTTAGACAAATGATGCAAAAAGTTAAAATTCAAGATTCAGGAGATTCAATATTTTTAGAGGGTCAAATTATTCATAAGAACGAGTTTATAACTGAAAATGATAATTTATTTGGCAAAAAGGTTATTGAATCTGTCGGTAATTCTGAAAATTTAAAAGTGGGACAAATTATTACTGCTAGAGAATTAAGAGATGAGAACTCACTATTGAAAAGAGAAGATAAAGAACTTGTTGTAGCTCGTGATGCAATAAATGCTACAGGTTTTCCAATTTTACAGGGAATAACTAGAGCCTCTCTACAAACGAAATCATTTATTTCAGCTGCATCATTCCAAGAAACAACTAAAGTACTGAATGAAGCTGCTGTTAATGGTAGAGTAGATAATCTTGAGGGTCTTAAAGAAAACGTAATTGTTGGACACAAGATTCCTGCAGGAACTGGAAATCGTGAATATGATGATATAATTGTAGGTTATGTTGATGAATATGAAGATTTATTAGAAAGCAAAAGAATTCGATTCAATGAAGAAGAATAATCCTTCAAACAAAAATATCAATATTGAGCTTGATGAAAGTATAGCTCAAGGTTCTTATTCTAATCTTGTTATTGTTAATCATTCTCCAACTGAGTTTGTTTTAGATTTTATAAACGTTATGCCTGGTACACCTAAGGCTAAAGTTAGATCTAGAATAATTTTAACACCTGAACACGTAAAAAAATTCATTAAAGCTCTTGATGAAAATTTAAATAAATTTGAATCTTCTTTTGGAGAAATTAAGAATTTTAAAAAAGAGGTGTTTCCAATTAGTTTTGGGCCAAAAGGAGAAGCATAATTGTTTATAAATGAATGACTATGTTATTTTAGTTGATGAAAATAATAATCAAATAGGTATAGAAGAAAAAATTTTAGCTCACAAG
>CABXUS010000033.1 GCA_902515405.1 uncultured Bacteroidota bacterium | reverse complement strand
TTTAAATAAATCAGGTTATTTAGTTAAGTCTGCAAAAAATGGGATAGAAGCTATTAAAAGAGCTAAAAAGTTCATGCCTAATATAATTTTGATGGATGTAATGATGCCTAAAATGTCTGGAATTGAAGCTTGTTCCGAAATAAAACAAATTGATGAACTTAGTGAAACAATGATAATTTTTCTTTCTGCAAGAAGTGAAGATTACACCCAGCTCTCAGCTTATGATGCAGGTGCTGATGATTATATATCCAAGCCAATAAAACCAAAGATTCTTTTAAAGAAAATATCAAATATTGCTAAAAAAATAAAGTCCAATAAAAATATGCCTATTGTTTTAGATTTAGGCTCTATCAAAATTAATAGAGAAGAATATCTAGTTACTCAAAATAAAAATGAAATAATGCTGCCTAGAAAAGAATTTGAATTATTATTTTTATTAGCATCTAAGCCTGAAAAAGTTTTTAATAGAGATGAAATTATGAATAAAGTTTGGGGAATTCAAGTTGTTGTTGGTGATAGAACCATTGATGTTCATATTAGGAAGTTAAGAGAAAAAATTGGGGATAAACATATAAAAACTTTAAAGGGTGTTGGATATAAATTTAAGCCCTAAATGTCATCTAAATTTAAATCCAGATTTTTATTAATATCAATATCATTACTTGTATCAATAGTTATTTCATTAATTTTCGTTTCGATAAGTGGTACCAACAATGAGTTTAATTTCTATGAATTTTCATTAATTGTTATATTATCTCTAATAATTATCTACTTTTTTGGAGTAATTTATACCAGGTTTTTTTTATATAATAAACTTAAAGAGATATCTAAAGATATTTTACCTTCAAAAGATATAAGTCAAACAGTTACTACTAACATGGATGATCTTGTGGATGAAATTAAAGACTATGATTCACAAATGAAATCAGAATTTTCTGAAATGAAAAAGCAAGAATCATTTAGAAGAGAATTTATTGGAAACTTAGCCCATGAAATTAAGACTCCTTTATTTACAAGTCAAAGTTACTTATTAACTCTACTTGATGGTGCATTGGATGATAAATCAATTAACAAAAAATATCTAAAAACAGCTTCAAAGGCAATAGACAGATTAAATTTAATTGTAAAAGATCTTGATTTAATAACAAAAATTGAAAGCGGTGAGTCTAATTTAAATTCAGTAAAATTTGATGTTGTTGAACTTATTCAAAATGTATATGAAATGTTAGATTTTAGTGCAAAAAAGAAAAATATTGAATTAATAATAGAACATGAAAACAACCCTCCTGAATTTGTCATGGCTGATAAGGAAAAAATTGAACAAGTAGTTACAAACTTGGTAGATAACTCAATAAAATATGGCAAAGAAAATGGTACAACCGAAATTGTTGTTCAGAATTTGACTGATGAAAAAATAATTGTTCGTGTAACTGATAATGGTATTGGTTTAGAAGATGAAAACTATACTAGAATTTTTGAGAGATTTTACAGGGTAGATAAAAGTGGGAGTAGAACTGCTGGTGGTTCAGGTTTAGGACTTGCAATTGTAAAACATATTATTGATGCTCATGATGAAAAAATTTATGTTGAAAGTGAATATGGTGTTGGATCAGAATTTTCATTTACTTTAGAAAAATCAAAATAGTTATTTTTAAAAAAAACTTTTTTTGGGAAGTAAAAACAAACTTAAACGATTTAAAGAAAACTTAAATTTTAAAAATTTATTTCAACCTGAAAGAGATGAGTTAAATAAAAAATCTTTTAAACTAAGGGGAAAATGGAATAAACTTTTTTTTAAAAATAATAATCCAATTATTTTAGAATTAGGTTGTGGCAAGGGTGAGTACACAACAACTTTAGCAAAGCAAAATCCCGATAAAAATTTTATTGGTATAGATATTAAAGGTGCTAGAATTTGGACTGGAGCAAAAGAATCGATTGAGCAAAAATTAAAAAATGTATGTTTTATTAGATCTCAAATTGAACTTATTGATAAACTTTTTTTAGAAAATGAAATAGATGAAATTTGGATTACATTTCCTGATCCTCAGTTAAAGTTTCAGAGAAAAAAGCATAGATTAACAAATTCATTTTTTTTAGCTCAATATAAAAGAATACTTAAAAAAGATGGTTTTGTAAACTTAAAAACTGACAGCGAATTTTTACATGGATATACATCAGGTTTAATTGAGGGAATGGGTATAAAACCAGTTTTTTCTAATCACGATATATACTCTAATAATAATGCTCCAGAAGAGGCGCTCTCAATTAAGACATTTTATGAAAAGAAATTTCTAGAATCAAAAAAAATAACTTTTTTGAGATTTAATTTTAATAAACATGAATAATAATAACTGTTTTTTTGAAAAAGTATATTGTGTTGTTAGAAAGATTCCATATGGAAAGGTATCAACTTATGGTGCAATAGCTAATTTTTTAGGATCTGGTAAAAGCGCAAGAGCAGTTGGCTGGGCAATGAATTCTTCTCATAAGTTTAAGGATATACCAGCTCACAGAGTAGTTAATAGAAATGGTTTGTTAACTGGAAAGCACCACTTTGGTGGTACAAATTTAATGAAGCAGTTACTTGAGAATGAAGGGATAATTATTGAAAACGATAAAATTGTTGATTTTAATAGATATTTTTGGGAGCCCAAATTGAATATAAAATAGCTTACTTGTTCATATATTTGTAATATCAATCTATGAGTAAATTAGAATTTAATAAAGAAAAAATTATAGATAGTTTAAGGGAGGTTATTGATGCAGACCAAATTTTAAATATCAATAACTTCTCAAATGAGATATTGATTGATCTTATAACTAATAACCCTACACACAAGGCAAAATCAGATCTAACAAAAAAAATAATTAAAACTTTAAAAGATAATTACAATTCAAATTTTAATTATAAAATTGATTTTAAGTCAGTTGCCAAAAAACCTGAATCAATTGATGATAAAGAAAAATTATCCTCTGTAAAAAATATAATTGCAATTTCATCTGCTAAAGGTGGAGTTGGGAAATCTACAATCACTTCAAATATTGCTGTGACATTGAAAGAAATGGGATTTAAAGTGGGAATACTCGATGCTGATATATATGGGCCTTCAATGCATATAATGTTTGATTTAGTGGGAAGAAAACCACTTGCTGTTGATATAAATGGTGAATCTAAAATGAAACCTATTGAAAGTTTTGGAATTAAAATTTTATCTATTGGTTTTTTTACTAAAATAGACCAAGCAGTAATATGGAGAGGACCAATGGCCACCAAAGCTTTAAATCAATTAATTTTTGATGCAGATTGGGGGAAATTAGATTTTTTACTTATTGATTTACCACCTGGAACAGGTGATATTCATTTAAGTATTATGCAAAAAATATCAGTAAATGGAGCAGTTGTAGTAAGTACGCCTCAAATTGTTGCTCTTGCAGATGCAAGAAAGGGAATCTCAATGTATAAACAAGAAAATATTAATATTCCTGTTCTTGGAATTGTAGAAAACATGTCATATTACATACCAGATTCAAAAACTCAAGAAAAACATTATATCTTTGGAAAAGATGGAGCTAAAAATATGTCAGATGATTTTGATATACCTTTTTTAGGTGAAGTTCCAATTATGCAAGGTCTCAGAGAAGCTGGAGATATTGGAAGACCAGGTGCATTACAAGATGACTCAGAAGTAAAAAGTATATTTTCTGAA
>CABXUS010000032.1 GCA_902515405.1 uncultured Bacteroidota bacterium | reverse complement strand
CTTAGTCTTTTTTCTATTAAAGAAAGTATTGTAATAACCCAAGACTCTTTAAAGATTGAAAAGTATAAAACTCACATAAACACTTTAAAATATATTTCAAGGGAAAACCATAATAACGAGTATTTTTTAGATCTAGCATTAGAATATATTGATTCGATTCGATTATTAGAAAAAGACAATAACTATGTAGTTGATATTGAAAAAGGGATATTTTTAACCAAAAATACAATTCAAAACAATGTAATAAGTAAAATAGAATTTTTTGAATTTTATTCTGGAATGCCAGCTTATTATGGGTTTGTTGATGATGCTATAGAGTACGCATATGACGACGCACTATCACAATTATTAAATACAAGGTACAGGCCGCTTGGAAACACTCCTCTTTCAGATACGGGTATTACATCTATTTTAATTAGAGAAGATTGTGATAATGAAACGTTTGAAATTGTAAACCAAACATTAATTTCTAATACAAACCACCGAGTTTTACAAATAGAGGAATTAATAGAAATTATAGGTGATGAAAATTCTAACGCACTAATAAATGGATTAATAGTTGAGGATGACATAAAAAAAATAATTGATTATTTAAAATTGGATCGTTTAGGTCTTTTTACTGTTGATAATATTGATATTATTAACAACAAGATTTGGTTAGTTAATACTGACTTTAAGACATATGAAAAATCTCAAGGATTTCTTGAATCTATATTCACAAGAGGATATACTATAGATAAAACAGATTTACCATTATTATTTGAACTGTTACTTGTTTTAATTTTAGCAATAATTTTTGTGTCATTAGCTTATGGTATATCTCTAATATTTATTAATAGAAAAAATATTTTAATTTCCACTAGAGATTCAAATAAAGAGTTAATACTCTCAGTTTTAAATAAGGTAAAATATATTGCATTATACTTTTTCCTTCCAATAATTTTGTCATTTGTAATGATATATATTTGCTCATTTATTATTCCAAATAGTGATGTCGACATAGGTGAAATTAATGTTATTGTATGGATTTTATCCCTTACTATTTTGATGAGTTTCTTGCCTATAATAATTAATTTATTTATTGTTAATAGATTAGATATCGATGGCTTTCATACTCCATTAGGATATACCTTTTTTGCCAATTCATGTCTTTATGCTACTTATTTCCCAATCTTTATTTTCTATTTTATTCAGTATGAAACATATCCATTTTTGATTCATATCTTATTAATATTTATTACCCTCTTAATTGGAAATTTACTTGGAAAATCATATTTCCAATATGGGATAGTAACAAAAAATAGTTATAAAAGAAGACAAGCAATTACAGGCTTATTTTTAGGTATAATAGCATTAATAATTTTTAATAGAATAATAATTTTTGAACTTTCAGTTCAAAATCTATTTTTAAGTTTTGTTATTATTACACCAATATCAATATTAAACATAATATTGGATAATTACTTTGATAGATTATTTGAAAAAAAGTCGAAGGAATCTACTGAAAGTTCAATTCTTGATGAAGTTCCATATATACAAAGCGTAATGAATCCTGGAAAATCAATTTATGAAGCTGTAGAAAATAGAATTTCAGATGATTTAAATATCATGTTGATTGAAGCACCAATGGGAATTGGAAAAACTCGAAGCTTATTAGAATCAGAAAAATATTTTAAAAAAAATAATTGGAATATTTTCTATGGTGATTGTGATGAAATTCAAGATGAAAACGCTGTTTCCTTTGAACCTTTTTTACAAGCTTTTAGTAGATTAATTGGTGAAAACTGGAACAGTCGATCAGAATCTACGGATAAAATTACTAAAGGAATTGTAAATATTGCAAGTGATAAAATTGGGATACCATTAGAGTTATTTGATTTTAACAGCAGCTCTAAAAAAACCATGAATGAGATTTCACTTGAAATAATAGATAAACTTACAAGCATTAATAAAAAGGCTTTATTTATAATGGAAGATGTTCACTGGATTGATCCTGAAACATTCACATTGCTTAAGCATTTTATTAGGACTGTAAACAGAAACCTTTTTCTAAGAAAAAATCTTTGTATTATAATAAGTGTTCGCGCAGAGATTAAAGGTAGCTACAGAGGATTAGATTATGCGGAGTTAAATAATGAGTTGAATAATTTAAATGAGGAAACTAACAACTCTTTTGATTTAGATAATTTATTAGATGTTAATTCATTTAATCTTGTTGATTTTGTAAAAAATTTAAGTATTGAAGACAATAAATTTAAAATTGCAAGTAGTTCAATGAATCGGATAAATATTTTATTTAATGATTACAATAAACAATTAAAATCAGAATCTAATATAAAATTAACTCCACTCTATGTTTTTAAAGTTTTAGAATCATGGATCTCAGATCAATCTTTAAAATATACACCAGATGGATATGTTTTAACCAAAACAGTAGACATAGAATCACTTCCAAATTTTGAAGATATTGACAGCTATTATCACTCAATTTTTGACACATTTGAATCTAAATGGAGGAGAATTCTTGAAAGTGCTTCTGTAATAGGAAGTAAATTTAATGCGGATATACTTGCACAGGTCTGGGGGTATGAACTGTTAGATGTTCTAGATTTTTTAGAATTAGCAGTAAACAAAGGTCTATTAATTGATCTTTCAAATCAAGATAACATATATAAGTTTAGTGATAAAAGAATTATCAGTGCATTAAAGTCTTACTTTAAAGATGCTAAAATCCAAGAGGAAGGAGAAAAACAGATTGTAATAGAATATAACAAAAGATACCTTGAATTACAGTCAGATATAATTCAAAACCCAGAAAAGCATAGTTCGGAAGATTTATTAAAAGTAATTAGGAGAATGATTACACTTAGTTTTTCAGAATACTATACTAAGTTTTGTAATAATTTAATATTGGATGTTGTATGTAGGTATTTATACTCTAAAAAATTGGGTAAACTTGATGCTTTTGCAAATTTACTTGAAAAGAAAGAATTTAATGAACTTGCATATTTATTAAAAAAATTAAGAATTATCGCTGATGATGTTAATTTTTCATTCGCTGAAAAGAAAAAAATTTTAGATGAATTGAGTGAAGAGGAAAAGAGAAAATCAAAAATACCTCTTCCTCAGGGTATTAATACTGATGAGTTATCAAATGACTTGAGACTGCTAATTATTTTAAATGGTGAAATCATGAATTCCTCTGAAAAATCTATAGTCACATTTACAGATGTTGGATTTACAGCAAACAGCTTTAAGAGTTTTATTCCCACTTTAAATAAATTTCCAACAAAGTTAAATGGATTGTCTCTAATCTATTTTATAAAGGAGCTTGGCGATATAAACTTATCTTTTGATGATGAAGTTGAATTAATTATTTCTGGAGGATATGAAGAAAAGCAAAAATTAATTCAAGATGGACAAAAAGTAATGTTTGAGATGGCTATAGAGCAATTAAAAAACACTAAGTTTCATGAATTAGCTGTTCAGGAATATGAGTTATGGCAAATTGAAAAAGCTATAAAAGATATTGGGATACCATTAGAGTTATTTGATTTTAACAGCAGCTCTAAAAAAACCATGAATGAGATTTCACTTGAAATAATAGATAAACTTACAAGCATTAATAAAAAGGCTTTATTTATAATGGAAGATGTTCACTGGATTGATCCTGAAACATTCACATTGCTTAAGCATTTTATTAGGACTGTAAACAGAAACCTTTTTCTAAGAA
>CABXUS010000031.1 GCA_902515405.1 uncultured Bacteroidota bacterium | reverse complement strand
CACTATCTTTAGCAGAATCTTTATATTTTTCAATAAACTCTTCTGCTCCAGAGAAAGCAACCTCATTTATATATTTTTTCACTTCAACTTCTGTCATCCCAATTCCTTGATCAATTATATGAAGTTTTGATTTTTTCTTATCAATTTTTACTTCAATGATTGGCTCACCATAATCCTCTTTATACTCACCAATATTTGACATGTGTTTAAGCTTAAGAGTTGCATCTGTGGCATTAGAAATTAATTCTCTTAAGAAAATTTCTTGATCACTATACAGAAACTTCTTTATCAGTGGAAATATATTCTCAACTGAAACGTTTATTTTTCCTTTACTCATTATTATAATTTTTTACAAATATATATTTTCAAATCACGTACCAAACAAAATATGATGACAAAATGACATTTTTAATTAAATTGCAATAAAACTAACAACATGTACAATTCTGCAATTAAAGGGCTTGGGTTTTATTTACCAGAAAATATAGTTACAAACAATGATTTATCAGGACTTATGGATACATCAGATAAATGGATTACGGAAAGAACAGGCATAAAGGAGAGACGTTGGGTTAATGATGATAAACTAACAACATCTTTAATGGGAACATATGCTTCAGAACGTGCAATTATTGATTCTGGAATTGATAAAAAAGATATTGATTTTATTATTTTTTCTACTTTAAGCCCTGATTATTATTTTCCTGGATCAGGTGTTTTATTGCAAAGAAATTTGGAAATCAAAGAAGTTGGAGCTTTAGATATTAGAAATCAATGTTCAGGTTTTATTTATGGATTATCAATTGCCGATCAATATATAAAATCTGGAATGTATAAGAATATTTTAGTTGTTGGTAGCGAAATACATTCTGGGGGATTAGATAAATCAACAAGAGGAAGATCAGTGTCTGTAATATTTGGAGATGGAGCAGGAGCTGCAGTTGTATCAGCTACTACATCGAACTCTGGGATTTTATCAACACATTTACATTCGGAGGGAAAGTTTGCCGAAGAGTTGGCAGTAATTAAGCCAGCCACAAGTTTTTGGATTGATAAAATAAAAGCAGAAACAAATAAAGATGATACAAGTTATTTTCCATACATGAATGGAAATTTTGTTTTTAAAAATGCAGTAATTAGATTTGAAGAAGTAATTTTTGAAGGATTAAATCATTCAAATTTAAAAAAAGAAGATATATCTCTTCTTATAACTCATCAAGCTAATCTGAGGATTAGTCAGTATATTCAAAAAAGATTAAATCTTTCCGATTCGCAAGTTTTTAATAATATTATGAAATATGGAAATACAACTGCAGCTTCTATTCCAATTGCTTTAACTGAAGCATATAAATCAAATCTTATTAAGAAAGGGGATATAGTAGTTCTTGCAGCATTTGGAAGTGGTTTTACTTGGGGCAGTGCAATAATCAAATGGTAGTTTCTTTCTTTCTAATCAAGTAAAGTCCTATAAAAGTAATAAGACCATTAATTGGTAATAGCTCATACCCAATTTTATAACCACCAATTATTTCACTTGGCATATAAAAAATTAAAGTAATTATTAAAACAGATACTAGACATACCACAATTGATAGATTATCCTGAATTTTATATTTTGTTAAAATTCCAAATCCAAATAACCCCAGTAAAGGCCCATATGTAAATCCTGCTATAATAAGTAAACTATCAATTACGCTAGTACTTAAATAGTTTTTGTATACAATTATTACTATAACAAGTATAAAGCTCATTAGTATGTGAGTATAAAATCTTAATTTTTTTTGAGTTTTATCATTCTTTTTTTCTATTTCCAGAAAATCTATACAAAACGAAGTTGTAAGAGACGTCAATGCACTATCAGCACTGCTATATGCAGCTGCAATTAGGCCCAGCATAAATGTTATTGATAATGTAATATCTAATCCACTATTTAATGCAATTTGAGGGAAAAGTAAATCTGTATTTTCTCTTCCATTTAAAAATGGAATCAAAACTTCATTTTTATCTGCAAAAGTAAATAAAAGAGCTCCTAGAATTAAAAAAACAAAAGTTACTAAAACCAATATTAAACTAAAAACAACCATATTTTTTTGAGCTTCATATAATGACTTACATGTAAGGTTTTTCTGCATCATATCTTGATCAAGTCCAGTCATACAAATAGTAATAAAAATACCCCCTATAAAAGATTTTATAAAATGATTTTTTTCTAGTAAACTATCTGTTACAAAAATTTTATTCTTAAAATTAAAATCTTCAGATTTTAAATAATCTAAAAAACTAATTTCTAGACTAACGGTAATAAAGTAAATAGATAAAATTACTGAAAGAATCATTAAGAAAGTTTGAAGTGTATCAGTCCAAACAACAGTCTTAATTCCTCCCCTAAATGTATATATCCAAATTAGTAAAATTGAAATCAGTACAGTCAATTCAAATGGTATTCCCCAGGAACTAAATACAAATTCTTGTAATACAATTGCAACTAAAAACAACCTAAAAGCAGCTCCTAAAATTCTTGAAATAAAGAAAAAAAATGCACCTGTAACATGAGATTTTCTTCCGAATCTATCACCTAAATATTCATATATTGATGTCAAGTTATATTTATAGTAAATTGGTAGTAAGACAAATGCTACTACTATATAGCCAAATAAATATCCAATAACAACCTGAAAATATGTGAAATTAATTGCCCCTACATCGCCTGGAACTGAAATAAAAGTTATGCCTGACAGGGAGGCTCCAACCATTCCAAATGCAACTACATACCATGGAGACTCTTTGTTTCCAGAAAAAAAAGTCTTATTATCACTTTCTCCTTTTGTTAAATGTGAAACGAGATATAACAAAGAAAAATATGAAATTATTATAAAAATTATTAATGATTCTGACATTTAGATTATATATGTATAAATATAGTTAATTCTAGTATCGTAATATCTTATATTTACAATATGAATCTTTCATCTAAATTTCTATCAAATGCTGTAGATGAAATATCTAAGCTTCCAGGAATTGGAAAAAGTACAGCTCTAAGGTTAGCCTTACATTTGGTAAACAAAAAGAAAGGAGATATTGATCAATTAATTAAATCAATTAAAGAGCTAAAAGAAAATATAATATTTTGTGATAAGTGTAAAAGCTTATCTGATGAAAAATTATGTAATATATGTTCCAATCTGAACAGAGATTCAAAAATTATATGCGTAGTTGAGGATATTCGTGATGTAATGGCAATTGAGAACACAGGACAATTTAAAGGGTTGTATCATGTATTAGGAGGAAAAATATCACCTGTTGATGGTATTGGTCCAAACCAGTTAAATATTAATTCTTTACTTGAAAGGGTAATAAATGACGAAGTAACAGAAGTAATATTTGCTTTAAGTGCTACTATGGAGGGAGATACCACTAATTACTACATATATAGAAAAATTAAAAAAGATAAAATAAAATTTAGCACAATTGCCAGAGGTGTTTCAATTGGTGATAATTTGGAATATACTGATGAAATCACCTTAGGAAGAAGTATTATTCAGAGAATTCCATTCGAACAATCTTCAATATAGGTTTAATTTTGGTATTTTTGTATTCCTATATTTTATTATGACCAAGTATAATTTAACATTACCTAAAATGGGTGAGAGTGTAGATGAAGCAACCATTGTTAATTGGTTAAAAAACATCGGTGATAAGATCGATATGGATGACTTTGTAGTTGAAGTTGCAACTGATAAGGTTGATTCCGAGGTTCCTAGTGATGTTAGTGGGATTTTAATTGAAAAATGTTTTGAGATAAACGATGTAGTAAAGGTTGGTGAAACACTTTGCGTAATTGAGATTTCGGATGCTGAAAATGAATCTGACCTACAAATAGAGAATATACCAAACATAGAATTATTAGATCAAAATGAAAAAAAGGTTGAAATAGATTCCGAAATTACTTACACTAACGAGAATGAAACTGATAATAATCATTCTTTTCTTTCTCCTTTAGTAAAAAGTATAATCGAAAAAGAAGGTATTAGTAATGATGATTTAAAAAACATTAAAGGATCTGGTAAAAAAGGAAGACTTACAAAAAAAGATTTATTACAATATTTAGAAAAAACAAAATTATTTAATCAATCATCTAATGTTGATTACAATTTTGATGCTAGCAGTTTTAGTAACTCATCTGAATCTGACTCAATTCGTGAACTTACAAGGTTTGAAAAAATGACATCTGATCATATGATTTACAGTAAAAATAAGTCTGTTCATGCCCAAA
>CABXUS010000030.1 GCA_902515405.1 uncultured Bacteroidota bacterium | reverse complement strand
CAATTCTAAAGTAAATCTTTTGACTATTGTCCTGCAGAATTGTGAAGTTATTTGGATTTTCAATTCCATTACTATCTAAATTATTTGCATCATCTAAGGAGATATGATAGGTTATTGTAAAATTATTTGGAGATTGATTATCCTCATCATTTGGGTCAGTTGTTGAGTTGCCCGATCTTAATTCATCTGATCTCAACGTAAGGTCAAAGCCACCAACTCTTCTATCCCTGTCATCATCACATAAAATTATATCATCCACTTCATAAAATATTGGCTTAGGTTTTATTATAAGATTAAATTTAGTATCTGCATTAAAACAAGCAGTTGTATTATTTTCTACTCTTACAAATATTTCAGTACTATTAACATACCAGTGAGGGCTATTTGCAGGTTTTACAGGGTTAGTATATGGAAATGTAATTGCATTTTCAGCTGAATAAGCATCATCAGCATCAGAGTAAAAAGTAACAGTATAATCACTTTCAGCTTGATTATTTCCCAGAATAGAAGGAATTAATACATCAAAATCAGCTTTATTAAGAGTTATACTTCCATTATTGCCATCATCGTCATTATCAATATTATCACAAAATTCGTAATCAGTTATTATTTCAGCAGTAGGATTTGGATTAACAGTTATAGTTTTTTCTGTTACACACTCAACTCCGTTAGTTATTACTTTTACAAAGTATGTCCTTGTTTCTGTTAAATTTTCAACTTCATATGATGTTGTGGTTATATCTGTTATAATTTCTTCACTACCATCAGTATTGTAATATCCCCATATGATTTCTGATGAACCGCTATATTCAAATAAAGGCCATGATTGTCCATTTCCAATAGACATATCATTCCATGCTTTTCCATTATTGGAAAATTCAAATTGGGCATAATGTTCATTAGGAATACCGTTAGAATCATTTGCGTTGTTTGGTTCTCCAGTCCACCAATTAACATAAGTATCTTTTAAATCTTGACCATTTACCCACTTCCATCCAGCATAATTCTGAGACTCATTACCAGGTTCATCATAATTTAGGTCATCAAGATCTTGGTATAGTCCAAGCCAAAAATAAATTTGAGAGTTGTTTGAATTAAACGTTAATCCCATTGAGTCTAGTCCATCCCAGACAGCTTGCTCCATTTCTGCATTTTCTACAATATACATTCTAGCGCTAGTATCAGAATCTCCAGTATTAAAAGCATTGGTTAAATCTCTTGCAGTTGTCCAGTCAATTGGGCTAAATCCTGTTTGACCAGTACCAGCTTGAATTAAAAAAAAAGTATTGCCATAAACAGTACTGTTATAAGTAACAGGCACTCCATTATTTGTTATAAAAATAAGATCGTTTTCTAAAGCAAAATCAGAAGCTGTTTTTGCAACATTCTCAATTCTAAGAGTTATGTTTTCACCAGAACAAATAATATTATTAGAAGCACTTAATATTGGATTAGAAATAAACGCCTTGCTTTGAGTTCTTCCAACACTAACACAACCTTCAGCATCCACAAACTCAGCATAATAAAATGTATTATGCACTAATTCAATATTAGAATCAAGCGGATTAGTTGCATCCTCAGAATCATACCAATATAAGGTTAATTCAGCACTATCATTGTTTGCAACTAAGTTAGAAATTGTAGGGTTATCTGTTTGACAAAATGTTTGTATTTGATTTACTATTGGATTATCTGGAGATAAATTTACATTTAGATTAACATTAGGATCTGATCCAATATCACAAAGGTATTCCTCATCACTTAAAAGCACTCTATATCTTCCATCCATTGCAGCTGTTATATTAGTAATTGTAATCTTACTTGTCGTTACACCAGAAAAATTAGTATCATCATAAAGGTTTTCCCAATCATTATTTACTAAATTGAAAAATTGCCACTGGTAAGATATAATTGTTTGCGAACTTGCATTAACTTCAAACTCCGCAGAACTTCCTTCACAGCTATTTGTAGATTGTGGTTGGGTTTGAATTCCAACAGGATTACCTGGTATTTGAAATAAATAGTTCCCCTCACTATTTTTTTTTGGTTCAATTTCATAGCCACCAGCATCTTTATGAGCAACAACTAAACCTCTTTCATCAATCACACCAGCAGAATTGTTATTTAATGGCGATGCTCCTAATACCCCATCATTGTCAGAATCTCCAATAAAATTTTCATACTCAAATCCTGCTTCAGTCAAATCAAAACAATCATCACCATCACTTTCCAAATCATAATAGTCATAAATAGTATCAGAATTGGCATTATTTTCATCTGAATTTATTTTATAATCAAGAATTTCAATTTTTCCTTCAAAATTTGATACTGAAGTAGTTTCATCAGCCCCAGCGGTTATTTTTAAACCACCAACATCGTATGCTAAAAACTCAAATGTTGGGCTTGCTGTATCTTGTTTATATTTAAATCTTATGTAGTTTGCTGTAAAAGTTGTAACTCCTGAATCAAATGTTTCACCATCAAAATTTGTATCAATAGATAGCTGATCATTAGGATCTAATAAGGTAATATTTCTTGTTGCTGGAAAAACTCTAATTTCAAAATAATCACCTGCTGTAATTGTTTCTGATTTTCCAGTAAACTTGTAATTTAAAGGTTCAGCAGTATTTTTAATTTCATAAGATGCTGTTGAAGATGATGAAGCACCTATTGAGAAATTTAAATCGCCGTTGTTAGCGCCGGTTATTGTATTAGTATCTGAAATACCAACTAAAGCTACTTGAGTTGTGATATTAACATTATTACCATCTTTATCTAAAAATATAGGACTATTTATTCCAGATATATCTAAAATTAAATTTCCCGATGATTCTATAGAGTTTAATATCCCATCGTTATCTAAATCAAGATCTAAATTGTCAGTAATACCATCATTATCAGAATCTGCCGGACATATACTAACTGGTATTATTCCTGATGACAGATTATAATCGTTTAGACAATTAATATTAGCGATTAATCTATAATCACCAGCTTCAGTTGGAATATATGTTTCAACATCTGTTGACTCACCAGCTGCTGGCCCCCACGCTCCATTTTTATAAATTTCCCAAGTCCATGAATCAAACCCTTCGGAGTTTGTAATTTGTAAAGTAATATTTGAGCTAGTAATATTACCATCACTGTCAATTTTTAAGCAATTACCAAGTGAATTTATTTCTAAATCAATTTCAGCATTTGGAGGAGTCGAAAACCCGGCATAAAAACCACCACTTGTTGCAGCTCCAATCGTATTAAAATATGCTAAATATAATTCACCTGTTGAGGTTATTTTAACATTACCAGAAAGATCATCTATAGAATATGCCTTATACTCTGCTTTTCCAAGAACCATTGTACCACCACCCATTGAAGTAATATCATAATCTCCATTAATATCATTGATGGTAATCGTAGCATCTATATTGGTAACAATTGAAACACCAGATGATGAACTGTAATCAACCAGACCTATTTTATCAATTGCAGGAATATTATTCACATTGTCATTAGCTTCATCAGAAAGTGGAGGAACAAAAAACATCCCTTGATTTGCATCTGAATCACCAAGTCCACCAATACCCTGATAAGCAAATACAGGATGATTTTTGTCCTGAGTTCTAACATACATTGTAGCTCCTTGATTTAAGCCTGAGTAATTTGAACTAGGTATCAAATAAAACCCTCCAGCATTAATTGTAGCAACAGGCGTTGAACCTTCATTAATAAAGATTTGAGTACCATCTACAGCACCAACAATAAGAGGAGTTTCAAGTTCTCCTTGACCATTTCCTTTTACAAAAATGTATTCATGTCCAACTCTGTCTAGTCCAACAATTTGATCTACTCCATGATCATGTCCACCACCACTTTGTGCAAATGTTCCACTTGCTGAACCAACATTGACTACAAGTGGTTTTGTTGAATCTTCAACTATATTATTACCAGAATCATCTATAGATCTAACTAAGGCACCTACAAGTGCAAATCTGTTAGATCCTTCATTAGCTGATTCCCTTCCATCAGTTGCAATAATCATACTTTGATGTTTATTTAAGGTATGGACTATTGGATTACCATTATAATTGTAGTTTTCAATTTCAACATTATTGTTAGCGTTAGGTAAATCAATTCTAACTTTGGTATTATCTTGTGTAGCCATCACAGATATAAAATTTAAATTATTTGATTCATTTTGAGAACCAGCATCTCCATACTGATCCATGTTCTCCGTTGTTTGAGATCCTGTTGTCATCATTCCAGTCCTAAAGTGAGTACCAAGGGAAGCATCTCCTTTACTTACTAAGGCTCCAGCCTGTGCTCCCGCATTATATCTAATGGCTGCATATACTGGACAATCTGCTTCAACGATTAAACCAGCGTTAAGAGTAGTTGAACCACCTGTGTTGTTAGAATCTACAAAAAGTACTCCATTCACCGGAGTTCCTGAATCAGCAAATTGATATGATTTTGGATTATCATTCCTCAAATCATTATAAGTTATTTGTTGACCAGTTGAAACTATTGTTATTGTAACATTTACATTAGATGCACTAGGCGTTGAAAGATATATATGTTGATCCAAAGGTATTGACCCCGAACCCCCTTGTCGAAGATCATTAGCTGTGAGAGGAGGAATATAATGTATCTTGCTAATTTGACTAATTCCCATAAAACTAAAAAAGAAAAAAAGAAAGTAAATTTTATAAAATTTAGCCATATAATCTCATGTAGAAAC
>CABXUS010000029.1 GCA_902515405.1 uncultured Bacteroidota bacterium | reverse complement strand
ATCTTTTTCATTTAATACTAGAAATGTTTGTCCAATAATATATTTATACCTCCTCAGTTGATCATTGTCTGTAGAATTCTTAATAGTATTTTTCAAAGATTCAATCAAATTGTTATAGTCCTTCTTTTTATAATAGGCCTCTGAAATTAAGGAATATAATTTTGCTTTAGATTTATTTAAAGTTGGACAATCTTTCAAAATATTATTGACAGATGTTATTGCTGTTTCGTACTGTTCTAAATTTATATTTATTAAGGTTTTCCAAAACACTGCTTCAATCCATAAATCTGATTTGTTATTTTGTTTAATTAAATAATTAAAAGCTTGTAGGGCAGAAATATATCTTTTATCAAAAAACCTAGATTTACCCAATAATAAGTATGCCTGGTTAATATATTGGCTATCTAAATTATTATTATCACCCATTTTTTGAATGACTTTTATTCCCTTTTCCTCAGATGTTAAAAAATTTTTTGTTGGATAATCTGGAAATGAGCTGGTAATATTATTATCCTTTATAACTGGCAAAATTTCCCAAAAATTCTCTTTGTAGGAATCTCTCAATTGATTTATCCCTTCATTTAAAAAAAGTTCTCCATTATATAATATATTATACTTAGATGATATCGATTTATAAGCGTTACAAGAGCTTAAAAGGAAAAGTGTTATTAATATTATTATGTACTTATTCCTAAACATTTTTCTTTAAATCTATTATTTTCATAATATTGCAATCAGAATGTCGCATAATAATACAAAAGTAACTTTAATTTTAGATGGTGAGAAAATTAATTTCTCAATCGATAAAAATGCTAATATTTTAGACGAAGCTCTTGCTAATGGTGTTGATGTTCCCTATTCATGTCAGGGTGGGGTTTGTACAACATGCATGGGTAAATTAGAAAAAGGTAAAGTAATAATGGATGATGACCAAATGCTTTCTGAAGAAGAAATAAATGAAGGGCTAATGCTAACATGTATATCAAAGCCTGGTTCTGATAAAATTATTATAAACTATGATGATGTATAGCTAATTATTTCATTGATTCTCTGTAAAACCTCCTCAATACTAATTGTTCTCATGGCATTTTCGTATCCTTTTATCATTTTATTTCCGTAAATAGAGTTTGGAATTAAAGGAAATTTTTCTCTATCAACACAAAACTGATTTTTTAATTCTGAATTAAAAGTAGAAAAGCCTGCATATGGATGTGTCAATCCCCATATAGTTATAACAGGAACATTATATATAGATGCAATGTGGCCATTAGCTGAATCCATTGATATCATAAGGTCTAAATTGGATATAAGTGAAATTTCATTATCTAATGTGCCCAAATCTTCACAGGAATAAACATTTTTAAAAGCCGATGACCATCTATTAATAGTTTCCATTTCTAATTTTCCAAATCCAAAAAGAAATACAGTATGTTTATTTTGAACGTATGAGATAATTTTTTGCATTAAATCTAATGGATATATCTTAGTTGCATGTTTAGCAAAAGGTGCAATTCCTACCATTTTACCTGCTTCAATATCAACACTAACTGAGTTTAAATTAAAAACTTGTGAGGGTGGAAAAATATGGTCTCTAGTTAAGTCAATTGAAAATCCTAGTTTATTAAAAACTTCTTGGTATAAGTAATGAACTGGTGTCAATGGTTTAAATATTTTATTTTCCTTTCTTGTTAGTGCTTTTCTTTCTTTTCTTTTTTTATCAATAACAGAAACCTTTTTCAGATATGCTTTAAATAAAAGAGAAAGAATGTTTGTTCTTAAAACTGAATGAAGATCAGCAATTCGAGAAGGCCTGAACTTCATTAAGTCTGAAAATAGTCTAAATATTCCTAAAAAGCCTTTATGTCTTGTTTTTAGATCAAGTTCAAATATTTCAACATTTTTAAACTCCTCTAAAAGAGGTTTAAACTTAGAGCGTGTAACATAAATAAATTTATTTTCAGGATATTTTGTTTCTAAACATCTAATAATAGGGGCAGTCATTGCAACATCTCCCATAGAGGAAAATCTTAGAATTAATGTATTACCATTAATCATCTTTTGCATATAACTCTGGGTTTAAAGACTTATCATTATACATTTTCATTTGCTTGTATGTAGATATTATAACACTGCCTTTTGAAATATTTTCTAATAGTTGGTCAATTGCATTAGAAAGGTTTTCTCTTTGGATTAAAAGATTGTTAAGCTTTTCTGAACATTTTTTTCGATGCTTATCAGAGGCAGATTTTCTATTGGCCTCTTCATTCATGTGATATATTTTTAGCGAAAGGATAGACAGTCTATCTATTGCCCAAGCTGGTGTTTCAGTATTAAGCGTTGCTTGCTTTGATGGTGAGGAATTTGAATATTCATCGAAAAAATACTCATCTAATTCCTCAACCATATCGGTTCTGTCTTGATTACTAGAGTCTATTCTTCTTTTAATTTTAAGAGCTTCATCAGGGCTAATATCCGGAACTCTAATTATGTCTTCTAAATGCCATTGTATAGTATCTATCCAACATTTATCATAAATCATTTTTTCAAAAGAGCCGGGGTTGTTATGAGGATTGTTTTTAATAGCATCAACAAAATCTTGTAAATGATAATCGTCAATTACTTGCTGAAATATAGAATTACAAGTTTTGCTTATTGACATAATCAAAATATTTATTTAAATATATAAACTATAATCAAAATTAAACTAAATTTGTTGAGCAGAATTAATTATGGAATTTAAAGATTTATTTGAAGTAATAGAGTTTTTGTTTGTTGAAGTTTTATTTATACCGTTTGACTTTATTCGCCTTGATATTTCAAGTTGGTTAATTCAAAACAGCATCAACTTTACATTTATGTTAATAATTTCTTCAGCACTTATATATTGGACTTTAGAGCTTGTTAAATATGATAAAAAGGGGGGAGAGAAAAAAGATGTAACTGCTCATTCATTTTTATAAATCAAATCCAATATCTTTCCGAAAAACCTTACCATCAAAATTTATCTTCTCAATATTTGAATAAGATTTTTCTAAGGCATCTTTCATATACTTACAAGATGAGACGACTGATAAAACTCTTCCTCCATTAGTTACTATTTTATTGTTTTTTAATGCAGTTCCAGCATGAAAAACAATTGAATCATTTACGTCTTCTAGACCTGAAATCTCTAAACCTTTATCGTATTTTTCAGGGTAGCCATTTGAGGCTAGTACTACATTAATATAATAGTCATTATCAAATTCTAAATCAATTTGATCTAAAGTTTGATTAGCACATGAAATTAAAATATCCACAAAATCATTTTTGATTCTAGGTAAAACTACTTGTGTTTCAGGGTCTCCCATTCTTACATTATATTCTATAACTTTAGCATGACCATCTACATTAATTAGTCCAATAAAAATAAAGCCAACATAATCAATATTATCTTTAATTAGTCCATTAACAGTAGGCTCAATTATCTGGGTTTTGATTTTGTTTTTAAGATTTTCATCTAAAAAATTAACGGGTGATATTGAACCCATTCCACCTGTATTTAAACCTGTATCACTTTCTCCAATACGCTTGTAATCTTTAGCATATGGAAGAATTTTATAATTTATGCCATCGAATAAAACAAAGCATGACATCTCTATACCAGATAAAAACTCTTCAATAACTACCTTATTTGAGGAATCACCAAACTTAGAGTCTATTAACATTTCATTTAAATTTTTAATAGCTTCATCAACATTATCAACAATAATAACACCCTTGCCGGCAGCAGGACCATCTGCTTTTAGAACATAAGGAGGGGTATTATTTTTTAAAAATAGAATAGCATCATCAATAGAAGATTTATCAAACGATTTATAAGAAGCTGTAGGAATATTATGTCTTGACATAAACTGTTTAGCAAACTCCTTACTACCCTCTAATTGAGCACCATTTTTAGAGGGACCTATTACATCTATATAAGAGATTTCCGAATCATTTTTAATAAAATCATAAATACCATTTATCAATGGAATTTCAGGGCCAACCAGAATTAATTGAATATTATTTTTAATTATTGATGCTTTAATTTCTAAAAAATTATTAAAATCTAAGGACAAAGCTTTGGCAATTTTAACGGCACCTGGCGTTGGATTAGTCATAAATAAATTTACATTCTGTTTAGAATTAAAAATTTTCCAAGCAAACGCATGCTCACGAGCACCAGAGCCAATAATTAATATATTCATGTTAACAAAAATATAAAATCATAGTCTATAATTAGTTTTTTTATATTAAAAAATACTTCACTGATAAAATATATTTTGTTAAACATGAGTGTTTTATTAGACAAATATTTATAGTTAATATATTGGTAATGAGCATTTTAGTAATAGAATACAAAAAAATGAACTATTTAAAAATAAATATTTTATATATTTGCTTGTTGATTATGTGTTGGTTTGTAGCAAAAACAAAAAACAAAGCTGAATTTAAAGCTCTGGAGTTTTTTAATTCCATTGGCATTAATTCATATGTTCCTTCTTTTAAAACAAGAAGAATTTGGTCTGACAGGGTTAAAAATGTGATTGTTCCTGCTATAAATGGATACGTATTTTTTGAATTAAATAAATTAGACTATAATATTTTAAATATTAATCCATTCACAAAAAATATTGTTCGTAATATTTCAGGTAAGCCCGCAATTATAAAAGACTCTGAAATTAAAATTCTAAAAGACCACTTAAACGGCGTTAATATTAGCTCAG
>CABXUS010000028.1 GCA_902515405.1 uncultured Bacteroidota bacterium | reverse complement strand
TGAAGCTTTAGCTGCTCATGATGCAATTATTGAAACACACTCAGCATTGAAACAAATAGCAATTTCAATTTATAAAATTGCAAATGATATACGTTTGCTTGGCAGTGGTCCAAGAGCTGGTTTTTCTGAATTGATACTTCCAGCAAATGAACCTGGAAGTTCAATAATGCCCGGAAAAATTAATCCAACTCAGTGTGAATCTATCTGTATGGTTTGTACTCAAGTAATTGGAAATGATTACACTATAAGTTTTGCTGGAACACAAGGTCAGCTCGAGTTAAATGTTTATAAACCACTAATGGCATCAAAAATAATTGAATCATTAAAGTTACTTTCCGATGCGATTATAAGTTTTAATAAAAACTGTATTATTGGATTAAAAGTAAATAAGAAAAAAATTACTGAGCATTTAAATAATTCATTAATGCTTGTAACGGCTCTTAATAATAAAATTGGTTATTACAAAGCAGCTGAAATTGCTAATAATGCATACAAAAATGGTACTACTTTAAAAGAAGAAGCTTTGAAACTAAAATATTTGTCAGAAGATGAATTTGATAAGTGGATTGATCCCAAAAAAATGACTGGTAAATAATTATAATCTTCCTTTAAGAGCATTAAAAGCCCATCCGATTGTAATAAAACCTAATCCAGCAATTGCAAGCTCTACTAAATATTCAGGATATTTAAATACACCCAAAAGAACTAATGATGATCCAATTATAAAAAGGATAAATGATGCCCATGCAAAAATTGCATTTTTATTCATTCCCATATTTAAATATTTACTTTTCCAAATAATTTTTCTTTCCAACCGGACCATTTATACTTTACAGAAAAATGATATATAAGAATAGGAAATATAAATAATACTGGAAGAATTTGAGAAGTAATATCAGGCTCTCCAACATATTTATAAATTGAATCTGTTTGTAAAACACTCCAATCAGCAGTAATAAATAATGCTGCCATTAGATTATTAGCATAGTGCCATCCAAGAGCTAATTCTAGACCCTCATCCATCATAGTTATTAGTCCAAGAAAAAAACCCATAAAGATATATGCAAAAATAAATGCATTTCCAAGCTTGTCTATTTCGGGATTTGCAAAATGAAGTAATCCAAATAGAATGGACGGAATAGTAAAGGCTAGAAATCGACTTTTTGTTGTTATTCCAATCCCCTGAAGTAAGTATCCTCTTATGAGGAATTCTTCAAAACTTGTTTGCAGAGGTAGTAAAGTCAAACATATGACAATAAGGATTAAAAATTGATTCAAATTAAATGTTAATTCATACTCATCTGGAGATAAAAACAAGTCAATAGGCATAAGCAATACAGTAATCCCAACAACTAAAAAGAAAGAGTAAAAAATTCTAGAGTAATCAATTTTATCACGAGATGTAGTTATTGATTTAATACTCTGATTATGTATAAACTTAATAGTCAAATACAAACCTAAACAGCCAAAAGCAAACATTAATAAAAATAAAGCTAATCCGATATTTTTTGAGGGAAAAACAGAAAACATAGCCATTATATCATTTGAACCGTCCATCTCTAAATTCTCAAAATCAGCATTTAAAGCAAATCCAACTCCAAATGGTATTGCACCTATAATTTGCCAGAATGAGAAAATAATTAAAGGACCCACAAGAAAATATCTCCACCAATTATTTTTAATATTTTTTGCCTTTTCTATAAACATTAAATAAAGAATAAATTCAGAGCTAATAACATGAATAAACCATAAAATATTTGCAAATATATTGTTTTTAAATTCGAAAAAACCAAATCTCTTGAGTTATAGTTTTTGTATAAATTAAAAAAAGCGAAAAGGCCATAAATAAATAACAATCCATTTCCAGCATAAAAAATACTTTTATTAAAATTTAAAAGGTTTTTAGCAAGAATTTCAGTTAGATAAATTGATGAACCAAAAGCTGCTAATAGAATTAGTAAATATCCCCATCTAGCATTTTTCTTTCCTAGAGTTACAATCAAATGGTTTTTTCCAGTCGAAGCATCACTTACAGTATCTGGATATTGATTGATATATAATATGTTTGTTGTTAATAAACCAAAGGGTATACCAAGGTAAATTGCATTAAAAAATTCTTGAGAATATATTTCAACAGTCGAATTTGAAATTGCAAATAATGCACCTAATGTAAGTACTGGTCCGAAAGCTAAGAAAATAGCAATTTCACCGAGGCCTCTTCTTGAAACAAGTCTCAAAGGTCTGGCAGTATAAAAATAACCTAATAGGCCTCCAATTAATCCTAAAATCAAAGCATTTTGAGCATTTGAAATTTCACCAGTTACATTAAAACTATTAAATAATAAAGTACCCGTTACTATTACGGCTGCAAATAACATTTTTCTAGCAAGAGATAAAGTGCCTTCATGAGTTATTAAGCCAAGTTCTACTGCCCTACTTCCACCAGAAAGCTGGGCACCCTCTAAAACTGTTGAATTAAGACCTGCATTGAAATATTCGTTATTCGCACCATCAGTACCATCCTTCACATCATAATAGTCATTAAATAAGTTTGAAGAAACATGTAAAAAAACAATACCAAGTGAACACAAGATTAGAGATATAATATTAAATAACCCATCTCCAGATCCTGCCATAAAAGCAGCAATTGCAAAAATTGGAAATAGAGAAGCACTTGTGAAACCTCCTCTTGTTATTGCAAAAGCCCATTTAATAAAAATTGTTGAAAATTTTATAGGAATTTTAACTTCTTCATTTATTGGTATTGTTATTCCGCAGTATCCAGTCTGTGGATTGTTTTTTCCATTACTAAATGTTGGAGTAATTTTGATAGCAGCATTAAACTTTGTGCCATCTTTTCTTATGAAATAAGTTTTAGTATTATGTTCACCATATTTTATAGCAGATGCAAGCCAATTGCCAACATTTTGAATAACAATTTCACCAGATGAAAATAAAGAGACTCTCTTTTTTCCAACTAATTCTTCTTTACTATACCCAAAAAGTTTTTCACCATCTGAATTAATTTTTTCTATTACACCTTCAAGATCACAAATAATTATACTTTTCATTTTTAATAAATTAAAGGGCAAATGTAATATATATCCTAGAAAATGATATAGGCAATTTATTTTTTTTCTAGAACCATTGTAGTAAGCTTACAATGGGAAACTAAATTGTTATCTTTATCTTTAATTTGAATTTCCCAAATATGTGTTCTTTTTCCAATATGAATTGGATTTGCTCTTGCAAAAACAAAACCATTTTTAACAGATCTTAGATGATTTGCGGAAACTTCAATTCCTCTGATTGTATGAGTGACTGGATTAATAAATAAATAAGAAGCTGCACTACCAACTGATTCAGCTAAAGCAACACTTGCTCCTCCATGTAAAACCTTATCTGGTTGTAATACCTTTGAATTCACGGGCATTTTAGCTACTAAATAATTTTCTCCAACATCAATGTATTTTATGTTAAGCAACTCCATTAATGTATTTTTATTTGATCTGTTTATAATTTTAAGTTTTAGACTCTTATTCATAACTGACTTAATTGCAAAAAAAAACGTGCCACTTAGGCACGTTTTTGTATAATGTAAAATTTTACTTAACTTCTTCAAAATCAACATCTTGAACATCATCATCGGATCCTTTATCCTTCTTAGATGATTTTTTTGCTTCTGAACCATCAGGCTCAGCTGTTTTTGCCGATTCTGCTTGGGCTTTATAAAGTTCTTCAGATGCATTTTTCCATGCTTCATTGATTTTTTCGAGCTCAGACTTAATGGAGTCTAAATCTTTAGATTCATGAGCCTTTTTTAATGTAACAAGAGCTTCTTCAATTGCTTTCTTTTTATCATCTGATAACTTATCACCATATTCTTTTAACTGACTTTCAGTTTGAAAAATCATGGCATCAGCACTATTTAAAGTATCAACTTCTTCTTTTAATTTTTTATCGGATTCAGCATTTGCTTCAGCTTCCTTTTTCATTTTTTCAATTTCTTCTTCAGTTAATCCAGAAGAGGCTTCAATCCTAATGTCTTGAGACTTATTGGTTGCTTTATCTAATGCAGTAACTTGTATTATTCCATTAGCATCAATATCAAAAGTTACTTCAATTTGAGGAACTCCCCTTGGTGAAGGTGGAATACCATCTAAATGAAATCTACCAATAGTTTTATTGTCTTTAGCCATTGATCTTTCACCCTGAAGAACATGAATTTCAACTGAGGGTTGATTATCAGCAGCCGTAGAAAAAACTTGAGATTTTTTAGAAGGTATTGTTGTGTTTGAATCAATAAGTTTTGTCAATACCCCACCCATTGTTTCAATTCCAAGAGAAAGTGGAGTAACATCCAATAAAAGAACATCTTTTACATCACCAGTTAAAACACCTCCTTGAATGGCAGCACCAACAGCTACAACTTCATCTGGATTAACTCCTTTTGATGGTTTTTTTCCAAAGAATTTTTCTACTTCATTTTGGATTACCGGAATTCTAGTTGATCCACCAACTAAAATAACCTCATTAATATCTGACTTATTTAATCCTGCGTCTTTTAATGCTTTTTTAACTGGATCCATTGATCTTTTAACAAGATCGGAACACAGTTGTTCAAATTTGGATCTTGTCAATGTTTTAACCAAATGCTTTGGACCTGAGTCAGTGGCAGTAATATATGGCAAATTTATTTCCGTTTGTGTTGATGATGAAAGCTCTATTTTAGCCTTTTCAGCAGCTTCTTTAAGTCTCTGTAATGCCATTGGGTCCTTTCTTAAATCAATACTTTCTTGCTCTTCATATTCAAAAGCTAACCATTGAATTATTGCATCATCAAAATCATCACCACCGAGTCGAGTGTCTCCATTGGTAGATAAAACCTCAAAAACACCATCTCCAAGTTCTAAAACTGAAATATCAAATGTACCTCCTCCCAAATCATATACAGCTATTTTTTGATCTTTATTAGATTTATCTAAACCATAAGCTAGAGCTGCTGCAGTAGGTTCATTAATTATCCTTTGAACTTTTAGCCCTGATATTTCACCAGCTTCTTTAGTTGCTTGTCTTTGTGCATCATTGAAATATGCAGGTACAGTAACAACAGCTTCAGAAACAGATGTTCCTAAATAATCTTCAGCTGTTTTTTTCATTTTTTGTAAAATCATAGCAGAAAGTTCCTGGGGAGTATATAGTCTACCGTCAATATCTACTCTTGCTGTATCATTGTCACCCTTTACTACTTTATATGCAGATCTTTTTGCATCATCCTTTGATTCAGAGAATTTACTTCCCATAAATCTCTTAATCGATGATATTGTTTTAGTTGGATTTGTAACCGCTTGTCTTTTAGCAGGGTCACCAACCTTAATTTCACCTCCGTCAACGAATGCTATTACTGACGGTGTAGTTCTTTTTCCTTCTGCGTTTGGGATTACAACTGGTTCATTTCCTTCCATTACAGAAACGCATGAGTTAGTTGTTCCTAAATCTATACCAATTATTTTGCTCATAATTATATTTTTTCTTATAAAATCAAGTTTTATGCCATTCTATTATACTGACACTATGGCAGTTTTTTTCTTTTAATTTTTAATTACATTTGGCAAATGGAAAA
>CABXUS010000027.1 GCA_902515405.1 uncultured Bacteroidota bacterium | reverse complement strand
GTATTATTGATTGTATCTAAACTTATTCTATTTTGACTTTTAGCCTCAAATAAAAAGAATAAAAAAAGAATAAATAAAACTGCTCTATGTCGAATGACGCTATTTAAGAATAAGTAATCCAAAAATTATAATTTGTTTAAAGCTTTTTTAATTATACTTTCAACATTAATTCCAGGATTTTCTGAAATTATTTTACTTAAAAGCTTACCAGTTTGCTTTCTTGAATAGCCTAAAACCTCCAATGCTGAAGATGCTTCTTCAGATTGTTTGTTTAATGTCAATGATTCATCTCCTGCTTCATCAAGTGATAAAACTTTATCTTTGAGTTCAAGAATAATTCTTTGTGCAGTTTTTAATCCAATTCCTTTAATAGATTGAACAACTTGAACATTTTCACTCATAATAGCTGAAATAATTTCAGAGGGGCTGAGTGAAGAAAGCATCATTCGAGATGTACTAGCACCAACACCAGAAACTGAAATTAATAACTTAAATAAACTTCTCTCTGATTTTTTAAAAAAGCCATAAAGATTATGAGAATCTTCTTTAATTAATAAATATGTATAAAGCTTAATATTTTCATCAGTACCAATTTGTGAATAGGTGTTTAATGAAATATTCACGCTATATCCAATTCCATTACAATCAACAACTAATTCTGTTGGTGATTTTTCAATTAATCTTCCTTTAATTTGAGTAATCATAATGCAAAGTTATTATTTTCTAGATTGAGCATCAACAACTGCAATAGCAGACATATTTACAATTTCTTCAACACTGGCTTTTAATTGTAAGATATGTACTGATTTATCCATTCCCATCATAATTGGCCCAATTGATTTTGCACCATCTAATTCTTTTATAACCTTATATGTAATGTTTGCTGCATCCAAATTTGGAAAAACTAGAATATTTACTTTTTGATTTTCGAGCTTTGAGTCATCAAACTTATTTTTAAGCATTATTTTATTAAGTGCAAAATCTGATTGAATAGGGCCATCAACAACTAAATCATGATTAATTCTATTTAAAAGTTTTACGGCTTTTTTAACTTTATTTGCCATTGGATGATTTGAGGAACCAAAGTTGGAATATGATAACATAGCGACAACTGGGTTGTAGCCAAACATTTTCGCAGTATTAGATGTCATTAAAGCTATATAGGCTAAATCATTATATTTTGGGTCTATATTAATTGAGGTATCAGCCAGAAAAATTGGACCTTTACTTGTAATCATAAGGTTTGTTGCTGCTATTTTTCTTACACCATCTGCTTTTCCAATAACCTTCAAAATTGGTTTAACAACCTCTGGATAACTTCTAGAATATCCAGAAATCAGTGCATCTGCTTCTCCAACTTTTACCATCATTGATGCAAAATAATCTCTTCTTCTTAATAGTTTTTCTGATTGACTTAAAGTAATTGCTTTACCACGAATCTCTCGTTGTTTAAAAAATAATCTTCCATATTTTTTTATCTGTTTTTTTGATTTTTCTAAACTTAGATCTATAATCTTTAGGTCATGGTTAAAATCAATCTCAATCATAAGTTTTTTAATTCTTTCTTCTCTACCCATTAGTATGGGGATGCCAATACCATCTTCATAAACTATTTGAGCAGCCTTTAAAACTCCCAGTCTGTCTGCCTCTGTGTAAACAATTTTTTTTGAATCAAGCTTTGCTTTAGCCCTTAATAATCTAATAATTTTATTGTCGTCGCCTTTTCTTGACTCAAGAATTCTTTGATATTTTTCCCAGTTTTTAATTGGATTATTAGCAACTCCAGATTTCACTGCAGCTTTTGCGACCTTTAAAGGGATAGTAGATATTAACCTTTGATCAAATGGTTTTGGTATGATATAATCTTTACCAAATGATAGTTTTTTTTCTTTGTAAATTATATTAACATGTTCAGGAACTTGCTCTTTTGCAAGCTCTGCAAGCGCATGAACAGCAGCCATCTTCATTTCCTCGTTGATTTTTGTTGCTCTTACATCTAGAGCTCCCCTAAAAATAAATGGAAATCCAAGAACATTATTAACCTGATTGGGATGATCACTTCTACCAGTCGCCATTATAATATCTTCTCTAGTTCTTTTGGCAACTTTATAAGATATTTCAGGGTCTGGATTAGCCATCGCAAAAACAATTGGGTCATCATTCATAGTCAATAGCATTTCTTTTGTCATCATATTTGCTTTTGACAACCCTATAAAAACATCACTTCCATCAATTGCTTCTTCAAGTGAATTAATATGAGTATTAGATGATGAAAACATCCTCTTCTCATTAGATAGATTTTCTCTTTTAATATGAACTAGTCCTTTGCTATCAAACATCATTATATTTTTCTTTTTCACTCCAATTGCTCTATACATTTTTGCACAAGAAATTGCAGCAGCTCCTGCACCACAGATAACCATTTTAACTTCACTAATTTTTTTTTTAGCTAGCTCAACAGCGTTAATTAACGCGGCTCCCGAAATTATGGCTGTTCCATGTTGATCATCATGCATTACCGGTATATCCAGTTCCTCAATAAGTCTTCTTTCAATTTCAAAAGCTTCAGGAGCTTTTATGTCTTCCAAATTGATGCCTCCAAATGTTGGAGCAATATTTTTAACAGTCTTAACAAACTCATCTATGTTAGCTGTGTCTACTTCAATATCAAATACATCTATATCAGCAAATATTTTAAAAAGAAGACCTTTACCTTCCATAACTGGCTTTGATGCTAAAGGACCAATGTCTCCCAGCCCAAGAACAGCTGTCCCGTTTGAAATTACTGCAACCAAATTTGATTTTGAGGTATATTTATAAACATCATCTGGATTCTTATCAATTTCTAAGCATGGAAATGCAACACCTGGTGAATAAGCTAATGCTAAATCAGTTTGAGATCTATAGTTTTTTGATGGAATAACTTTAATCTTTCCAGGTTCAGGCTTTGAGTGATAAATCAGTGCTTCCTTTCTTTTTCTTTCATTGCTCATATTTCAGCTTTAGCGTTATTGAGTATGATTAATCAAATGTATTCAATTAAAGTTAAATTTTTTGGGTTGTTTTTTGAAATATTAGTAAAGACAAAAAAAAGTTAATTATCAAGCTAAAAAAGTTTCAGACTATTTAAGGTATATTTAATATTTTAAGTGAAAAAAATAATAAAAATATTATCAATAATTATCTGCTTTTTTACATTCCAATCAGTATATAGTCAGCTTAGTAAAAAACACTTTATCCCCCCATTAGCTACAACAGAACAGGGTAGTAATGCTCCAAATGAGCAGTGGTTTCACATATCAACACCAAGTGAGAATCCTGTAAACTTTACAATTAAAAGAGGAGATGGTTCTATATTTTACTCGGCTACCGTTTCAAATGCTCAGCCATGGACTCAAAGGGCAAACCTTGGAAATAATCAAAATGATTCTTATGGATACCTTTTTGCATCTGAAAATGAGACTGAACAAATATTAAATCAACATGGGTTTATAATTGAAGCAGATGAAGAGATTTATGTCTCAACTAGATTTATAAGTCAAAGCAATAATCATGGTGGTGCTTTAGTGAGCAAAGGGGAGTCTGCTCTTGGAAATAGATTTTGGACTGGATCGTTACAAGTTGGACAGGATTCTCACCTGAGTTTTTTATCTTTTATGGCTACTGAAGATAATACATTTGTTACTATAACACTTCCCGACGGAGTTTATCCTCTGTCAGGTCCAGGAACTAATGAAACAATTAATGTTGGACCAATAAGTTTAGGTCAATCATATGTTGTTGCCGTCAAGAATAATTTTTATGGAATAATTGGTTCTTTAATAGAATCTAATAAACCAGTTGTTGTAAATTCCGGATCAGGAGTAGGTTCTTTTTCCGTAGGTTCAGCTGGTGGTCAAGATTTTGGAGTGGATCAAATCGTTGGCTCTGATTTAGTTGGTTCGGAATACATATTTGTTAAAGGTAATGGTAATGATTCTTGGGAAAATGTATTGATAATATCTAATCAGAATAACACAATTATTAACGTTAATGGATCACCATATCTTGACAATCAAGGAAATCAAATTATTTTGGATGAAGGTGATTATTTAATTATTGAAGGAGATAAATATGTGAATAGAAATTTATATGTAAATACTAATAATAAAGACGATAAGCTTTTTGCATATCAAGGACTTGGAGATATTTACACTGGTTTTGGTGGTTCTTACCCAGCTGCTAACCAAGGAATGGTTTTTGTTCCTCCTCTTAGCTGCGGAACAAGTGGAAATGTAAATAATATTGCAGATATTGATAAAGTTGGTGAAGGAAATGGAAGTACTTTTGATGACAATGCACAAGTTAGTTTTGTAACAACAAAGGGTTCAACTATTTCAATTAATGGAGTTCAAGTCAATGAAGCTCTAAATACTGTAGAAAGAAATAATGTTTTAGGGAATGATAGTTATGAATCTTACGTTGTTACAAACTTAAGTGGTAATATTAGAGTTGAAAGTAATGGTGAAATGTATGTTTCCTATTACAACACCAATGGTGCTGCATCAACTGCAGGTTTCTACTCTGGTTTTACAAAACCTCCAAAATTTGAAATTAAATCTGAGTTTGCCGCTAAAGGTAATTGTGTTAATGAAGATGGGACATCAAATATTGAATTAACAGCAGAAGGATCTTTTGCATCTTATGAATGGCAATTTAAAAATACTAACGGAATTTTTATTACAGCACCTGGCAATGCATCTTCTAATCCATATTTGCCATCACAATCAGGAATATACAGGTTAAAGGGGATTCTTGAGTGTAATATAGAATTATTTTCAGATGAAATAAGAATTAGCATATGTCCTGCTGATTTTGATAATGACGGTGTTATTGACAATATTGATAAAGATTTAGATAATGATGGTATATCTAATTTTTATGAATCAAGAGGAGATGGAATTATTGATTTTTCAAATCTAGAAAGTCCAATTATAAACTTAAATGACACTTCAATTAATGGAATAATCTCTGGAACTATTTCAAAAACTAGAGATGATCATACTATTACAGGAGCAACTAATTCTTTTAAGTCTGATTTAGAGCCAGGAACTGATCAAGAGCTAAAATATACATTAAACTTTACTGAAAAATTAAATATTTTATTGAAAGATTCTGGAGTACCTGTAGCATACGCTGATGGCGAAAATTTTGTATTAAGAAGCTTTCCGGGAACATCAAATATAACTCTTTTAGATCCTGACAATAACCTTGATATTGACACTGGAAGTGGATATGCAACAAATATATTACAGTTTACAGGAAATGAAATAAAATTTAGATTTAAGAATCCTAGGCAAAATAATGCTACTTATGAGTTTCATGCTAATCAAATTGATGGAATAGAATTAGTTCATAAGTTAAACACACTTACTAATGCTAACAGCGTCATTGTCCCTACTGTTTTAGCAGTCAATTATAAACTTGATACGAATCTAGACGGAAAACTTGATATGTACGACTATGATAGTGATGGTGATGGTTGTAAAGATGTAATTGAAGCAGGATATACTGATGAGGATGATGATGGAATTTTTGGTTTAGGCTCTCAAACAACAGAAAATTCTGGAGTAAATAGTCGAGGAGAAATAGTATATCCAAATTATGATTCTAGTGCTGAACCAAGAAAGGATAATGCCAATGCATATTACTTTCAAAATATTGGAGAAGCACCAACAATCTCACTTCAGCCTCAAACTGTTATAGCTTGTCAAATTGGAGAATCAGTACAGTTTAGTGTTTCAGTAAATTCCAATGATAGTCCAATATATTACAGTTGGTATGTTGCAGCAGTAGATGAGCCAAACTTTTGGACAGAAATTGAAGAAGGATTTAAATATTCTGGATCCAAAACTAGTACACTTACTATCGATGATGTCCAGCTGAATATGAGTGGAAATAAATACCGTGTTGAGGTTAATACTGATAATTATGCTTGTACCCAAGAAACTAATGATAATGTTGAGTTGTTAGTTGAAGAGGCTTTACCAACTGCTAATACAATTGATGACTTAATTAAATGTGATGATAATTCTTTTGGAAATGATGCAGATGGAATAATTACGGGGTGGAACTTTAAAGAAAAAATTGTAGATATTTTAAATGGTGTTCAAAATCTTGAAGATTTAACAGTTACTTTTCATACATCAACAGAATCAGCAAACGATCTTACTGATGATGGAGTAATAAACTCAGATAATTACACGAATGATAATAGCCCAACTGAACAAGAAATCTTTG
>CABXUS010000026.1:5000-6390 GCA_902515405.1 uncultured Bacteroidota bacterium | reverse complement strand
AACTGTAAATGATGAAATCTCACACCATGTTAAGATATATCATTAAACTTATAAGTATATTAATTTTAAGTATTGGGACATCTCAGGAGAACATTGTTTCAAAACAGAATATTAAATTAGAAGATTCTATTAAAATAAATCAAAAGTATGGTATTAGAATTGGTGTTGATTTAAGCAAACAGATAAGAATGCTGACCGAAGATTACAGCGGAATCTCATTATATGCTGATTTGAGAATTAAAGAAAGAATATTTATTGTTGCAGAGTTAGGAAATGATGATAAAAGAATAAATAATGAAAATTTAAATTCAAATTTTTCAGGAAATTATATTAAAGCTGGATTCAATTATAATTTTTACAACAATCCATTAGGACTAGAAAATGAAATATATTTTGGTTTTCGTTTTGCTACAAGCAAATTTAAAAGTAAAGTTTATGATTATCTTGTTTTTGATTTAGATAAATACTGGGGTCAAGGAAGGGTAGAAGATTATATTGAATATAATGACTTAGATGCTAATTGGATTGAATTAATGCTTGGTTTTAATACAAAAATTTCAAAAAATATATTTATGGGCGCTTCACTTCGACTAAACCGAATGATTAGTCAAAAGTCTCCAGAGAATTTTGGCAACTTATTTATACCGGGGTTTAATATTGTAACTGAAGATAACAACTTTGGAACAGGTATAACATATTCAATAATTTACAGAATCCCAATTATCAAGAAGTAAATATGGATTGGTTTAATTCAGAGTATTATCACATTCTTTACAGAAACAGAGACAATAAAGAGGCTGAAACTTTTATCAACAATATTATTAAAAAACTAGATCTAAAAACAGGCTTGAAAGTTTTAGATTTAGCTTGTGGAAAAGGAAGGCATTCAATATATTTAGAAAAACTAGGGTTTATTGTTACAGGTATAGACAAGTCAATCAATAATATTATAAAAGCTAGGGAAAATGAAAATGAAAATTTAAATTTTTTAAATAATGAAATGATTGATGATTTAGGGGGGAAATATGACGCAATTTTTAATTTATTTACAAGCTTTGGCTATATAGATGAAGATTACAACTTAAAAACAATAAATAATATAAATAATCATCTTAAAGATGATGGGTATGTAATTATTGATTACTTAAATTCAATATTAGCTGAACATAATTTAATTGAAAAAGAAAAAAAATTAATCAATAATATAAATTTTAAAATCAAAAGAACTTCTGACAACAATTTTATTCGTAAAACAATAACATTTAAAGATAAAAAAAAATATAAGTTCAATGAAAAGGTAATGAAACTTAGTTTAGATGATTTTAAATCCTATTTTGAAAAGTATAATCTTGAGATTGTAAATTGTTTTGGAAATTATCAACTAGACGCA
>CABXUS010000026.1:0-2500 GCA_902515405.1 uncultured Bacteroidota bacterium | reverse complement strand
CCGCTTGTAAGCGTAAGGTTTCAAGATCTATTTCACTCCCTTATTCAGGGTTCTTTTAACCTTTCCCTCACGGTACTAGTTCACTATCGGTCTCTCAGGAGTATTTAGCCTTAACGGATGGTCCCGCCAAATTCATGCAAGGTTTCCCGTGCCCCGCATTACTCAGGATACCACTATTATTAACTTTCTTTACTTGTACGGGACTATCACCCTCTATGGTTCCGATTTCCAACGGATTCTAATTCATTAAGCAATAAATGTCGTGGTCCTACAACCCCTAAATTGCCGAAACAATTTAGGTTTGGGCTGTTCCGCGTTCGCTCGCCGCTACTAGCAGAATCACTATTGTTTTCTATTCCTCCGGGTACTTAGATGTTTCAGTTCTCCGGGTTTGCTTCCATACAAGTATGGATGATTATTCTTCAAATAATCGGGTTTCCCCATTCGGACATTTACGGATCAAAATGTATGTGCCACTCCCCGTAACTTTTCGCAGCTTATCACGTCCTTCATCGCCTCTGAGAGCCAAGGTATCCCCCTTACGCTCTTAATTAGCCTATCGTAACTTTACTTTTCTTTGAAATTGTATTTATTATAATATTGCTCGTACAAATTAAAATATAAAAATATATATAATTTATACTTTGTAGTGTATCTATAATTACAAACATATATTGGATAACAGATGTTTGTAATATAAAAATTTTCAATATGTCAATGAACGTTTTAGTGGAGAATGTGGGAGTCGAACCCACGACCTCTTGAATGCAAATCAAGTGCTCTAGCCAGCTGAGCTAATTCCCCGTTCTGAAAAAAGAATTCAGTATGGATGAATTTCCCAACTCTAAATTCCCAAGATCGTATTGTAGTCTCGGGCAGACTCGAACTGCCGACCTCTACATTATCAGTGTAGCGCTCTAACCAGCTGAGCTACGAGACTCAATGATAATTAAAATGACAGCACTTAGCAAAACACATACCTCAACAGTTCTAAATTCAGTCGTCATACTTTCTCTAGAAAGGAGGTGTTCCAGCCGCACCTTCCGGTACGGCTACCTTGTTACGACTTAGCCCCAGTTACTAGTTTTACCCTAGGCGGCTCCTTACGGTTACCGACTTCAGGCACTCCCAACTTCCATGGCTTGACGGGCGGTGTGTACAAGGCCCGGGAACGTATTCACCGGATCATTGCTGATATCCGATTACTAGCGATTCCAGCTTCACGGAGTCGAGTTGCAGACTCCGATCCGAACTGAGATCGGTTTTATAGATTTGCTCCTTCTTGCGAAGTGGCTGCTCTCTGTACCGACCATTGTAGCACGTGTGTAGCCCAGGACGTAAGGGCCGTGATGATTTGACGTCATCCCCACCTTCCTCGCGGTTTGCACCGGCAGTTTCGCTAGAGTTCCCGACATTACTCGTTGGCAACTAACGATAGGGGTTGCGCTCGTTATAGGACTTAACCTGACACCTCACGGCACGAGCTGACGACAACCATGCAGCACCTTGTAATGTGTCCGAAGAAAAATCTATCTCTAGATCTGTCACAATACATTTAAGTCCTGGTAAGGTTCCTCGCGTATCATCGAATTAAACCACATGCTCCACCGCTTGTGCGGGCCCCCGTCAATTCCTTTGAGTTTCAATCTTGCGATCGTACTCCCCAGGTGGGATACTTATCACTTTCGCTTGGCCACACATCTACCTGAGGTAGACATACAGCTAGTATCCATCGTTTACGGCGTGGACTACCAGGGTATCTAATCCTGTTCGCTACCCACGCTTTCGTCCCTGAGCGTCAGTTAATTGTTAGTGATCTGCCTTCGCAATTGGTATTCTGTGTGATATCTATGCATTTCACCGCTACACCACACATTCTAACCACTTCACAATAACTCAAGTCTTTCAGTATCAAAGGCAATTCTACAGTTGAGCTGTAGGATTTCACCTCTGACTTAAAAAACCGCCTGCGGACCCTTTAAACCCAATAATTCCGGATAACGCTTGGATCCTCCGTATTACCGCGGCTGCTGGCACGGAGTTAGCCGATCCTTATTCTTACAGTACCGTCAAGCCCCGACACGTCGGAGTTTTTCTTCCTGTATAAAAGCAGTTTACAACCCGTAGGGCTGTCATCCTGCACGCGGCATAGCTGGATCAGACTTTCGTCCATTGTCCAATATTCCTCACTGCTGCCTCCCGTAGGAGTCTGGTCCGTGTCTCAGTACCAGTGTGGGGGATCCCCCTCTCAGGGCCCCTACCTATCGTAGTCTAGGTGAGCTGTTACCTCACCTACAAACTAATAGGACGCATGCTCATCTTTTACCGTCGAAACTTTAATCAAAAAATCATGCGAAATTTTGATATTATAGGGGATTAATCCAAATTTCTCTGGGCTATTCCCTAGTAAAAGGTAGATTACATACGCGTTACGCACCCGTCCGCCACTCGTCTTTTAGTGCAAGCACTAAGAGTTACCGTTCGACTTGCATGTGTTAAG
>CABXUS010000025.1 GCA_902515405.1 uncultured Bacteroidota bacterium | reverse complement strand
ATATGCTGAGTTAAAGGGAGTCGAAATCATATATCTATCTAACAGAAAAATTGAAAATTATGAGCCCACAAAAACTAATCTGGTTGATTTAGGATTTCCATTTGATGATTCAACTGTTATGCTATTAAGAGAAGAGTCTAGAGATAAACAAGAAAGAAGAGCCTCAATTAAAGATTACAAAGTAATCATGCTAATTGGGGATAACTTAGGAGATTTTGATTCTGAATTTTTTGGTAAAACAAATAAAGAAAGATGGGAAGTTTCAAAATCACTTGAACAAAACTTTGGTGAAAAATTCATATTAATCCCTAACTTAATTTATGGTGATTGGGAAAAAGGATTTGAATGAAAAAAATATTTATACTTTTTTTTATAATTTTTTCTGTTGATATTTCAAGTCAAGAATGTTCTGAATTTTTTCTAGTTCGTCATGCTGAAAAAGACAGGTCTAAAGCTGAAAATAACAACCCAAAACTTAATCAAAAAGGGATAGAAAGATCATTAAAATGGGCTGAAGTCTTTAAAAATATTGAATTAGATAAAATTTATTCTACAAACTATTACAGGACAATAGAGACAGTTACTCCAATTTCAAAAAAACTTAATCTAGATATAACTTTATACTCACCATCAAAAATTAATTATAAAAATTTTATATCTAAAAATATAGGGAAAAAAGTCTTGGTAGTTGGTCATAGCAACACAATTCCTGACTTTGTAAATAACCTAATCAATGAAAAAGTTTACTACCAAATCAACGACTTAAATAATTCAAATTTGTATATAGTGACAATGTGTAATGGGTTAGTTAAACATAATTTATTACATATAGAATAATTATTATGAAAACAACTAAAATAACGCTTAAATGGCTAACCTTTATAATCTTTATTAATTCTTACGGTCAAGTAAGTAGTGATGTAACAATTTATAAAAGTTCTGCTCTTTCATTAATTAACCAAAATTCTAAAATAGAAGTTTTAGCTGATTCATTTATAGTTGCTGAAGGTCCTCTATGGGATTCTAAAAAAAATAGACTTTTGTTTAGTGACGTAAGACAAAATAAGATATTCACATGGGACGAAATAAATGGGGTTGTTGAATATATAAAACCAAGTGGGTCTACAGGTTATGCTCCATCTTCTCCCGAAGTTATGAGGGGGTCAAATGGTCTTGCTTTTAATTTAAATAATAAAATTATTGTATGTCAAGTCGATGACAGAAGATTATCTTATGTTGAAAATTCTAATAGTAATAATCCAAAATTTTATACACTCGTTGATAACTATGAAGGTGATCGATTCAACAGTCCTAATGATTTATCTATAACTAAAAATGGTGATATATATTTTACAGATCCGCCATATGGATTTATTGTAAATGGGAAAAATGTGGAGAAGAAATATAGAGAGATTGAATTTAATGGAGTGTATAAATTATCCTTTGATGGTGAAATTATGTTAGTATCATCATCAATGTCACTCCCAAATGGAATTGCAGTTTCTAATGATGAAAAATATATTTATGTAAATAATGCTGGATCGGAAGATCCTAAAATAATGCGATTTAATTCAAAAACATTTAAAGGTGAGGTTTTCTTTGATGGAAAGGAATTGAGTAGTAAATATAAAGGTTCATTTGATGGTTTAAAAGTTCATAGTAGCGGAAATATTTTTACAACTGGTCCGAATGGCATTTTAATTGTATCTCCAAATGGTAACCTTTTAGCTACTATTAACTATGGAAAAGCAATTACAAATTGTAATTTTGATGAAGATGAGGAATATCTATATGTAACTGGCTTTGATGATGTTTCAAGAATTAAACTAAAGTAGATTTTTTCAATTAAACCCCCGCTGTATCATATCATTTATTAGGGTTTGTTATATTTTATTCTTCTTATATACTTTTTTCCGCTCTTAAAACTCCCCTTCTTAAATATGGTTTATCGAGGTTTTTATCCCAGTAAAAAATCATATAGCCATTAGAATGTGAAATTTTATACCCATATTCTTTTAGAATCGATGAATACTTCTCAAAGTCTGAGTTCGAATGATATGTACATAATGCAATTTTCATTTTTTTTGCATCTTTGATCATTGAATCAAGGTTTGACATAACTTCTTCTTCATATCCATCAACGTCAATTTTTAGAAAATTAATACCTTTTTCTTTCAAAAATTTAGCTCCATTAATAGTTGTGTTTGAGTCTTTATTGGAAAATTTCTTATTAACAATAGTGACTTTCTCTTTATATGTTCCAAAGGTTGCTTTTAATGGCTCACTCCATACATTGTTGGTTTCGAATAGATATATATGTTTAACTTTATCGATAACATCTAAGGAAAAATTAGCTTCAGCACATCCTATATCAGCGACAATTGTCTCTTTATCAACATTAAATTTTTTTGTCAAATATTTGTGAGGGCTATTCTCGTCCTGTTCAATATATAAAAGATTTAAAGCTTTTTGAATCCTTGACTTAGACCATTTTTTTTTAAAATATATAGGCTTATTGTTTTTAAAATTAACATATTTAAGCTTTTTAAAATCATCGTATAGAACATCAATTTGTTTTGGATTATAGTCATTTATTAGTTTTGATGAGATTATATTAAGACCTCTATTTCTGATATTATTTAAAATTTCCTTTATCTCTAAATCGGAAGTGTTTTTATATTCTTCATAAATTTTTCTTGTAAGAAACTTTTTCCATATATATGTTCTAATGGGCTTTGGTATTAAAAGCCTGTAAAAAGGATTATTATTAATTTTTTGCACCTAATTTCAAATTTAGAAAATTATTCAATTGAATTTTTATTAAAAAAATATAAAATTTATAACATGAATCAGTAATAATTAATCTTCTAAAGTTGGCTTTAAGTTCATTTTGAAATAAAAATAAAATTCTTGAATTAATTTTTTCTTAGTATATTAAATGAATAAAAATGGAGCAGATATCATTAATTTTTCAAATAATTGTAGCAGTTTCAGTGCTTTTTATCTGGATTTTTAGATACGATAATATTGTAATTGAATTCAAACACTATGGCTATTCTGATTTAGTTAGAAATTTTGTTGGTGCATCTAAAATATCCATATCAGCACTCTTGATTATGGGTTTATGGTACGTTGAAATAACAGTCTATGCATCACTAGCAATGGCTTTTTTTATGTTATGTGCTCAACTATCTCATCTAAAAGTAAAAAATCCCTTTATCAAATTTATTCCCTCTTTAATTTTTTTAATTATGTCTTTATTTGTTGCTTCATTTAATTGTGGACTGATATAGTTGATGGATATAATATCTATTGTTATAGTTTTTACTGGTCTTTCTTTTATAGCCTATGGTATAAATTCTTTCATATCAAAAAGAATGATTAGTGAATTTAAAAGATGGGGATTAGAAAAAAGGAGGAAATTAATTGGATTTTGTCAATTTATTACTGGATTAGGTTTGTTTATAGGTCTTCAAATTAATTTAATACTAGTAGTTTCATCAATTTTTTTAATAATAATGATGCTTTGTGCAGTTTATATAAGAATTAGAATAAAAGATAATATTTCTGATATTCTTCCCGCTATAGCCTATCTTTTGTTGGGTCTTATAATAGTTTATAAGGGAGTTTTAGAACAAAAAGTTATAATGTTTTAGCTGTTCTTAAAAGTTTAGTTCGTTCAGAAAGATAGAGCTTTTGAGGACCCTGTTAAATCAAACTTGTAAGTATACCTTGGAATTTCATATTCATTTAAAACATCTGAGTTATCACATTGTATTAATTAGGTAAAATAACTTTATCAATAATATGAATTACCCCATTGTTTGCTTGAATATCAATGGCTATAATATTACTAACTCTATTATTACCATCAGTTAATGTAGCTCCACCAGAAACATTAGCGGTTACCTGCCCCCCCAGGGTATTAAGTTCTAAATTATCAGTTAAATCAGTTGAATATGCATTTACCTCTCCAATAACATGATATGTTAGCATTGTCTTTAAAGTTGTTTCATCAATATCAGATAGAGAAGACAAACCTAATTCAGTCAATAAGTCTATAAAAGCTTGGTTAGTAGGAGCAAATACAGTAAATGGTGCAGGAGAAGTTCCTATGTCTGTACTAAGAACAGAGGCAAAGTCAGTAGTCAAATCCTGTCTAGTTAATGCTGATAGTAAAATTTCTAAATTCTTATCAGCTTTAGCAAAAGTAACTATTGAAGGTAATGGGATTACCCTATTAACAGCATGAATAACTCCATTACTAGCATATACATTTCCTTGGGTTACCATTGATTCTCCATTTAATGTAACTCTCATATTCACCTGCTCAATGTGAATTGATAGGTTTTTCATAGAATTTCCATTTATGTATTGTGCTGCGGTTTTAAAATAACCTGTTTCAAAGTCTCTATATCTTATGACATCTACTACAACATGGTTTAATAAAAGTTTTTTTAAAATCTCTACTGGAACATCATCAATATTATTGAAGCCTGCATCCATTAAAAAACGACTGAAAGCCATATTATTAGGAGCAAAGAATGTGTATAAATCGTTAACGTTTAATCCATTAAAAGATGTATCTAAGTTTGTTTTTTGTAATGCATAAGTTAAATAAGAGTAATTTGAACTTGATTCAAGTATGCTCAGAATTGTTCTTGGACTATTGTCAATTTCTTCATCTACTGTACATGAGTAAGTCAAGGACAATAAGATAAGTGTAAATAAGATTTTAAATTTTTTCATAGTATAAGTCATTTGCAAATAAGGTGCCAAAACAAAAGTTTCATGAGAGCTAATTGAACTTGATTAGACTCACCACTAAAAAAATTTAATAAAAACAACAATTAGATTTAAGAACAATAATTAATCTTTATTAATTACTAAACTTAAAGAAAAAGGTATGCCTAAAGCCTATTAGCTATTTTTTAGTATATCCACCAATACTAGTTCTATAGTCAAATTCTATTAACTCTCCATCAGAATTATCCATTGCTTTATCAAACCCTATATCCAAAAAAAATTGTTTTAATTCATCAGTAACTGGACCTAGAACTGTAACTCCTTCAAACTTATATCTTGCAAATACCTCAGGTAATCTGTCTTTAAGGTCCCCTTCAGTAATTCTTTTATCGTGATGCATTAATCCTTTCCAATTAGTATAAGATTCGTACATAGTTACTCTTGATTTATCTTCATTTATAAAAAATCTCCAGGATGTAGTTAATGGTTCAGTTTCAACAACCATTTTTGACCAAGCATCATTCCATTCTTCTAAATTAACTTCAGCACCTTCATTAATAGACCATTCAACTATAACAATTAAATCTTCGTTATCAGCGTCGCTGACAATCACAGGTTTAGTATCGGATGGATTGTTTACACATGAAAGTGCAGTTAATAAAAGGAGTAAAAAATATATATTTTTCATTTTTTATGTTTTGAGCTAATATAAAAAAGAGTTTGCTAAATTTAAAGAATAATATATTAGAGAGACTTGTTGGACCACATTAAAATGAAATTTTTTAGAGATTAATAATTTCTTTATTTACATTCATTTTTTGAATTTGAGTATCAAACTTTAAACTTCCTCCCTTGGATAATCTACTACTGGCCGTGTGTAACCTCATACTCAATACAATATCATCATTAAACTCAACAATCACATAATTTTTTCTTTCAACCCAAGACTTCATTTTTTGGGTTTCAGGAATGTTATCAAATGAGGATATTTGAAAATAGTTTTTGAACAAAACAATTTTTTTAAAAAAGACGTTTCCAATTAAAAACAGTAAATAGTCTTTACTTCTTTGGTTATGTTTATTTAATAAATCTGAAACAAGATTACATATAGGTTCATATAGGTGTTCAAACTTATATTCTTCAACTTCATTATACTTTTCAAAATTTTGATTTTTTGACTTAACAAAGTTGAAGAAATCAGAATTTATTTTTTGATATTGTATTTTAAAATGTTTGGTTTCCTCTGAATCACTAGTCAATCCAATATGTTTAGGAGTTGGTCCTGGTCTTTGATGTTTTGTGGCCAGATGATTATTTTTTAATGAAATATTTAATATTTTTTCATCATATGTTAGTCTTATATCAGTAACATCTCCTTTTTTTCCTTCTTCATCAGAAAGTCTTTCTAGTTTAAGATTTGAATCAAATTTTCCAATATGTTCAATTATCCACGTAACAATTTTTACACTTGAACTTTTGAAATGATTTAGTTTGTCAATTTTGATTTCATTTAGTTTCTCAGTGTCCCTAATATTATCTTGTATTGTTTTTTCAGAAAGAATTAATTTATTGTTTAAAACTTTCTCAAATTCTTTTACAACACAAAGTTCTAAAACTCTTCCATGTAAATTTGATAAACTCATTCTTAAATCTAGTCATCATTTTGTTAATAGACAACCTCTCATTTTTTTGATGTTTTACTATTGGTTAGGTATATTTGATTTATGAAGATTGTTTCTCTATTTTCAGGTTCTGGTGGGTTAGACTTAGGTTTTGAAAAATCTGGTTTTGATATTATTTGGGCCAATGAATATGACAAAACCATATGGGAAACATATGAAAAAAACCACCCTAACACTATTCTTGATAAAAGAAGTATTGTTAAAGTTGAGTCATCTGATGTACCTGATTGTGAAGGTATAATTGGAGGTCCCCCATGTCAATCATGGAGTGAGGCCGGATCTCTTAGGGGTATTGAAGATAAGAGAGGTCAATTATTTTTTGATTTTATTAGGATTCTTCGAGATAAACAACCAAAATTTTTCTTGGCCGAAAACGTATCTGGAATGTTGGCCCCAAGACACCAAGAGGCCCTTTCAAATATTAAAAAACTTTTTGAGGATTGTGGTTATAACTTATCTTTTAAACTTCTAAATTCATCTGATTATGGTGTCCCACAAGACAGACTGAGAGTCTTTTTTATTGGTATTAGAAAGGATTTTGATTTCAGGTTTGAATTTCCTTCTCCTTTTGATGAAAAAGTTTCTCTCAAAGACTCTATATGGGATTTAAGAAACAGTGTGTTACAGTCCGAAGAAAAAAATTGGACAAATGGTGATAAGTGTAAAATTCCTAATCACGAATATTTAACTGGTGGATTTTCAACGATTTTTATGAGTAGAAATAGAGTCCGTTCATGGGATGAACAATCCTTTACAATACAGGCCGGAGGAAGACATTGTCCAATACATCCACAGGCCCCTAAAATGATAAAAATTGAAAAGAATAAACAAATTTTTGACCCTGAACATGAAAATTTATATAGAAGATTAAGTGTTAGAGAAGTGGCCAGAATACAAACTTATCCAGATGACTTTATTTTTTATTACAAGTCTCTTTTAAATGGTTATAAAATGGTTGGTAATTCAGTCCCTGTTCAATTGGCCTATGTTTTGGGAAGTTCCATTATGAATCAATTTGATCTACATAACAAAGGAGATTTCAAAAACCTATTGACTGTTAGTAGTAATCAACTTGAATTAACATGATTTAGGTTCGGATTTAGGTTCGGAATCAATAGTCTAAAAAACAAAAACCCTCTAAATCAAAGACTTAAAGGGTTTAAGGGTGGTCCCACCTGGGCTCGAACCAGGGACCAAATGATTATGAGTCATCTACTCTAACCAACTGAGCTATAGGACCTAGATTCTTAAATATAAATCTTCGCAAATTTAACATTATTAAGGAAAATAATATAGTTTTACTAAACAATGATTTGTAAAATTTATCGAATTTTTATTTTATTAATTTTTTTGATTTCTTGTAAATCAGAAATTGAATTAAATCAGGAAGATCAAAGTCAGAATACAGAAGCCAAAAACAATGTATTATTAATTATAGCAGATGATATGGGTTTAGATGCTTCAGTTGGATATAATATTGGAAATCAAAAACCTAATATGCCTAACTTAGAAAAACTAATTAATTCTGGGCTCAAATTTAATAATGTATGGGCTAATCCAGTTTGTTCACCTACAAGATCAACTATTATAACGGGAAAATATGGATTTAGAACTTCAGTTTTAACAGTAGATAACTCTCTTTCAACCTCCGAGCCTTCATTATTTAAATACTTAAAAGAAAAATCTGATTATAATTCTGCTCTAATTGGTAAATGGCATTTGTCAGGTAAACCACCTAATCATAATCATCCAAATAATATGGGTATAGATTATTATGCAGGGATAATTGGTGGTGGGGTTCAAGACTACTACAGTTGGACTTTTTCAAAAAATGGTAATAGCTCTCAATCAACTGAATATTCAACCACTAAATTGACAAATGAAGCAATTGATTGGATTAATAATCAAGATAGTAGTTGGTTTATGTGGTTAGCTTATAATGCTCCACACACTCCATTTCATCTTCCACCTCAAAGCTTACATTCCAAAGGACAATTAGATACTATTGATTCAAGTATTGATGATAATCCATTGGCTTATTACCTTGCTATGATTGAATCAATAGACACAGAGATTGGAAGGTTAACGGAAAGTATAAGTGAAGAAGTATTAAATAATACAACTATTATTTTTATTGGTGATAATGGTACACCTAATCAAGTTACACAACAATTTAATAGTAGAAGAGTTAAGGGCACATTGTACAGGGGAGGAATAAATGTCCCAATGATTATTTCAGGTAATCAAGTTAGTAGAAAAAATGAAGAAGAAAGTGCATTAATAAATACAACTGATTTATTTACAACTATTAGTGAATTATGCGGAATATCTAATTTAAATATGAACGACAGTAAAAGCTTTAAAAGTCTTTTAAATAACAGTTATAGCTCTAACTCAAGAGAATATATTTACTCTGAATTTGCTAATGAAAATTATACCATTAGAAATACTACTCATAAATACATACATTTTGAAAATGGATTAGAAGCTCTATACGACTTGAGTATTAATGAGTTTGAAAACCCAAATTTATTAAACCCTAATCAGTTGCCATTATCTATTAATGATAATCTAATGAAAAATCAATTGATAAGTAAAGTTGAAGAAATTAGAACAAACTAATAGATTTATTTTAATTTTTCCGAAAACGGAATTTTTGGAT
>CABXUS010000024.1 GCA_902515405.1 uncultured Bacteroidota bacterium | reverse complement strand
AATTTCCCAACAACCTGACTCATTGGAGCAGGAATATATTATATCTGAATCTGATCCATTAACTGTTATATCTTCACTAACGGATAGACAGTATATACCCTTTGGAAGATTATTGAAGGTTGTTTTATATCCAATTCTATTTCCATCTTGGTCAAAAGCATAATCAATACTTCCATGATTATATGACTGACCCGTACCTTGCTGAGTCAAAGTGAAACCATATTCTGCTCCCCAGTTAGTGTTATTGATATTGTTATCTATAAATGGCTGAGTCCAACCACCCGAGGCAATAAATGTTAAGGATCCAGATGCATCACCATTACAATCAACTTCTTGTACTGAAGTTTCTAAAGCTGCAGTTAGTTGTGGTGGTCTAACAATTTTAAATTCTTTTTCTTTTGTACAATCATTTGCATCAGTAAAAATAAATTTATAGCTACCCTCAGGAACTCCCTCAACAGTTATTGAAAAATTAACCGTGCCAGCTGGGTCATTACCAAGACCGACATAATTAAAACCAGTAGCCGAAGATGATGTTAAATTATATGTAGGAGTATTATCAAGATTTGTAATTTCCCAATCAACGGGCCATTTAGCACCAACAATTTGAATATCTAAAGTTGAGGATTGATCATCAGCACAAACATAACCACTGAACGTAATTTCAGATCCAAATGAGTAGGCTTCATCGATTGTAAATCCACCATTAGCTTCCTGACCACAGGAATTAGAAACAACATAATTATAATTACCAACATCTAAGTCTAGCTCAAAAATTGGACTGTCCTGATCTACTGACTCAAAAACCAAATTTGTCTGATCATTGAAACCAGAATACACTTTTATGGTATATGGTGAACATGGTTTATTATTCCCCACAACTACCTCATTAATTTCCATTTCATATTTACCAGTACATGCATTAAATTCTTTTCTAAAAACACTAAGTCTACTTATAATTCTATGACTGATACTTACAGATCCCATAGTATTAGTATTTTCAATTGTAGGATTTCCCCCAACTGTTTTGTCAAAAATTCTCAATTTTACTGAGATGGTCTCTTCTGCAGGACCAGAATATGTTATTACTTTCCCATTCACTTCACAATTTGGACAGTCAGATAAATCATCTAAAATTTCAAAATCCCAATTATCTGGAATTGCATTAGTTGTCCCCCATCCATAACTTGTATTATTTGAAGTATCTATAAATCTTAATTTATTTAAACTGACCGTAATATCTACGGACGTAACTGTACCTGCAGGCTTGTAAAAAAAATGATTTGTGGTTGCATCATCAGTGTATTCAGATGTATTCTGACCTGAGGGATTAAAAGTTGATTGAGAATTAAGATCAAATCCTAAAAGAATAGATAAAACTAATACTAGGGATAATATTTTAAACTTATAATTCATCATTTACATCCACAAGGTATTGGACCTTTTCCAAATAAAGAGTTGAAATTATAAGATATAGATATTTCAAAAATACCTTTAGTACCTCTTAAATCTGATAGACTAAGATCATAAGAATATCCAAAAGTAAACCTTCTATAGTTGAGGTTTGTCATAAGATTTATAGAAGTAAACTTATGAGAGTCAGCATCTATAGTTGTTGGAGCTAAAACACCAAAAACACCAAATGATATATTATTAAATTCAATATATGTTCCTAAATCAAGTCGATCAAAATCAGCTTGTTTCATGTAGTTAAAATTTAAATACAAATTAAAATCATCTCTGGCATATCTTGTACTAAATGGAATTTTATATCCTCCATGTATTGACATAAACTGTTCTAACTTTACCTGACCACCTTCATTTTGAAAAGAAATATTAGGAGAAGTTAAATGTTTAATACTACCTCCAAACCATAAATTCTCGTTAAAAACTAAGAATCCAGCAGACATATCAAAAAATGAGACGCCATCATTAGAAATGAAAGGATCGTTTGTGTTAATATTTATTATTCCTTGTGAAATTAAAATTTGATCTTCCAGTAGCAAATTATCAAAACTATAATCTTTCATACCATATGACGCTGTAATACTTGGATAAAAAAACCATTCATTAGAAAGCTGTATATGATATGCATAGTTTAAATTTAACTGAGTAAAATTATATCTTGTTATACTTTCATGATGATTTAAAATACTCATTCCTAATCCACTATTAAAATCATCAAAATAAGAGTTAAAATAAAAGAACTGTGTGTTAAGTCCATAATCTAAACCATACCACTGCGTTCTGTTAATAATACCCATTTCTGAACCCTCATTACCACCAGTAAATGATGGATTTAAGTATTCAGGAACATTATAGAATTGGGTAAAAATTGGATCTTGACTATAGAATTTTATAGAAAAAAAAAACACAATAAGAAATGTCGTTATTTTTTTCATATACTAAATTTATTTAAGATTTTAATAACCCCACATGTCAACCTCGAAATCTAAAATTTGTTTTTTAATTCTCTCTGATTCCATTATAAGTCTTAAATTATATTGGTGCTCTTCTTCACCATCTCTTTTTGTAATATATTTTTTGATTTCTCTATCTCCATAAACATTATCATACTTATATATGTATGAGCTAAATCTTCTATTAATTAAAAGAGCATCAAATGAAATTTTATTGGTATTGTTTCTGTCGTTAAAAACTAGATGTTTATTTAATTCTTCTCTAATTGAGGGGTACCAAATCCAAAAAGGTTCTGCACTTTCAGTTTTATTAACGTCTCCCTTTTCAAGTGCTGCTGTAGCTGCAGTTACAGGTACAATTCCTAGTAGTCTGTATTTTAATTCAGAGGCTTTTTTATCAAAAAACCAAATTCCTTTTATTTTATAAGCACCAACTTGGGCTGAATTTACAAATATTGGCGCTTTTGCTCTTTTTGTTGCTTCTTCCTTTGATATATTCTCTTCGTTCATCAATAATTGGATTGTAGCTGGTGAAGATTTAATATAACTTATAAGACCCAAAGCGGTTTCTTTATCATACTTTTCTTCAGATGAAAAATTATCAGTTTGAAAAAGTTGCAGCTCATCCTCATTAGCATTTTTTATATATTCTTTTATTATGGACCAAAGTGATTTTCTGCCAATTTTGGTTTGACCATCTTCAATTGGATAGAGAAGAGGAAAGTTTAATTTTTCATTCAGAGGAATGTACTCATATACTACCTTCGACCATAAGATATCATTATCTTCAAAATCCGTGTATTCAAGAGCTTCTAATTCATTTAAAGATTTATTTTCAATATCAGCAGGTTTTTTAGCATTAACTAAATCAGCCTGTGATAAAATTGAATTTGAAAAAAGTATAATAATAAAAAATATAAATCTCATTATGTTATTGTTTGTATACTGAAAAATCTTCTATATCATAGTCAAAAGCTTGACTCTTATTAACACCTTCCCAGGCAATGGCTTTAATAGTAGTAAATACAATTGCAGTTCCTGATGGTGCTCTTTTGATATAATCATCTGCTAATGTACCCAACAAAAAATTACCCTTAATTTCAACTGATTGGTTTGGTGCAACAGTCACAACAAACTCAGTTACCTCAATATTAAAATCATAATCAAAATTATCTGGCTTAGCTCCAGTAATTATGCCATTTAATAGGTTAAATTGACTAACACTTCCTGATTTATAATTTTCATTATTACTTAAGAATATAGAACCTTTACCATCTGGGGCCTTTTTAACTCTAAATCGCTTAGGTACACTAGATTCTCGATTACCATTGATCAAACCAGTTACTTGGATAAAAACTTCTTCTACACCACTATCAGGTGTTGCATAAAAGTTAGCACCCTCATCCTTGTGTTCCTGTTCAACTTTAGAATCTAACTTTACATTTTTTGATTTAGATCCTTGCTGAAGAGATACTGCACCAGGAAATACAATATTTACTGGATTTCTTAGTTTCTCATACAATATATTCATTCTTATTGCTTCAACAGTTGCTGTTGATGGTTTTTCAATTATAGAAAATTCCTCATCAATTGAAATAGTAGTTACATTTCTATCATCTTTTTTAGTAACTGACCCAGTTAACTTATAACTTCCAGTTGTATTCAATCTTTTCTTAAATACAATTTGACCTTCAATAATTTCATAATCAGTATCCTCAACCAAGTCTCTGGGTGTGGTAGACCCAGGATAAATTAATTTTAAATCTTGCTCCTCAAAATCAAAAGATGTTGATTTCTGACCCATTATAATACTTCCATCGAAAACTTCACCAGAAAAATATTGTGCCTTTGGGGTTTTTAAATATGCTTGAAGAACCCCTCCGCCAGTTGTTGTGGCAGCAATTTCTCCAAGAATTACAGACAATAACTTATTTTCAATATATCTAGCATTATTTTGAGTTTTTGTCATTTTAGATAGTGATGCCACTAATGGAAACCCTTTAAATTCATAATCCATAAAAGGCTGTTCTTTTCCATCACTATTTAATTTTTTTCCATCCTCTGGATATTCAAATCTTGTATCCAAATCACTAACAACACTAACAAGGTTGGCTAGTGCAACTTCGTCTGAAGAATATTTTGGATCGTTAAGTTTAATACTATCGATAATTGAGATTAAATCCGTTCTATAATTTATATAATTATCCTCATAAGTTTTACCTTCTTCAAGAAGTTCTGATCTTTCAAAAAACAGTTCATCTAAAGGGCCAGATTTATCCATTACCTGATAATCAGTCATAGTTTGACTTGGTTTCTCTTTATTTGATTTATTTTTTATTTCCCTTATATAATCAGTTCCCTCTTTGTCACTATTCAGAAGGTCTTCTTTGAGTCCTTTAATATAGTTAACGTATGAATTGGATTTTTCTTTTAATTGTTGAACAAAAGGGTATATCACCTGATATTCAGGTTGAGTTTGCAAATTATCAATAGTAGCATACTTAATAATATTATCATTAGAGATTTGCTGTATACTGTTTTCAAGATCCTCATTAATAACACCAATAGTTGCTAAAACTTCCTTACTAATATTTAACGCAAGCATAGCAATAAACACGAGGTACATCATGCCTATCATTTTTTGTCTGGTACTTACTTTTTCGGCAGCCATAAATTAGTTTTTCATACCCTCAAGCATAGCAGCATATTTCGCATTGAGTTCATTAATAGTCTTTTTCATTTGTGTAAGTTCTTCTCCAAGTCCCTCAGGAATATTCATCGAACCAGTAGACGAATTTATTTCTGACAAATTAGAGCTTAATGAATCATATAATTCATTAATAGTTTTTACTTTAGAAGCAGCACTCGCTAGATTGCTATTGTAAGAACTCATGTTTTCACTGATATCTTTTGGAACTACGATGGCAGATGTTGCTTTTGCAGCATTTGTCAAGTTACTGTTTAAAGCAGATAAACCCGCAACTGTTTGATCTACTGCACTCTGTAAATTTTGCGTTTCAGCTTCAATTGTTTGAAGACCTTTATCTTCAACGGATGAATCTCCTGTCATATAGCCTTGGATTCCTGCGATTCCAAAAATTACTGCTTCTGTCATTAATCCAACAGTTAACATGTTATCTCCATTAATAAATCCAAATTCTTGATGAGTAATTTTTAGTAGGGCACCTACAATAACAACCGATGCGCCTAATCCAAACATCAATTCAATAACATTTTCTGGTAAAAATTTCTTTTTTGCTTTTGCTTTTTTCATAATTTTTTTAATTTAAAATATTTTGTTAGGGTTTTCTTGAAATCCAACATCTTCACCCATATAACTTTGAACAGTTCTAAAACCTATGTAAGATCTTTTTTTATTTTGGAGTTCATAATCTCTTGATGAAACTTTCAGAAAGTGTGCTACATCTTTCCATGAACCTCCACGAACAACCTTTCTTTTGTTTTTTTCATTACCCTCTACATTTGGATTCAATCCGGAAACAAAATCTTTAGATGATTTTTCGTAATTTGAATCTGTCCATTCAGAAACATTTCCAGCCATATTGAATAGACCGTAATCATTTTCCCAGTATGATTCGGCCTCAGCAGTATATAAAATTTGATCAGCAATATAATTACCTCTTTCTGGTTTAAAATTTGCTAGAAAACAACCTTTATCATCATATGTATACGGGCCTCCCCAAGGATATTCAGCTCTTTCTAATCCTCCTCTAGCAGCATATTCCCATTCAGCCTCAGTTGGTAGTCTAAAGTCACTAACCAATTGTACGTTTTTTTTAGCTTTTCTTTTATGTTGATTTTTATAAAAAGTTCTCCAATGAGCAAAGGCTGCAGCTTGATCCCAAGAAACACCAACCACAGGGTATTCAGCATAGGCGTCATGCCAAAAGTAATTATTGTGCATAGGTTCGTTGTAGCTGTATGAAAAATCTTTGTACCATACTGTGGTATCTGGATATACCTCAATTTCCTTATATTCGCTCCACTTGTCTGGAACACCATCTTCATCACCATCTATGTATTGCCTGTATGAATATTTTAATCTTTTAGTCCTAAAAGCTCTCAATTCATTAGGAGTTTCATCGGCAGGAATAAAAAATCCATCTCTTAACTCATCTGCTCTGGCTCCAAGTGCACTGACAGTAAGATCTGCTCCATTATCATACTCCTTTCCTAAATCTAGATAATCAATATCACCCTCAAGAGTTTTGGCATATTCAATATCGGGATACTGATCTCTATCATAAAAAACCTTTGGTGACCAATCAATTTTCCAAGTTGACTTCTTTTCAATACTAACATTTGTTCCTTGAGATGATTTATATTTTTCGAATGTGGATGCATCATCATCGTCCTCAACAACATTTCTTGGATATATTGGGAAATAATCAGCTAACTTGGTATTATCATCATCAACTTTTGGTCTTCCTTCTTCATCAAGATTTAGTTTATTCAACACATATGATCTAATTGCTAATTCATGTCTAACCAAAGAATCTCGAACCCAATTAACAAACTGTCTGTATTCACTATTTGTGATTTCCGTTTCATCCATGTAAAAAGCTTTAATTGTAACGGTTTTTAATGTTGGGTTTTGATCTAAAAGAGCATTCGGGTTTGATGGGCCCATTGTGAAAGATCCCGACGGAATTAAAACCATTCCTTGAGGTTTATCAGGGAAAAACTTTGCTGTTTTTACACCAATTAATTCACCCCGGTCACCCTTTGAACAGGACAAAAAGAATCCTAAAACTAACAATAATAATAAACTTTTTTTCATTGTTGTTTATAAACTATAATCAATATTTGTGCCCTAAAATAACAATTTTGAATTAATTTCATGTTATTTTATTTTTTAATCTTGTTAAAATTCTTTCTGAAATAACAGAATTTTTGCAATTATAATAATCATTATAGCTACAAGAAATAATATTTTTTTCAATAGATATTATATTATCATTTAAAAACTCAACCCACCATCTATCAGAAATTAAACTATGATAAAATTTAAATTTATAATTATCAATTTCTATAAAATAATAAGTGAAATTATCATTATCACTATCTGGTTTTTCATCAATTCTAGATGAAAAACCATCAATTACATACCAAATTGATTCGGCTAATAATGAATTCAAAATTGAAAAATCCCAATTATCAAAGAAAGAAATTACATTTGATTTTAAGCTTAATCCAGAAAATCTAGCTAAAGAGCAAAACTCGTATGATGTTAAACCATTAGGATATTGATGTGCATTATTAATATCACCTGATTTAATTGAATTGATATTAAAAGATATTAAGTTAGAGTCTCTTAAAATTGGTTCAGCTTCATTTAAATCTGATTTAATCTTTCCTAAACTTAATGATTCAAACTTCATTTTTTTAATTAAATCAATCTCATCAATTGAATTTAAATGCTTTTGAAAGCCAATATTTGAAAAATGATTTAGTTTATTATTTTCATCCATTATTATTTTGGATAAGTATGACTCATTATTTTCATTAGAAAATTCCAATTTATTATTTACAGCTACTAAATTAATTTTACTTAAACTCTTTTTCAATGATGAATAAAAATCCAAAGTGAAGTCTTGAGAACCACCTAATGAAATAACAAAAATTTGATTCTTAATACAAAACTCAATAATATTTCTTAGAGCAAATTGTGTGTCTGAAACTAAATTACCGTTAATTAAATTACCTAAATCAAAAAGTTTTAAACTCCAGTCTGAATAAAATAAAGAGTAAAATTTCTTTCGGAAATCTTTATCGGCATTAAAAGACTTTGAATTTGTAGTGTCTAATCTAAAATCACTAATAGAGAAAATTACTAGGTCTGATGATTCAATTGAACTTAAATCATCACGGCCGTTGATTTTAATATTTTTTCCAATTTGATTAAAATTTAGATTTTCAATAAAATCAATTAATTTGTTATCTACAGATTCAAAGTATTCGAGAAACAAAATCTTATTTTTTCTTAATTTTTAAATATTCCTTAGCTTCTTTTAGGGTTATTTTTAGGGGATCAATATTCTTAGCTAATGGTATTCGCTTTTTACCCTTAATAATATATACTTTTGCCCATCTCCCTTTTTCAATAGTAATTCCGTCTGATGACCATTCAACAAGAATCTTTTCTTTGTCCTTTTTAATTTTTTCTTCAATTAATTCAATACAATCTTTTTCATTCAGTTTATCAAAATCGTAATTCTTATTAACATTGATAAAAGTGTTATTCCATTTAATAAAAGGACCAAATCTTCCCCTTCCTTTGGAAACATCAAAAGTTTTATAGTTAGCTATTGGTTTATCTGCCTCTCTTTTTAAGTCAATAAGCTCAATAGATTTTTCTAGAGTTATTGTGAAAGGATTAAACCCATCTGGAATTGAAATAAATTTTTTATCAAAACGTATATATGGACCATATCTACCGATATTAGCTTCAATTTTCTCATTTTCATATTCACCAACAAAAACAGGTAATTCAAATAATTTTAAAGCATCATCATATGAAATTTTACTAATTTGTTGATCAGGTAATAAACTTGCAAAAACAGGTTTTTCTTCTTCATCTACTTTACCAATCTGAGCAATGGGACCATATTTACCAAGTTTTACACTTAGCTGTCTTCCAGACTTTGGATCAACTCCTAATATTCTTTCTCCAGTTTCTCTTTTTGCATTTTTTTGAACATCATCTATTACACTACTGAAAGGATCATAAAAATTGTGTATTATCGATTTCCAGTCTTTAGATCCATTTGC
>CABXUS010000023.1 GCA_902515405.1 uncultured Bacteroidota bacterium | reverse complement strand
ATCAATTTTAAGATTATAATTAACACTTTTTAGTCTATCCTTAAAATTATTTAATTCAATTTTTACAATTTTTTCTATTTCGACATGACTTAGAGTATTAAACACAACAATTTCATCAACTCTATTTAAAAATTCAGGTGAGAATTTTTTACTAAGACTTTTTTTAAGGATTTCAGATGATAATTTATTTTCATCATTCCTTTTATATTCTGTATCAAATCCAACGCCAGTTCCAAAGTCTTTTAGTTTTCTAGTACCAATATTTGAAGTCATTATAATAACAGTATTTTTGAAATCAATTTTTCTTCCCACACTATCTGTCAAATATCCATCATCTAATACTTGTAATAACATATTAAAAACATCTGGGTGAGCTTTTTCGATTTCATCTAATAAAACAACAGAATATGGTTTTCTCCTCACTCTTTCGCTTAGTTGACCACCTTCTTCATAACCAACATAGCCTGGAGGTGCTCCAATCAGCCTACTCACAGAAAACTTTTCCATATACTCACTCATGTCAATTCTAATAAGAGAGTCTTTATTGTTAAACAATTCCTCTCCAAGTGACTTTGCTAATTGTGTTTTACCAATACCTGTTTGACCTAGAAAAATAAACGAACCTATTGGTTTGTTTGGATCTTTTAATCCAGTTTTATTTCTTTGAATAGCGCTCACAACTGCTTCAATAGCTGTATCTTGACCAATAATTTTTTCTTTTATACTGTCTTCTAAATTAAATTCAACTACATTTTCAGTTTGATCGATTTTTCTTAGTGGGACACCAGAAATTAATGAAACAACTTCAATAATATTATCTTCAGAAACTAATTCTCTTTTTTTCTTCAATTCATCATCCCACATAATTTGTTGATCCAATAATTCTTTTTCAATTTTTTTCTCATCATCTCTTAATCTTGCAGCTTCCTCATATTTCTGATTTTTAACTACAGAATTTTTTTTAAGCCTTACGGACTCTAATTTGTTTTCTAAATCAACAATTTCTTTAGGAACATCCATGTTTGTTATATGTACTCTTGATCCAGCTTCATCCATAGCATCAATTGCTTTATCGGGTAAATTTCTATCGTTTATATATCTATCTGTTAGATTTACACAAGCTTTTATAGCATCTTCAGAATATTTAACATTATGATGATCTTCATATTTGTGTTTGATATTGTTTAGAATTTCAATTGTTTCATCAATTGATGTTGGTTCAACAATAATCTTTTGAAATCTTCTTTCTAGAGCACCATCCTTTTCAATATATTTTCTATATTCATCTAGAGTTGTAGCACCTATACATTGAATTTCTCCTCTGGCCAACGCAGGCTTGAACATATTAGATGCATCCAAACTGCCCATTGCTCCACCAGCTCCAACAATTGTATGAATTTCATCAATGAACAAGATTATATCTTTATTTTTTTCAATTTCGTTCATAACAGCCTTCATTCTCTCTTCAAATTGTCCTCTGTATTTTGTCCCTGCTACTACGCTTGCTAAATCCAAGGATATAACTCTTTTGTTGTATAGTAATCTAGAGACTTTTCTCTCAACAATTCTTAAAGCTAATCCTTCTGCTATTGCAGATTTACCAACTCCTGGTTCTCCAATAAGTAAAGGGTTATTCTTTTTTCTTCTGCTTAAAATTTGAGATACTCTTTCAATTTCTTTATTTCTTCCAATAATAGGGTCAAGTTTTCCTTCAGAAGCATACAATGTTAAATCTCTTCCAAAATTGTCAAGCACTGGAGTTTTAGATTTTTTAGATTTATTTTGAGAAGACTTTACATTGAAGGGGTTTTGTTCGATAGAGTTTTCATCATCATCAGGTGTTTCATCAAAAGTTTGTGAAGAAGTTACGTCTTCATAACTATCATTTGTTTCAGAAATGTTTTCTTTAAACTGATCTTTTACAACTTCATAGTTAAGATTTAGTTTTTCCAAAAGTTTTGTTGTTGGATCATTCTCGTTCCTTAAAATACATAGAAGTAAATGAGCAGTATTAATAGAATTACCTTGAAAAAGCTTTGCTTCTAAAAAAGTTGTTTTTAATGCCCTTTCAGCTTGTCTTGTTAAATGAAGATTTTTTCTAAGGTTTTCTTCAAAATTCATTATTGGGTTTGGAGGACTAAGAATTTCAATTTTCTTTCTTAAGAAATCTAGGTCAATATCTAAAGAATTCAAAATTTTAATAGCTTTTCCACCACCATCTCTTAGGATACCTAACAATAAGTGCTCAGTACCAATAAAATCATGACCTAATCTAACTGCTTCTTCTTTACTATATGTAATAACATCTTTTACTCTTGATGAAAAATTATCGTCCATGTTGTAAAAATAATAATTAATAAAATTAAACTAAAATAAATTAACTTATTCTAAAAAATAAAAAAAATGTTAATAAGTTTATTAAAATCTACATTATTTAAATATCATCTTTTTACTCATATAATTATCTTTATAATATATAAAATATTACCATGGCAGAAGGTGAAAAATTAATACCAATAAATATTGAAGAAGCGATGAAGTCAGCATACATTGATTATTCAATGTCTGTTATAGTTTCAAGAGCACTTCCTGATGTCAGAGATGGATTGAAGCCTGTTCACAGAAGAGTTTTATTTGGAATGAGTGAACTTGGTTTAAGGTCAAATAGTAAGTTTAAGAAATCTGCATTTATTGTAGGTGAGGTATTGGGAAAATATCATCCTCATGGTGACAGCTCTGTTTATAATACAATGGTGAGAATGGCTCAAGATTGGAGTCTAAGATACATGCTAGTTGATGGTCAGGGAAACTTTGGTTCGATTGATGGTGATAGTCCTGCTGCTATGAGATATACTGAAGCTAGATTGAAGAAAATTTCAGAAGATATGGTTGAAGATCTTGATAAAGATACAGTAGATTTTCAATTGAACTATGATGATTCAATAAAAGAACCTACTGTTCTACCTACCAAAATTCCAAGCCTTTTAGTAAATGGAGCATCTGGTATTGCGGTTGGTATGGCAACTAACATGCCTCCTCACAATCTTTCTGAAGTCATTGATGGAACTGTAGCGTATATTAAAAATAATGATATTGAAATTGAAGAATTAATTAAACACATTAAAGCTCCTGATTTTCCAACTGGTGGAATTATCTATGGTTATGAAGGAGTTAAATCTGCTTTTGAAACTGGAAGAGGAAAAGTTGTTATGAGAGGAAAAGCTGAGTTTGAAGAAGTTAATGGTCGTGAATGCATAGTTGTAACTGAGATACCTTATCAAGTTAATAAAGCTGAAATGATTCAAAGAACTGCACAGCTTGTTAATGATAAAAAAATTGAAGGTATTTCTAATATAAGAGATGAATCTGACAGAAAAGGAATGAGAATTGTTTATATCCTTAAAAGAGATGCTATTCCAAATATTGTTTTAAACAAACTATTTAAGTATACTTCGTTACAATCTTCTTTTAGTGTTAATAACATCGCTCTTGTTAAGGGAAGACCTATGTTGTTAAACGTCAAAGATGTAATAAAGTATTTCGTTGAGCATAGACATGATGTAGTTGTAAGAAGAACTAAGTTTAATCTAAATAAAGCTGAAGCTAGAGCTCACATTTTAGAGGGTTTAATTATTGCTTCAGACAATATCGATAAAGTTATTGAATTAATTAAATCCTCAAACAATGCAGATGATGCAAGAAAAAACTTGATTGAAAAATTTAGTCTTACTGAAATTCAATCAAAAGCTATTGTTGAAATGCGCCTAAGACAATTAACTGGTCTTGAGCAAGGAAAGTTAAGAGATGAATATGACAGCTTAATTGAGCTGATAAAAGATTTAAAGGATATTTTAGATGATAAAGAAAGAAGGATGTCAATAATTACTGAAGAACTTCTTGAAATAAAAGAAAAACACGGTGATGAAAGAAGATCGGTAATTGAATTTGCAGGTAGTGAATTAAGTATTGAAGATATGATTCCTGATGAAAAAGTTGTTCTTACAATATCTCATGCTGGATATATTAAAAAAACTCCACTAGCGGAATACAGAACTCAAAACAGAGGAGGAGTTGGTCAAAAAGGATCTACAACTAGAAGCGAAGACTTTCTGGAATATCTATTTGTTGGAACTAATCATCAATACATGCTCTTCTTTACCCAAAAAGGAAAATGTTTTTGGATGAGAGTTTATGAAATTCCTGAGGGAAGTAAGTTGTCAAAAGGTAGAGCTATCCAAAACCTGATAAACATTGAACCTGATGATAAGGTTAAGGCTTTTATTTGTACTCAGGATTTAAAAGATGAAACCTATATTAATGACCATTATGTAATAATGTGTACAAAGAAAGGTCAAGTTAAAAAAACATCATTAGAACAGTATTCAAGGCCAAGATCAAATGGTATTAATGCAATTACAATTAAAGAAGGTGATGAATTACTTGAGGCAAAATTAACCACAGGAAATTCACAGATTTTAATGTCAGTTAAATCAGGTAAGTGTATTAGATTTGAGGAAAGTAAAACTAGACCAATGGGAAGAAATGCCTCAGGTGTTAGAGGTGTTAGACTTAAAGATAACAATGATGAAGTTGTTGGAATGTTATCAGTAAATGATATGGATAGTGATATTCTTGTTGTTTCAGAAAACGGATATGGTAAAAGATCTAAACTTGATGATTATAGAATTACCAATAGAGGTGGTAAAGGTGTTAAGACAATTTCAATAACAGAAAAAACTGGAAGTTTAGTTTCTATAAAAAATGTCTCTGATGGTGATGATTTAATGATAATTAATAAATCTGGAATTGCTATTAGAATGGAAGTTAATTCATTGAGAATTATGGGTCGAGCTACTCAAGGTGTCAAACTGATTAATTTAAAAGATGATGATTCTATTGCAGCGGTTGCAAAAGTTGTTCTCGATAATGATGATGTTCAAGATATTGAAAACATTGAAGTTGTTGATGATGATCAAATAAATTAATACATTTAAAAAATTATGAGAGCTATTCTTTTTACAACTTTACTTTTATTTTCATTAAGTGTTCAATCTCAAAAGAAAGAATTAAGAAAAATTGACAAATTAGTACTTGGATCTTTTTTTATAGAGGCAAAGGACGAACTAGAGACTTCAAAAACATTAATTCTAGCTTCAGAAGATAAATACAGAGCTCAGTATTATTTTTATGATGCTAAGGTCAACCTTGAATTAAAGTTCTATGAAAATGCTATTTCTTCATTTCTTCAGTTATCATCAATAAGTAAATCTGTATATCCGACAAAGGTTGAGCAAGAATATGAAAACTTAATCATTACTATTCCAAACACAATTGTTAGTTCTGCTGTCAATGATAATAAAAGCGGTAATTTTCTAGATGCTTCAAAAAAATTAATAATGGCATATGAGTTTGATACAGATAAATATATTGATTATTTATATTTTGCTGCTGAAAGTTCAGTAAGTGCTCAAGATTTTGATACTGCATTAAAATATTATTTAATACTTAAAGAAAAGGGTTACACTGGCATTGTAAAAGAATACTTTATTACTGAAAATGAAACTGGTAATGAAATAAAAATCAATGAAACAGAGTATAATTTATTAAAAAGCAATAAAGATTATTCAAACCCACGGGTTGGTCAAACAGAATCAAGACTCCCTGGAATTGTCAAGAATATTGCAGTTATTTATGTTCAAAAAGGCGAATTTATAATTGCTGAAAAAGCTGTACAAGATGCAAGAAAACTCCAACCTAACGATTTAGGTTTACTATTGACGGAGGGAAATATTTATTTACGTATAAGTAATGAAAGTGATAATGAAAATGACAGATTGTTGTATGTTGAAAAATTTAAAAATGTCATGGAAAAAGCTGTTCAAATGGATCCTGAAAATGGTTTGTTGTATTTTAATTTAGGTATTATTTTTTCAGATCAGGGAGACCTTGATTCTGCTGAGAAGTATTTCAGAAAATCAGCTGAATTTAATTACAATAGAGGTTATTTAGGCTTAGCTGAAACATTATTGGATGAAGAAAAGCTCTTAGTTGAGGAAATGAACTCTCTAGGTACTTCCAAAAAAGATAATGAAAAATATGATGAGCTATTAAAAAGGAAAGAACAAATATATCTAGAAGTTGTACCTATTTTAGAAAAATCTTTAACTGTTGAGCCTGATGATTTGGATGTCTTAAAGTTATTAAGAAATATATACGGTCAATTAGGTAATACTGAAATGTTTTCCAAATTGAAAGCTAAAATTGAGGAACTTCAAGGAAACTAAATTATTCTTTTTATAGTTTGTAGACAATGTGTGATTTTATTTTCTTCACTGTTATAAATTCCTTTATCACTAATTGAATCTATACGCACCTTTCCATATGCGTGAATAATTTTTTCATTCTTTAATATTATTCCAACATGAGATATTTTTTCTTTATTATCTCCAAAAAATGCTAAATCTCCATTTTTGAATTCATTAATGATTTCAATCCCCTTTTTAGATTGATCTTTTGCATCTCTGGGAAGAATTATATTAAATGTTTTAAAGACAGATTGAACTAGACCTGAACAATCTATTCCAAATTTAGTTTTTCCTCCCCATAAATAAGGTGAGTTTAAAAATGATTTAGCAATTTTAGATATTGATATAACATTTTGATTTTCCTCATGTTCATAATTTAGAAATTTAGCTGAACTTATTAAACTTCCAGTTGGTATTACAATTTCATTGATAATATCTTTAATTTTTAACTCAGTGCTTGAAAAAATATTTTTTTTGTTTGATATTTCTAAATACTCAACATTGCTTAATTTTTTGTAATGTAAATTTCTTATCCAACCTTCGTAATTGTCAATGTTGCATTTTACAAAACTCCATTTATTAATAATTTTAATAATTGTTATTGTTTCACCAAAAAAAAGTTGGCTGATCATCTCAGACTTGGCATTATCTTTTTTTCTTACAGGCACAACATTAAGATTAATTATTCCAGATTTCATTCATATCTAATTTAATTAAAAAAATAAAAATATTATTCTTTCATATTTTTTAAATTTGCAATATGATTATAGATCAGATATATACTTCGTGTCTATCACAAGCTTCATATTACATAGAAAGTGATGGTGAAGTGGCTATAATAGATCCAAGTAGAGAAGTAGACCATTTTATAACAAAAGCCAAGGAAAATAATTCTGAAATCAAGTATATATTTCAGACACACTTTCATGCAGACTTTGTTAGTGGTCATTTAACTCTTTCAAAACATACAGGTTCACCAATAGTTTATGGACCCAATGCAGATCCAACATACGATTGTATTATTTCAAAGGAAGGTGATATTTTTAATATTGGAAAAATAAAACTAAAGGTTATACACACCCCTGGACATACTCTGGAAAGTACCTCATTTTTATTAATAGACGAACGTGATAAACAACATTCAATTTTTACAGGTGATACGCTTTTTTTAGGTGATGTTGGTATTCCTGATGTAGCTCAAAGATACAAAGGTATGACTAAGGAAGAATTAGCGTCTCTTCTGTATGATTCAATTAATAATAAGATTAAACCCTTAGATGACAATATTACTGTGTATCCTGGTCATGGAGCTGGATCAGCTTGTGGTAAAAGCATGATGAAAGAAACAGTTGACTCATTGTCAAATCAAAAAAAAATTAATTATTCAATGAATGGTGTCTTAAATAAAGATGAATTTATTAAGGAGTTAACTGACAATCTCCCTAATCCTCCAGCATATTTTCCTTCAAATGTTAAATTAAACCAAGAAGGCTATGAAAATATTGATGAAGTTTTAAATAGATCTCTTAATGAAATTAATCCTTCAGAGTTCAAGAAATTATTAAATAATCCCGATATTTTAATATTAGATACAAGACATACACATGAATTTATTGATTGTCATATAGAAAATTCAATATTTATTGGTTTAAATGGTCGTTTTGCTCCTTGGGTTGGTGAAATTTTAAAAGATATTTATACTCCAATCATTATTGTTTGTAATCATGGAAAACAAAAAGAAGCAATTACAAGGCTAAGTAGGATTGGATTTGATAATTGTTTGGGATATATACTTTTTAAAGACAATAGTAATCTAGAGCTTTATTATAAAACCAACTCTCTTGATAATGTACAACCTAATGATTTTATTAATAGCAGTATTAACTCTAAAATCTTAGATGTCAGGACAAAATCTGAATTTAACAATGGCTCGTTTAAAAATGCCATTAATATTCCACTAAAACTTATTGATGATGAAATTTCAATCTCCAATGATAAAATAATGTATTTATTTTGTGCTGGTGGGTATAGAAGCGTAATAGCTTGCTCAATTTTACTCAGAAAAGGATTTAAAAAGTTAGTTAATGTTGATAAAGGATTTAATGGAATCCAAAAAGCACTTAATTAATGAAAAAAATTGTTTTTCTTTCTTTTATTTTTTTTACATTTAATTCTAATTCACAGATTAAGTCAATAGGTTTTGATGACTATTTAAGACTTAAGGAATTTAATAAAATTGAACTAATTGATGTCAGAACAAGTGAAGAATTTAAAACAAGTAGACTAGAAAATGCAATTAATATTGACTTTTATGATTCTCTTTTTTTAAAAAAATTTGAAAAGTATAATAAACAAGATAAATTACTATTATATTGTAGATCTGGAAGAAGGAGTTTAATTGGAGCAAAAAAACTACTAGAAAATGGATTTAAAAACATATATGATCTGAATGGAGGAGTAATATTTTTAAATGACTCAATTTTAAATTTTAGTACCCTCAACAACTAGTGTTCCCTTCCATTCTCCTGATGCACAAAATTGATGTTTTTTGACATCTTTAAATCCGGCCTTTTTAAATAAGTTAGTCCATTCTTTAATTTTTAATAGATTCATAATTGACACTCCAGTTTGTTTCTGCCAATCGTGACATTGAGGATTCTCATAATAAAAATCAACTCCAATAATTAGCCTTCCATTTGGTTTAAGCCAATAGTTAAAAATGTTATTTATAATTTTTTGAGGATTTTTAAAATAATAAAACACTTCCATTGACATTACTACATCAACTTTAGTAATTGGGTTCCAGGTATTTAAATCAGCATGAATATAATTATTAATTAGATCATTTTTTTTTGCCTTTTGAATCATAAGTTGTGAGCCGTCAACTCCACATGCAGACTTACAATTCTTTTCATTTGCAACCAACCTAACTGCCCATCCATTTCCACAACCTGCATCAATTATATTGAATTTTTTATCTGTAGAAATAACTAGTTCAATAATTTTAGAAACTGGCTCATAATGATTTTTCTCCATCCCATCATCTTTTCCATTTTTAACCCATTCTGAGAAAGTTTCAATAGGGGATTTCATTTTAAACTTTTCTTCTTGTTGAAATTACATATGTGGTATATGTAAAAATAACAATAATAAATTCCCAATAAATAACGTAATATGGCCATTCTCCAATTATAAGAGGATTATTAACATTAGGTGGATATGCTAAATACATATAATTTGAATCAATCTGAAAGTTAAGCGGCATAACCACCATCAAAACAATATTTAGATACAATACTACCCTTAACCACGAATAGCTATCGAGATTATAATTTAAAAAATTATACATGAAAATTGGGAGTAAGATAATTCCAGCATGACTAAAATGATATTCTATATACTCATAATATGATCCGTCAAAATTGTTAATTTGAGGTGTTAAAAAAGCTTGAATACCACCAATAATACCTGCATAAAAGAGAAATTCAAAAAGCACTTTATTCTTTTTGGTAAATAAAATAAA
>CABXUS010000022.1 GCA_902515405.1 uncultured Bacteroidota bacterium | reverse complement strand
TAAACACCTGTCAGAAATGGCTCGATTAAATTATCATGAAATTCTTTTCCAAATCTTCTTGAAATAAAATTTAAAACAGATGTATTCTTTTTATGAGGAGACTTAAATAACTCTAAAAAGATATTGATTTTAGATCTTATTGATAGTAGGGGAGTCCTTAAAAACTTAATGAAACTACTAGGAACAGCCTCAGGATTTTCATAATGATATACATATCGATTTGAACTTATGTTTTTATCAGGGATAATTTTTTTATCAATTAAATTATAATCTCTAAGAATTTGATCAATTGAAGAGTTGTTATTTAAAATAGTATTAGGACCATTTTCATAAATAAATCCATTTTTCTTAATACTTTGAATAACTCCACCAGATGTTTTGTCAGATTCAATTATTACAAAATCTAATCCCTTCTTTTTTAAAAAATGTCCAGCACTTAATCCACTAATACCTCCTCCAATTATAACAGTGTTGATTTCTATCATTCTAGACAGCTACTTTTTTACTCCATTTAGCCAGAATTTTTGCCCAATCATCATCATCATTTAGGCATGGTACATAATGATACTTTTCACCTCCTGCCTCTAAAAACTCCTCTTTACCTTCCATGGCTATCTCTTCAAGTGTTTCTAAACAATCTGTAACAAAAGCAGGGGTTACTATGACTAATTTTTTCTTACCCTCTTTTGCTAAACGAACAAGCTCATCATCAGTATATGGTTTTAACCATGCCTCATTTGGAAGTCTAGATTGAAAAGCGTTGCTATATTTATCCTCATCAATTTTCAATTTTTTCACTACAGCTTCGGTTGTTTCAAGAACTTGATGTTTGTAGCAATATTGATGCGCATCAGATTTTGTTGAGCAACAGTTATTAACTTTATAACAATGACTATTAGTTGGATCTGAAATTTTTAAATGACTTATTGGTATTCCGTGATAAGAAAATAAAATATGATCATAATCAATATTTTTTATCTTATCCTCAATCTTTTTACTTAATAGATTTATGTAGTTTTTTTCCTTGTAAAATGGTGAAACGATTTTCAAATTAACACCAGGAAAATTATTTTTAACCTCCTCCTTAACTTTTTCAACTACAGTCTCATATGATGACATAGCGTAATGAGGATAAAGTGGAAGAACAACAATTTCTTTGACACCTAATTCATATAGTTCCTTTATTCCTTTATTGATACTTATTGAACCATATCTCATTGCCAGTGCTACAGGAATATTAATGAACTTTTTCACTTTTTCAAATAAACGTTTTGACAAAACAATAAGGGGTGAGCCTTCTTTCCACCAAATTTTTTTATATGCCTTAGCAGATTTTTTAGGTCTAGTGTTTAAGATGATAACCTTAACCAAAAACCATCTAAACCAATAACTTTTTCCAATTACTCTTTCATCCATTAAAAATTCATCAAGATATTTTTTTACATCTTTTACATCTGTACTGTCAGGTGAACCTAAGTTTATCATTAAAAGTCCTTTCATCTAAATAGTATTTGAGTAAGTTCCTGCTTTTTGGTTGATTAAAGGATCAAATCTCATTGCAATATTTCTAGTAAATAATCTGCCTTTTTCAAAAACAATCAACTTTGAATCTTCAATTTTTATAAGATTATCGCATATGAAATCTTCAAATTTTGACGGATTGAAGTCTATTGCTTCAATTACTTTATTCTTTGAGCAATTATTTTTAGCAGCAATTTCAGATAAATCAAGGTAATAATTACACATTATTGAATTTATTGTATCTCTAACAATTTTTTGCTCATTGTTAACTGCATATCCTCTAAGTACAGCTAAATTGTTTTTTTCTATTGAGTTTATGTATTGAGCTGCATTTTTTATGTTTTGTATATAAGCAGAATCTAATTGTGATATTGATGATGCACCAAACGCATAAACTTGACCAGTTGTTTCTCTAGTGCAATATCCCTGAAAGTTTCTATGAAGTTGTTTATTGTTTAATGCAATCTCAAATTCATCACCAGGTTTTGAAAAATGATCCATTCCAATTGAAACATAGCCTGCTTTCATAAATAAATCATAAGAATTCTCATACATGGTAGCCTTTTCTTTAGAGCTAGGAAATCCAATTTGTTCTAAAATCTTTTGTCTCGGTAGTATTGATGGAACATGAGCATAAGAGAAAGTAACAATACGTTCTGTATCTAATTCAATTGCTCTTTTAACTGTGTTTTTAAAACTTTCAACCGTTTGTAATGGCAGTCCATAAACAAGATCAATATTTGTTCCTGTGAAGCCTTCATCTTTAATTTTTTTAATTATATCATCAATTGGATGTTTAGATGGTTTTCTATTAATTGCATCCAAAACATCATTTCTGAAATCTTGAATTCCTAATGAAATTCTATTAAATCCAAACTTTTTGAGTAGCTCAATATGTTTAAACTCTAAATGAGCTGGATTACACTCAATCGCCATTTCATAATTATCAGAAAAATCAAATTCTTCGTATAACTTATTAGTTATTTTTTCTATATACTTTAAAGAAATTGCATTAGGTGTGCCACCACCCCAATGTACTTGTGTTAATTTTCTGTTTTTATTGATTAATTTACCAACATAGTCAATCTCTTTTATTACAGCATCTACATATCTCTCTAAAAAAGGTTTTGTAAAGCCTGACTCAGTAGTACATCCACAGAAATGACAAATTTGAGGACAGAAAGGAATATGTATATAAACAGAAATATTTTGCGGATTCTCGTTATTAGACTGAATTATTTTCTCTTTGAAATCATCATTAGTAAAATTTGTGTCAAAAAAAGTTGCAGGAGGATATGATGTATATCTAGGTCCTGTCTTACTATATTTTTTTATTAATTTATCGTCAACTTTCATTTTATCTATTCCAATTTTTATTTTTAATCCACTTGACTGTATTTTGTACTTTTTTATAATCAATATCAGGTAAAAAACCATGACCTAGATTAAAAATCCAATCATGATTATTCTTACCAAAAATTGAAAGAGATTCTAAATAGCTTTCAATTTTTAACTCATTATAGTAGAAAATTCTAGGATCCATATTACCCTGTAATCCTACGTTTTTATCAACTAAATTTCTGGCATCTTCTAATTTCATGGTCCAGTCTATACTTACAAAATCACATATATCTTTATTGATATATTTTAATCCTAGTGAAAAGTCCTTTGGAAAAAAGATTGTAGGGCAATCCAATTCTTTTGCCCTATTAAGTATTTTTTTTGAATATGGTAATATGCATTCTTTATAAAGATCATATGGTATACTTCCACAATATGTTTCAAAGAGCTGAAAACACTGAATCCCACTTTTAATTTGATTCTCTACATAAACTATAGAAGCTTCCGTTATTTGTTCAATAATTTTCATGCTTTCTTCTCTGTTATTGTAGAAAAACTTTATAGCATCTTTAAAGCTTTTTTGAGTTTCATCTCCCCTAAACATGAACATAAAGGTTGTTAAAGGACCACCGCAAAAACCAATTAAAGGAGTTGTATTTTTAATTTCAACAGTTTTTTTAATGTTTGTATATATATATTCTAATTTCTGAGGATCAAAGTTTAAATGATTAAAGTTTTCATTGTTCAAAGCATTTGTAAATTTTGGACCATTTTTGGTAAATATTAGATTTAGACCTAAAGCATCTGGAATAACTAATATGTCTGAAAATAATATTGCACTATCAACCCCTAAGTCATTAATCGGTAATAAAGTTACTTCTGAAGATAATTCAGGATCTTTCATCATGTCATAAAAATTATGACTTTCTTTAAGTTTTCTATATGATGGAAGAATTCTGCCAGCTTGCCTCATAAACCATACAGGTGGTCTAGAGCTGCTTTTTCCATTGATTGTATCTAAAAATATATTATTCATTCTTTAATTCCTCAAGTGCTTTTTTATTAGATTTGATTAAGCTTTGTATGTCATTTTCATTAATAACAGAGGATAAAAATAAACATTCGTATTGTGAAGGAGGCAGATATATACCCATGTCAAGCATAAGTTTAAAATATTTTGCATATTTATTAGTGTCTAATTGAAGAGCATCTTCATAATTATTGATTTCATTTTTATTTGTAAAAAATAAGGTCATCATTGAGCCAACTCTTGCAACATGTGCATCTGTATTAGTTTCTATTATATTTTGATTCCATCCATTCTCAATTTTTTTTGATATGTATTCTAATTTCTCATATACATCATTTTTAAGCAAATTAAGTACAGTTAATCCTGCTGACATTGCAAGCGGATTTCCAGAAAGTGTCCCTGCTTGATAAACAGGACCTTCTGGAGCCAATAGATTCATGATTTCTTTTTTTCCACCATATGCTCCAACGGGTAATCCACCTCCAATAATCTTTCCTAGTGTGGTTAAGTCGGGGTAAACCTCATACAGTTGCTGAGCACCACCAGGAGATACTCTGAATCCAGTCATAACTTCATCGAAAATCAAAACACTCTTAAACTTTGTGCATGTAGTTCTTAATTGTTTAAGGAAATTTGTTTTTGGCTTTACAAGACCCATATTTCCCGCTATAGGTTCAACAATAACTGCTGCAATATTTTCCTTATTCTCATTAAAAAGTTTTATAACAGAATCTATATCATTAAAGTTTGCAATTAGCGTGTCTTTTGCTATGTTTTTAGTAACGCCTGGGCTATCCGGAAGTCCTAATGTAACTGCACCAGACCCTGCTTTAATTAAAAAACTATCGCCGTGACCGTGATAATTTCCTGAAAACTTTATTATTTTTTCTTTTTTAGTATAACCTCTTGCTAACCTTATTGCACTCATGGTTGCTTCAGTCCCTGAATTAACCATTCGCACTTTTTCAATCGAAGGAACCATATCTACAATTTTTTTTGCAACTAAAGTTTCAAGTTCAGTTGATGCACCATAAGTAGTACCTTTTTTACTTGTTTCAGTTATTGAATTAATAATGGTCTGATTTGCATGACCAAAAATTAAAGGGCCCCATGATGAAACACAATCAATATATTCATTTCCATCAACATCAATCATTTTACTACCATTTCCTCTTTCAAAAAAAACAGGAGTTGAATTCACGCTTTTAAATGCCCTTACAGGTGAATTAACACCACCAGGAATAAATTTTTTAGCCTCACTAAATGCTTTTTTACTATTGTTATACATTGGAGTTTAAATTTTTAGCTATTTCAAAAGCAAAATAAGTTATTATGGCATTTGCACCAGCTCTTTTCATTGAGCACATTGTTTCCATAATAATATCCATTTCATTTATGTGACCTTTTTCAGCTGATGATTTTATCATTGAATACTCACCACTAACATTGTATGCAATTATTGGAATATTATAGTTGTTACTAACTTTACTTATTACATCAAGATATGCCAAAGCAGGCTTAATAATAATCGCATCAGCTCCCTCTGTTAAATCTTGTTCAACTTCTCTAAAATATTCTTTGGAGTTTTTAAAACTCATTTGATAGGACTTTCTGTCCCCTTTTTTTGGCCCACTTCCCACTGCATCTCTAAAAGGTCCGTAAAATGCAGACGCATATTTTACAGAGTAGGGGAAAACGGGTATTTTTTCAAAACCAGATGAATCAAGTTTATTTCTAATTGATTGAACTCTTCCATCCATCATGTCAGAGGGAGCTAGTACATCAGCACCTGCTTTTGCTAAAGTTAAAGCCTGCATTGATAATGTTTCCAAGGTTAAATCATTGTGAACATCATTATCAACTATTGTTCCACAGTGGCCATGATTTGTGTAACTACAATTACAAACATCTGCCATAACTAAAAGTTTATCACCAAACGTTTTTTTAATCTCCTTAATTGCTTTTGGAACAATACTTTTACTTGAGCATGAAATTTTTCCAGTATCATCTTTCTTCGATGAAACACCAAATAATATTATTGAGTTTATTCCTTCATTAATTAGGTTTTTACAAAAAATTAATGCATTGTCAATTGAAAGTTGATATTGACCACTTAAAGATTTAATTTCTTTTTTTATGTTTTTTCCTTCAACTAAAAAAACCGGCTGTATTAAATCAGATTTAGCTATACTTACATCTTCGAAAAGCTCGCGAACATTTTTATTATATCTAAGTCTTCTAAGTCTAGTTCTCGGATAATTCATATTCTTTATTTTCTTTTAAAAAAGCAATTAATGAATCACTAATTCCTTCAAATGATTGCATTCCTGATGTCAGAGCTGTGTCAAACCCTTTTTCAGTAATATGTGATGATGTGGTGTTGCCAATACTAACAATTTTTACCTTTTTAGGATCATAAAGATTACTAAATGAATCAAATGATGATGGGCTGGTAAAAATAATATACGGATCATTATTCTGAATTATTTTTTCAAGCTCAGAATATTTATTTTTTATTAATTCAGTTTTATAAAAAACTCCCTTTTGTGTATTGGAGAATGAGCTCAAAGAATTTAGTAATGAATTATCAGAAAGTGATCCCTGAACAAGAAGACATTTCTTGTTGCTTAAAACTTCATTTTGTTTAATTTCTTCAGCCATAAACTTTGAATAATTTCTCTTGCACACATAGCTTGTGTCAAAACCCATCTCTTTCAACTTTTGTGCCGTTTTTTTTCCAATGCAAATAAAAAACTTATCATCCAATTTGCTTTCGTTAATCTGTTTGTTTTCAAAAAAATATTTAACACCATTTTTAGATGTAAAAATTATACAGTTAATGTCAAATAGATTTATTTCTTGTTCTGCAGGCTTAGTCTTAATCATAGGGAAATGGGATAATTTTATACCATCCTTATTAAGTTTTGAAAATCCTTTTTCAAAACTTTCATTTGTAAGTATTATGTTAATTTTATTATCTGATTTCATCATCTATTTCATTTATTAAATCTTTAACATTGTCCTTATTGAACTTCACGCTAAGCTCATGAGCTAAATCAAAGTTATTATCTGTTGATTTAACTTTATGTCTTATTGATTTTTTACCATTTAGAGATAAAACAATTCCTTCTAAAAAAATCTTATTTCCTTCAAAATATGAGTATGCTCCAATAGGGTAGTTACAGCCTCCACCCATTCTCTTCATAAATTCTCTCTCATTTTTAGTACAAATCATTGTTCTTTCATGATTGATTTTAGAAACAAGTTTATTCACGTCATCGTTTTTTGAATTTGTTTCAATAGCAATTGCTCCTTGTCCTGGAGCATTTAAAAACAAATCAAAATTTAAATATTCAGTAATATATTTATCCAGCTTTAATCTTTCAATTCCTGCAGCCGCCATCACCAAACCATCATATTTGCCTTCAACCATTTTTTTTATTCTAGTATCAACATTTCCCCTTATATCTTTAATTTGAAGTTTTGGGTTTATTTTTAATAGCTGTGCTTTTCTTCTAAGAGATGTTGTTCCGATTAATTCATTATCACTGAAATCAGACAGTTTTTTATTTTTTCTGCTTAAAAAAACATCCTGTGGGTTTGCTCTTTCAAGAACTGCATTAATCTCAAGTTCATCTATTTTTTCAACTGGTAGATCTTTTAGGCTATGAACTGCTATATCAATTTTGTTTTGAATCAAAAGTTCTTGAATTTCTTTAACAAAATATCCCTTGTCAAGACTTCTGTCTAAAGGTTTGTCAAGAAGTATATCCCCTTTTGTTTTGATTTTCTTTATTTCGACCTCTAAATCAGGAAAGTTTTTATTTAACTCTTTCTCAACTTTAAAGGTTTGATAAAGAGCTAGTTTACTTGTTCTAGTTCCAATTATAACTCTATTTTTCATTTAGAAAAATCTGATTAATAATTTCGATTGCTTTTTCGTCTTTTCCGTTATTACTGGCTTTTTTTATTTTTTTAACAAGATTGTTTGAAAACTTATCATAAACTTTGTTTAAGTGGGAGTTAAAATCATCGTCATTTTTGTTAATTGAAGAGTAGTTTAAAGTTTCATTTAAAACCAACTCTCTAACTTGTTTTTTTAGAGACAAGATGGATGGTCTTAACAGTCTTGTGTTAGTCCAGTCATCAAATTCAACAAGAAACTCTTCAATATATAATTCAGCTTTTATTATTTCTGCTTTTCTTTTCTTATAATTTTCATTTACAGCATCCTTTAAATTATCAACATTAATCACTTCTACATTATCAATTTCTTCCAACTTAGAGCCTAAGTTTCGAGGAACAGATAAGTCTACTAAAAGTAGGTTCTTTGTTCTGTTAGTCATTATTTTAGATAGATCAGACTTATTTAAAAGAGGTGTTTTTGAACTTGTTGAGAAAATTACAACATCAGAATTTTTAATTTCATTTTTAAAATTTTTAAACTTAACTGATTGATAGCCTAGTTCGTTACAAAAATCTTTTGTTTTTGATTCAGTTCTATTACAAATTTTGATATTCTTTATTTTTTTTTGGTGGAGATGACGAATAGATAGTTTTGATGTTTCACCAAGTCCTACACAAAGAAAATTTGACTTGCTTAAATTATATTTACTTGTTATTTGCTCGACTGCTGCGTAGCTAACAGAAACAGCTCCTCTTCCTATTTCTGTATTTGTTCTTATGTATTTTCCAGTTTCAAGAGATTTTTGGATCATTCTACTTAAAATCGGACCAAGCATTTTGTGTTTTTTTGAAAAGTAATAAGCTTCTTTTAGTTGTTCTACAATTTGAAACTCACCAATAATCATGGACTCAAGACCTGAAACAAGTCTGAATAAATGATTAGCAACATCATACGATCCAGTATAATTATTAAGATAAGGTGATAAGCTATCTTTAAATTTTTTAAACTCAACGAGTTCTTTCACAATAGCATGAAGGAATTTTTTTTCCTCTCCGACATGATTTTCAAATTCAAAGTATATTTCTGTTCGATTACAAGTTGAAATTATCATTAAACCTTCACAGCCAACTTTCTTCTTTAGAAGATTATTGAATACAATTTTTTCAGGATTGTCGAAGTAGAATTTTTCTCTTATGTCTAAGGGAGCTATTTTGTAGTTAATACTAATTAATCCGACCAAAATTTTTATTTGCTACACAAATTTACTTTTTAAGCATTATGGAAAAATAACGCTAGAAGTTCTAAAAGTATAGCTATCAGTTCTTACAGCTAATATATAATGATTCTAAATAATAATATCGCTAGAAGTTCTTTTGTTTATCAATATTTAATTATATGTTTGACCTTTATTTATAATAATTCTAAATAAGTATTTATTTAGTTAATTTATTATAGTTTTTTCTAGTTCACACCTTGAGAAACCTAGGTATATCTAAAATATCTAGGTTTCTTTTTTTAGTCTAAAAATTTTGATTTGTATTTTTCATCAAGAACAGGGCAGTTGTCATATTTTCCGAACAAGAAGTATCGTAAACTTGCTACAATGTCATAGAAGAAATTAGAAATAAAATTTGGTAAAATTTTTAAAATTAAAGTGATAATGATGAATTTTTTGGTTTCTTTTAAAACATGTTTAATGGCATTTATTTTTCTTAAAACCGTACCATCTGCCAATATAACGGCTATAGAATTTGAGTCCTTTATAATATCCATTCTAGTTGAGGTGTAATCACTTTGAAAATTTGTGAACATGAAAATATCTTTTTTGTCATTTTTATGAACCCATCTAAAAAATGCATTACACATTTTACAAATTCCATCGATTATTATTATATCCTTATTGTTCATTAAAATTTCATTTCCAAAGTAAAATATAAATTTCTTGGCGCTGAAGGTATTATTCCAGGTCCTGGATACCCAGTTGCTCTTCTTGTAAAATATTTTTCATCAAACAAGTTGTTAATCCCAGCTTCAAAGCTAATATTTTTCAGTTTATATGAAGCTGATATGTCACCTAAACTATATCCTGGAATTTCTCCAATAACCCCACTCAAATTTCCATCTTTTGCATTTGATGAGTCTGTAAATTGTTTAGATATAAATGAATATTGAAAATTAAATGATAAGTTCTTAAATCCAAATTTCAACC
>CABXUS010000021.1 GCA_902515405.1 uncultured Bacteroidota bacterium | reverse complement strand
TACCAGGACAAAGACCAAGATGTCAAAGATTTAAGTGCTTACAGTGAAGATGATGATATTGATTCTGCAAAATGGATATCATATGGTCAACATTTTTTCAATTCTATTTTAATATTTAATAATATTAAAGATGATATAGAGTTTACATCTTCAAATTTAGAGTCTGACAGTAATGATAGAAAGTTTTTAAAGAGATTTAATTCTAAAATACCTATTAATTATAATCAGGGTGGTGAAATTGATGAAAATTTTGAATGGTACATAGGTCCAAATGATTATTATATAATTAAGGATTATGATTATAAGATTTCTGATTCAATATGGTTTGGATGGGGTATTTTTGGATGGATTAATAAAAGTATTTTTTTTCCACTCTATAATTTTTTAAGTAATCATTTTTCAGCTGGAATAGCAATTATAATTATGGTAATACTAACAAGGTTAGTAATGTCTCCAGTACAGTACAAAATGTATTTATCTCAGGCAAAAATGAAAATATTAAAGCCCGAAATCGCTGCTGCAACGGAGAAATACAAAGATGATCCCATGAAGAGACAACAAGAAACAATGAAAATATATAATCAAGCTGGCGCAAATCCCTTGCAAGGTTGTTTGCCTGCGTTTATTCAATTACCTGTATTCTATGCATTATTCTGTTTTTTCCCTGTTGCTTTTGCATTAAGAGGGGAATCTTTTTTATGGGCTGAGGATTTAAGCACTTTTGATGTTATTGCTGAGTTACCATTTTATATACCATTATATGGTGACCATATAAGTCTTTTTCCAATTTTAGCTGGTGTAACAATGTTTTTTTATACCTCTATGTCCGGCTCTCAACAAATGCAACCAACCCAGCCTGGGATGCCTAACATGAAATATATAATGTATATTATACCCTTTTCCTTATTAATTTTCTTTAATAATTTTGCAAGTGGGTTATCACTATACTACACAATATCAAATATTCTTACAATCATTATTATGTTAACAGTTAAAAATGTAATTCTAGATGAAAAGAAAATTCTACTTGAAATTGAGGAAAATAAAAAGAAACCAAAAACAGAAGGAAGATTTCAAAGAAGATTAAGAAAACTTCAAGAGGCTGCCGAACAAGCTCAAAAACAACAGAAACAAAGAAATAAATAGATTTATTATGTCAAAGTCAAAAACAAGAGTAGTTGTGGCTATGTCTGGTGGTGTTGACTCTAGTGTTGCAGCATATATTTTAAAACAAGAAGGTTATGATGTCGTAGGGATATTTATGAAAAACTGGCATGATTCATCTGTTACAATTTCCAAAGATTGTCCTTGGCTGGAAGATAGTTATGACGCTATGTTAGTCTGTGAAAAATTATCCATTCCATTTCAAGTAATTGATCTAAGTAACGACTATAAGAATAAGATTGTTGATTACATGTTTAATGAATATAAAAAAGGTAATACTCCCAACCCTGATATTTTGTGTAATAGAGAAATTAAATTTGATTTATTTTTAAAATTAGCTCTTAAATTAGGTGCAGATTTTATTGCAACAGGCCATTATGCTCAAACAAAGGAATCTAATTGTAAAGGAGAATCAATTTTCCACTTAATTTCTGGAAAAGATAATTCAAAAGATCAATCTTATTTTTTATGCCAATTAAATCAATATCAGTTGAGTAAAACAATTTTTCCAATTGGTAATTTAACAAAAAAACATGTTAGAAAAATTGCGAAGGATAACAATTTGATAACAGCTGAAAAAAAAGACTCTCAAGGCTTATGTTTTATTGGAAAAGTGAAGCTTCCTGATTTTTTACAACAGAAACTAAGGCCTAAAAAAGGGGATGTTGTTTTAATTGATAAAAATCATAAAGAATTTGTAAAAAATGCAGAGTTAAATGATATTGAAAGTTTATCTAAACCATATTGTTATGATCCTAAAGAAGGAAAAATAATTGGTTTACATAATGGCGCACATTTTTATACCATTGGTCAAAGAAAAGGTCTGTCAATCGGAGGTATGGAAAAACCATTGTATGTCATTAATAATGATGTTAAAAAAAATATTATTTATGTAGGTGAAGGCTCTAATCATCCTGGTCTGTTTAGAAGTGTTTTAAGAGTTTCATCAAAAAAAATTCATTTTCTATCAACTGAAAAACAAGTAATGAATAAAAAAGAATTAAAAGCAAGAATTAGATATAGACAAGGCTTGCAGGATGTATCAGTTATAAAAAAAGATAATTTCTATTATTTTAAATTTATAAAGCCACAAAAATCAATTACTAAGGGTCAGTTTATTGCTTTATACCAAAACCTGGAGTTAATATGTTCTGGTGTTATTGATTGAAAATATCAATTTGATTTTTTATTAAATCCTTAAAAACTTCTCTCTTTCTTATAAGTCTTATTTCATCGTTTATATGTAAGGCTTCTGCGGGCCTATATCTTGAGTTGTAATTACTAGACATGGTATGACAATATGCTCCAGCATTATTAAAACATAAGATATCACCATTGTTAATTGTAGAAATTTTTCTATTTGATGCAAATGTATCGGTTTCACATATATAGCCAACGATTGAATAGTATCTCTCTATATCATTTGGATTAGAGATGTTTTCTATATGATGACTAGCTCCGTACATCATTGGTCTTAAAAAATGATTAAAACCTGAGTCAACTTGAGCGAAAACTGTAGAAGTTGTTTGTTTTATAGAATTAACCTTACACAAAAACTTTCCAGCTTCACTAACTAAAAACTTTCCAGGCTCAAACATAAGAATTAGATCCTTTCCATAGTTTTTACAAAACTCATTAAATCTTTCGGAAAGTTTTTCTCCTAACTCTTCAATGTTAGTTTCACTATCGTTTGGAAAATAAGGTACTTTAAATCCACTACCAAAATCAATAAACTCCAATTGATTAAAGTTTTTAGCAGCTTCGAATAAAATTTCAGCAGCTCTTAAAAAAACATCAATATCAAGAATATCACTTCCAGTATGCATATGAATACCGTTAACTGTAATTTTTGTATTCTCTACAATTCTCAAAAGATGAGGTATTTGGTGTATGCTTATGCCAAATTTAGAATCTATATGGCCAACAGAAATTTTAGAATTTCCTCCAGCCATAATATGAGGATTTATTCTAATACAAATTGGAATCTTAGGATTTTTATTTCCAAAATCCTCCAATACGGAGAGGTTGTCAATGTTAATTTTAACACCTAGCTCAGAAACTTTTTTCATTTCATTCATTGATACTCCATTAGGTGTATAAATAATTTTAGTAGGTTTTATTCCACATTTTAAAGCTAATTGAACTTCTTGAATAGAAACTGCATCGATACCAGAACCCAAATTGATGATGTATTTTAAAATTGAAATATTAGATAATGCTTTAACTGCATAGTTTATTTGAAGTTGTTTTACAGCGGAAAATGAAGATATTAATCTTTCATATTGTTTTTTTATTTTATTTGAATCATAAATATATAAAGGAGATTCAAAATTTTTTACAGCTTCTAGTAACATTGAATTATTCATGCTGCCAAAACTACAAATAGATATAAAAACTTCAGATATTTGAATTATATATAATAAAATCATTTTTATTAGTTAGAAATAGAACAAAAAATAAACTTTAGCCTTAACTTTTTAGTAATTTTACATGTATGAATCTACATGAATTTCAAGCCAAAGAATTACTTTTTAAAAATGATGTTCAAATTCAAAAAGGATATATGGTTTCAAATCTTGATAAAGTTGAAAAAGTAGCAAATAAGTTATCAAGTGAAACTGGAACTGAATTTTTTGTAGTCAAAGCTCAAATTCATGCTGGAGGAAGAGGTAAAGGTGGGGGAGTTAAGGTTGCTAAGAGTTTAACGGAGCTTAAAGATTATTCTTCATCAATTTTAGGTATGATGTTAAAAACACCTCAGACGCCTAAAGAAGGAAAGCTCGTTAGTAAAATTTTAATTGCAGAAGATGTTTATTATCCTGGAGAAAGCGAGAATCAAGAATTTTATATTTCTTTATTATTGAATCGCTCTACTTCAAAGATTATGATTATGTACTCTACAGAAGGGGGTGTCGATATTGAGTCTGTTGCAGAAAAGACACCTAATTTAATATTTTATGAAGAAGTTGATCCATCATTAGGTTTAATGCCAAACCAAGCTAGAAAGGTTGCTTTCAATTTGGGGCTTCATGGTACTGCATATAAAAACATGATAAAATTTATATCAAGCTTATATCTTGCATATGTAAACTGCGACGCTTCTTTATTGGAAATAAATCCTGTATTAAAAACATCCGACAATAAAATTATTGCTGTTGATGCAAAAATGGTTTTAGATGATAATTCATTATTTAGACATAAAGAATATAAAGACTTAAGGGATGAATCTGAGGAAAACCCTGTAGAGACACAAGCAAGAGCAGTAGGTCTAAATTATGTTGATTTGGATGGAAATATAGGTTGCATGGTAAATGGAGCGGGATTAGCTATGGCTACAATGGATTTAATTAAGCAATCAGGTGGAGAACCTGCAAACTTTCTTGATGTTGGTGGAACAGCAGATGCTGATAGAGTAGAGGTTGCATTTAATTTAATTCTACAAGATCCAAGGGTTAAGGCTGTACTAGTTAATATATTTGGAGGAATTGTTAGGTGTGATAGAGTTGCCAATGGAATTGTACAAGCTTATAAAAACATAAAAGATAAAATTAAAGTCCCAATTATTGTTAGGCTTGAAGGTACAAATGCTGAAGAAGCTAAAGATATTATTGACAATTCTGGTCTTAAAATATTTAGTGCATCAAGTTTTTTCAATGTAACCGAAATCATAAAAGAGGTTTTGTCATAAAAAAGACACTTTGTCACTATTTTTTTTCTTTTAAATGACATATTGTCATAAATTAACTTTTGGTTTATGTTTTGTTTAATTCATATAAAATGTTTAATTAAAAAATTAATAAATATGAATATTATAAATAGAACAAATTATCCCTTAATATTTGATGATTTTATCAATGATTTCTTTAAAGTAAATCATATGAGCATACCTCCTCATAATATAAAGGAAACTGAAAATGATTTTCAAATTGAATTTTCAGTTCCTGGGTCAAATAAAAAAGATTTTGAAATTGAAATTGATTCTGATAATTTAAAAATTACAAAGAAAAAGGATGAATCTAATTCAATTAATGGTTATTCAAGGCAAGAGTTTAATTATGATTTTTTTGAAAAATCATTTTTTCTCCCTGATTCCATTAATCAAAACAAAGTTACATCTAAATACGATAACGGAATTTTAAAAATATTTCTCCCAAAAAAAAGTGAGCTAATAATTAAGAATAAAAAGAAATTTATAAATGTTAAATAAAAAAAAGCGGGTTTTTACCCGCTTTTTTTATAACTAGAAATTAAATCTCTTAATCGTGCAGCTTCTATAAAGTCTAATTCTTTAGCCGCTTTCAACATATCTTTTCTCAAATGAATTATTATTTTTTTTCTTTTTTCTTCAGAAATATTTTTATCTATTTTATTGGAACTAATTTTTTCTTTAATAACTATTTCTTCTTTTTCTTTTAGATCAAAAGTTGATATTATATTTTTTTTAATTTGTTTTGGTGTAATGTTATTTTTAATATTGAACTCCATTTGTTTCTTTCTTCTTTCTAAAGTTATATTTATAGTTTTTTTCATGCTTTCAGTCACTTTATCTGCATACATTATTGCTTTTCCATTCAAATTTCTTGCGGCTCTTCCTATTGTTTGTATTAGTGATCTTTTACTTCTTAAAAATCCTTCCTTATCTGCATCTAAAATTATAACTAAAGATACCTCTGGTAAATCTAAACCTTCCCTTAATAAATTTACACCAACCAATACATCAAAAATTCCAGTTCTTAATTCATTTAAGATTTCAACTCTTTCTATTGTATCAATATCGCTGTGTATATACCTTGATTTTACATTAACTTTATTTAAGAAAACTACTAATTCTTCTGCCATTTTTTTTGTTAATGTGGTAATTAGTACTCTTTCTTTTTTTTCAACTCTTTTATTTACTTCATTCAATACATCATCAATCTGATTATCAGTTCCTTTAACCTCAATTTCTGGATCTAAAAGTCCAGTTGGTCTAATTATTTGTTCAACAATAATTCCTTCAGATTTATTTAATTCGTAATCTGAGGGTGTGGCACTCACAAAAATTACTTGATTTTGAAGGTTTTCAAATTCTTCAAAATTTAAAGGCCTATTATCTAAAGCAGATGGTAGTCTAAATCCATATTCTACTAAATTTTCTTTTCTACTTCTATCTCCACCGTACATTGCTCTTATTTGAGGAAGAGTCACATGGCTTTCGTCAATAATTGTCAAAAATTTTTCAGGAAAATAATCAATCAAGCAAAATGGTCTAGTTCCTGGCTCTCTGCAATCTATATATCTTGAATAATTTTCAATTCCAGAGCAATATCCTAATTCTTGCATCATTTCTAAATCAAATAAAGTTCTTTCATTTAATCTTTTTGCTTCAAAATTTTTACCCACTGATTTAAAAAAATCCACTTGTTTACCTAAATCTAATTGAATTTGATTAATAGCTTTTTCTAGTGTACTTTGTTGAGTAGAAAACATATTAGCTGGATAAATAGAAATTGAATCAATTTTTATCATTTTTTTATCATCTAAATAATTTATTTCCTCTAAAGACTCTATCATATCTCCAAAGAAATTTATTCTAATAATACAGTCTCTATAACTTAAACTAACATCTACAACATCTCCAGTCACTCTAAAACAACCTGGACTTAAATCTGACACCGATCTGCTATATAAAGAGTTTGAAAGTTTTTTTAGTAATAATGTTCTAGTAATTTTTGAATTTAAATCAATATTAATCGTATTTTTTTTATAATCTACGGGGTTGCCTATCCCATATAAACATGATACTGAAGCAATAACAATTACATCTTTTCTACCAGATAAAAGACTTGTTGTGGCACTAAGTCTTAACTTTTCAATTTCATCATTTATTGATAAATCTTTTTCAATGTATGTATTTGTCACAGGTATATATGCTTCAGGTTGATAATAATCATAATATGAAACAAAATATTCTACTAAATTATTGGGAAAATATGATTTAAATTCTTTATACAATTGAGCTGCTAATGTCTTATTATGAGCGATTACAAGAGTTGGCTCATTTATTTCTTTAATTACATTAGCCACAGTAAAAGTTTTCCCTGAGCCTGTAACACCCTCTAGGGACTGATATTTAACTTTATTTTTTATCCCCTCAACTAAATTAGAAATTGCCCCTGGTTGATCCCCTGAAGGGTTATAATTTGATTTAAGATTAAAATTCAAATTCAAATAATTTAACTTGTAAAAATACAAATTAGAATTTTTTTAATCTAAAAATTATAGCTTTACTTAAATTTTAAGTTTGAAAAAAAATAATGATGTTTTAATTTCTAAGAAAAAGCCCTCTTTTAAAGTTTCAAATGGGTTAAAGGATTATTTGGATAAATATAATAGGATTCAAAATATTCCTATTGAATATTCAGATTTACTTAGATATGTAGGTTCAATTAAAGTTACTGACAGTAATGATTTAGATACATTATGGCAAAGAGTTTTTTTTAATGAATCTGAAAGAGATGAAATAGAAAATAATTTAAAAATTGTATATAATTTACTTTACTCTGACGGAAATAATGATAGCTTAGAACATCTTGCTGTTGATGCAATTGATTATTGCACTTTTGGAAACTCAAATCCTTTTAGGGTAAAAATTCGAAACAAGTTAAACGATAATTTCACTTATTATTATGTAAAAGTTGCTGATTCATCGAGAATATATGGCTTAGAACTTGAACATATTACTTCACCATATAATTTGAATTTTATTGTTTTTAATGAAACTTTAATTGAAGAACATATAACGGGAATTCCAGGAGATGATTTTTTTAAAAATTATTTATATAAATGCTCAAAAAGTGAAAAAGCTCAAATTGCTAAAGAGTTTGTAAAATTTAGTGAAAGATGTATGATTAGACTATTAGGGGATATGAGAGCATATAATTATGTTATTATACCTACACATGATTTTGATCAGGTCGTTTATAAAATTAGAGCAATAGATTTTGATCAACAATCATTTGAAGGAGATTTTAAAGTATATCGTCCACAATTATTTAAAGAAAACAAGGCAGTAGTCAATATCATTAGGGATAAACTTATAAATAGATCTATAAATCAATATAAGATAGAGGAAAGATCAATAATAGTAAAAAGAGTTTTGGGATCTAAAAAGAGGGTAAATTCATTAATTGAATCGATGAAAAATGATGTTATTTCATTAAATGAAAATGTTCAAAATTTATCAAAGCAAATATATCATTTAACAGGTGAGAATAAATTCAAGTTTTCAAAATCAATGGGAGATATAATGGAAGCATCCTTTGATTACATGCTAAATAATTATGAAAATCATTCAATGCTTAGAACAAACTAATCATCTAAAATTAAGTACCAATAAAATTGCAATCCAAAAATTATAATTGCAATTAAAAGATGAATTGGTTGTGACAGAATCGGAAACTCAAAATAGTACATTGATGCTCCAGCAATAATTTCAATAATTATAAGTATCAATATAAATTTAATCCAAGTTAAATTAGTTTTTACTTTTCTTGCTAAATAGAATAAAAAAGCATTTGAAATAAAGATAAAAATTGAAAAACTTCTATGAATAAAAAAATTAATTTCTGGATTTGAAAGCCACATGTTTTTATTTTCAAATCCATATAAGTCTATTTTCACATCTATAAATTCTCTAACTTTTAATCCAAGTAAAATTTGAATTAACATTATAAACATTGAGATTATAACAATCCTTTTTAATAATTTAATATTAAGCATCAGCTTTTTTAATTATATATATTAACAAACAAACAATAACCATTGCCATCAACATGTGAGTTGAAATTTTAAAAGGTGCAAGATTTGAATCAACAACTAGTTTACCTAGCCACGCCTGAAAGCCCATGGAAAATACAACCAAAGCTGAAAAAATTATAATTTTTACATTTTTTTTAGTTTGAAAAAATGATAAAACAAACATAATCAAAGTTGAAATACCAGCAATTGCACCAATTAGTCGATTAATAAACTCAAACCAGGTATTTGCAGCATTAAATTCTGTATAATCATGTTTTGTATACTCAATCCAGTTAGAGGGATTAAAAGATTTTTTTGATACAAAATCTTCTTTAGAATTATAAAACTTTTCATCGTATAGTATCATAACACCCTCATTATATTCTTTCTTTGACTTCCATGAAATCTTTTCAATATTTGTTGGGGGAATTATATAGCCAAAACATTTAGGCCAATCTGGACATCCCATTCCACTACCAGTCATTCTAACGACAGATCCTGCTAGAATTACAAATAAAACTAGTAATAAGGAAAGTTTACTAAAAAAAATAAATCTTTTATTCATTAACTATTAACCCCAAACTTTTACCTTTCTTTAACATAAGTTTTTTTGCCTCTTTATGTGAATTACCAATTTTACCATTTAGAATTGACTCTTTAATGTATTCCTTAATTAAACCTATTTCTTTACATGGTTTTATATTAAATGAATTCATAATTTCTTCACCTGTTATTGGAGGTTGAAAATTTCTAATTTGATCTCTTTCATCAACAACTTTAATTTTTTCTCTAACAATTTTGAAATTATTTAAATATTTTTTTTGTAAAAATTCATTCTTAGTGGTAATATCAGCTTCGCATAATGTTAGTAAATCATCTATATCATTACCTGCATCATAAATTAATCTTCTAACTGCAGAATCAGTAATATTTTCGAGTGATAAAACAATAGGTCTTGAACTTAACATAATTAATTTTTTTACATATTTCATTTTTTCATTTAAAGGCAATTTTAGTCTCTTAAAAATTTTATCAACCATTTTGGATCCAACATATTCATGACCATGAAAAGTCCAACCAATTTTTTTATGAAATTTTTTAGTTTTTGCTTTGCCTATATCATGTAAAAGAGCTACCCATCTTAACCACAAGTTTTCGCTATTCTTACATATATTATCCACCACTTTTAATGTGTGGTAAAAATTATCTTTATGTTTTTTACCCTCGATTTCATCAATACCTTCTAAATCACAAATTTCAGGTAGAATAATTTCTAAAAGACCGCTTTTTTTTAAGGCCGTAAAACCAACTGACGGTTTATTTGACATTAAAATTTTATTTAATTCTTCATTTATTCTTTCTTTAGAAATTATATCAATTCTATCTTTTTCTTTAAATATAAAATCTAGATTTTCTTTTTCAATTTTAAAATTTAGTTGAGATGCAAACCTTGCTGCACGAAACATTCTTAGTGGATCATCATGAAAAGTAATTCTTGGATCTAATGGAGTTCTTATTAACTTTTTATTTATATCATTTTTGCCATCAAAAAAATCAATAATTTCTCCAAAATTATTTTTATTCAATGAAATTGCTAATGAATTTATTGTAAAATCTCTTCTAGAAAGATCCTCTTCAAGCGTTCCTTGTTCAACTTTTGGGTTTCTACTATTTTTGTAATAACTTTCTTTTCTAGCACCAACAAATTCAACTTCATAATTTTTAGTTTTTAACATAGCGGTTCCAAAATTTTTAAAAACTTGTAATTTTTTATTTATTTTTTTTGAAATACCCTGAGCAAAATCTATACCATTTCCAACTACCATAACATCTATGTCTTTACTTTTTCTTTTGAGAATAATATCCCTAACAAACCCACCAACTAGGTAAGTTTTAATTCCTCTAATGGTAGCTTCCTCTGAGATAAGTTTAATAATAGGAATATTGATATTTTTAATAAATTCATTCATTAAATTAATCTCTAATTACTTTATAATTTTTTTCATCTATTATTCTTATAATTTTAGAAGGTCTCAAGTTATCATTATCAATCGTTTCAACAAAGTAATCTACTCCATGAATTATTTTCTTATTAATATCAGCCTTACTTTTCGGATAAGGTGAGCCAGTTAAATTTGCAGATGTAGAAGTAAGAGGTCTATTTAATTTGTCAATAATACTTAAGCAAAACTTGTTTTTAGGGATTCTAATTGCAATAGATTTATGATTTAACTGATTATTATTTAAATTATTAAAAATCACTGTTGTTGGATTTTTTTCTGTTAATGACTTTTTTGCAATGTCAGGTATTTGTTTTAAATATATTTCTACCATTTTTAAACTATTCATCAAATGAATCAATGGTTTATTTGGATTACTTCCTTTTAATTTATTTACATTCTCCATAGCTTTAAAGTTATAAGAATCGCATCCAATTCCGTAAATAGTGTCAGTGGGGTATAAAATTATACCACCATTTTTAAGTATTTCAACACACTTATCAACTTCTTTATCAAAGTTTATCATGATAATTATTATACAGATACATTATAATCTCTTAAAGCATCGTTTAGAGAAGTTTTTTTATTGGTACTTTCTTTTCTTTTACCAATAATTAATGCACATGGAACATTAAATGATCCTGCATTGAAAGTTTTTGGCTCAGTTCCAGGGATAACAACTGATTTTTTAGGTACATAACCCTTTAGATATAATGGTTTTGATCCGGTAACATCAATAATTTTAGTTGATGCAGTTAAAACAACATTTGCACCAAGTACAGCCTCATTTTCAACTCTAACACCCTCAACCACAATACTTCTTGATCCAAGAAAAACATTATCTTCAATAATTACTGGAGAAGCTTGTACTGGTTCCAAAACACCTCCAATACCAACACCGCCACTAATATGAACATTCTTACCAATTTGTGCACAGCTTCCAACAGTTGCCCAAGTGTCAACCATTGTTCCTGATCCAACGTAAGAGCCAATATTAACATAACTAGGCATTAATACTGCACCTTTTTCTATAAAAGATCCATATCTACAAATTGCATGAGGAACAACTCTAATTTCTTTTTCTTTAAACCCTCGTTTTAAAGGAATTTTATCATGAAATTCAAATGGACCAACTTCAATTGTTTTCATTTTCATTAGAGGAAAATATAAAATAACAGCTTTTTTTATCCAATCATTTACTATCCAATTACCATTAAGTTTTTCAGCAATTCTTATTTCACCTTTGTCTAAAAGTTCAATTGTTTTTATAACTGCATTAGAATTATTTGGATTTTCTAATAATTCTCTGTTTTCCCATAACGATTCAATGATTTCTTTCATGATAATTTTTTTACAAATATAGTCTAACATTCAAATATATATTTTTGTTATGTAGATAATAATTAATAGCTAATTTTGTCACATGGGTCAAATACTCGGATTAGATTATGGAAAAAAAAGATGTGGAATTTCAATAACAGATGAACTTCAATTAATAGCATCTCCGTTGAGTACAATTAAAACTAATGAATTGATAGATTTTTTATCTGATATTATATCCAAAAATAAAATATCTATTTTGGTTATTGGTCAACCAAAAAAAAATGATAATACCTTTTTTGATTTAGAAAATTCGATTAAATCCAAAATAAAAAAAATAAAAACTATTTTTCCTAAATTGAAAATTGAAAGAGAAGACGAGAGGTTTACATCAAAATTATCAAGAATATATATTAATGATTTTACAAATAAGAAAAAAATAAAATTTGATAAAAAAAATCTTGATAAAATAAGCGCTTCATTAATATTAGAATCTTACTTAAAAAGAAATAAATGATTTTACCAATTCTCTCATATGGGAACTCCATTCTTAAAAATAAATCATTAGAAATTGATTCATCTTATCCAAATTTGGATATACTAATTAATAATATGTGGGAAACAATGTATAATGCTGAAGGAGTAGGCTTAGCTGCACCTCAAATTGGTAAGCAAATCAGACTTTTTATAATTGATGCAGCTCCTTTTTTTGATGAACCAGATATTAATGATTTTGAATTGAAAAATATGAAAAGAGTTTTTATAAATCCTTCAATAAAACTTTTGGATGATAAAACATGTAGCTTTAATGAAGGCTGTCTGAGTATACCTGATATTAGAGAAGATATTGAAAGACAAGATTTAATTAAAATAGATTTCTTTGATGAAAAATTTAATTCTCACTCATTAAAATTTAATGGAATTTTAGCTAGAGTAATTCTTCATGAGTATGATCATATTGATGGGATTTTATTTACTGATAAAATTTCAAAATTTAAAAGAACTTTAATCCAAAAAAAATTAAATAAAATATCTTCTGGTAATATTGATGTAAAATATCCAATGAAATTTTCTAAGAAATGAATAAAAAAAAATATTATTCAATTGATGATTTAATAGAAATAATGAATGATTTAAGGACAAAATGTCCATGGGATCAAAAGCAAACTTTAGATTCTTTAAAAAAACTAACTATTGAAGAAACTTATGAATTAATTGATGCAATTGATAAAAAGAATTTCAATGAAATTAAAGAAGAACTTGGTGATTTACTTTTACATATAGTTTTTTATTCAAAAATTGCATCTGAAAAGAAAAAGTTTGATTTTAATGATGTTATAAAAACGTTAATAGAAAAATTAATTTACAGACATCCTCATATATATGGAGATACTTTGGTAAAAAGTATAGATGAAGTAAAAAAAAATTGGGAAAAATTAAAAATTAAAAATAAAAAAGAAGGTCTTTTGTCTGGTGTCCCCAAAAATTTACCTGAATTAATAAAAACGAATAGAGTGCAAGAGAAAGTTGCAAGTATTGGCTTTGATTTTCCTAATGTTCAAACTGTAATTGAAAAAATTAAAGAAGAATTTGATGAATTTAATTCAGCATTATTATCTAAAGATAAATTAGAGGCTGAAGAAGAGTTTGGAGATATACTTTTTTCCTTAATTAACTATTCAAGACATATTGGAATTGATTCTAATGAATCTCTAAAAAAATCTACAGAAAAATTTATTAAAAGATTTAAAAGAGTTGAAAAACAATTGAAAATTAGCGAAAATTTTAATTTTTCTAATTATAGTGAAGAGGAGCTTAATTTAATTTGGGAACAAGCAAAAAAAGAATAAAATTACTTAAATAAAAAGTATTTTTTTCATTTATTTCTAATTGATTTTTTAAGTTTTTAATTTCATTATGAACACCATCTAAAACTTTACTGTCTGATCCTTTTTTAA
>CABXUS010000020.1 GCA_902515405.1 uncultured Bacteroidota bacterium | reverse complement strand
ATTACCAAAATTCATGGAAAAAGATATCACTTAAAGAAAATGACTTACAAGGCAAATGGCTCATGATTGGAAGAGTAAAAGATGGAAAAAGACAATTACGAAAAATTCAAAGACCAAGAAAAACCATGAAAATTCTCATTAATGGCTATTTTCAATGGATTGCATTTAATTCTGAAACATTCCAATTTTCAGGTTCAGGAGGAGGTAAATATTTAACTGAAAATGGTAAATACATTGAGCAGATTGAATATTTTTCAAGAGACGATTCGAGAGTGGGAGTAAGTCTTGATTTTCATTATATTATAAAAAATGAAGAATGGAATCATAAAGGCTATAGCAGTAAGGGTGATTCAATGCATGAAATTTGGACAAAAAGAGAATAAAAAACCCCAACAGATGTCAGGGTTTTAAATGTGCGGGTGAAGGGACTCGAACCCCCAAGCCGTAAAGCACTAGATCCTAAGTCTAGCGTGTCTACCAATTTCACCACACCCGCAGAATGGCCAAATATAAAAAAGATTATTAAAATAAAGGTATGTTTTAAATATGTATAAGTAATGAATTTAACTAAATTTACATTCAATAAATTATGAGTTTTAACACATATATTCAGGATAATAAAAAAAGGTTTTTAGACGAACTCTTTGATCTTATAAAAATACCATCTGTAAGTGCTGTTAATGAACATAATAATGATATTAGAACAGCAGCTGACTTTCTTTTAAATCAATTTAATAAACTTGGTTTAGACAATTGTGAAATATGTGAAACAAAAGGTCATCCAATTGTATATGCTGAAAAAATAATTGATAAAGATCTTCCTACTGTCTTAGTATATGGGCATTATGATGTTCAACCTGTAGATCCAATTGAATTATGGGATTCAGCTCCTTTTAATCCAGTAATAAAGAAAACTGATATTCACCCTGAAGGTGCAATTTTCGCGAGGGGATCGTGTGATGATAAAGGTCAAATGTTTATGCACCTAAAAGCTATTGAAGTTTTAAACAATAATGGAGGTTTGCCATGTAATGTTAAACTCATGATTGAAGGTGAAGAGGAAATTGGAAGCGATAACCTAGAGCTTTTTGTAAAAGAAAATAAAGAAAAACTAGATTGCGATATAATCATTGTTTCTGATACAGGAATGATAAATAAAACAACGCCTTCAATAACCGTTGGTTTACGTGGCTTAGCCTACTTAGAGGTTGAATTAACTGGTCCTAATCGAGATCTTCATTCTGGGCTATATGGTGGTAGTGTAGCTAATCCCATAAATAGTTTGGCAAAAATGATTTCATCTTTACATGATGAAAATCATATAGTTACTATTCCAGGATTTTATGATAATGTAATTGAATATAGTGAAAGTCAAAGACAACATGACAGCAATGTACCTTTTGATTTAAATGAATTTAAAGATTCTTTAAAAATTAGTGATGTTCAAGGCGAAATAAGTTATACAACAAATGAAAGAAGATCTATAAGGCCGTGCTTAGATGTAAATGGAATTTGGGGAGGATACACTGAGGAAGGTTCAAAAACAGTAATACCTAGTAAAGCTTTTGCAAAAATATCTATGAGGTTAGTTAGTAATCAAAATTGGAAAGAAGTAAGTAAACTTTTTACTGATTACATGAAGAATATTACGCCAAAAGGAATGAAAATTAAAATAAATGAACACCATGGCGGTCAACCCTATTTGAACTCAACTAATTCAAAAGCATATAAAGCTGCCAGCCAAGCATATACTAAAGTATTTGATAAAGAACCTTTTGCCGTAAAAGATGGAGGATCTATTCCAATAATTGCTCAATTTGAGAAAGAATTAGGTGTTAAAACAATTTTAATGGGCTTTGGATTAGATAGTGATGCAATACACTCACCTAATGAACATTTTGGATTATCAAATTTCTATAATGGAATTGAGACAATTGCAAATTTTTATAAATTATATAGTGAATAACTTTAATTCTTCAAATTAACTAGAAATAAATCTGATGCAATACCATCAGCTAAAAATCTACCAGATTGTGTAGTTAAATATAAATCATCTTCTTTATAAACATTTTTTTTAGCAATATGACTTTTAATTTTCTTTAAAAAGTAATTTTTAAATCTAACATCAAAGTTTGATTCTATATGCTTTACTGAAACACCCCAAATAGTTCTTAATCCTGTCATTATATACTCATTATACTGGTCAACTTTTGTTAAATTTTCTTTTTTGTAATAATTATCTCCATCTCTTATTTGATCAATATATTTTTTGTTATTTGAAATATTCCAGCTCCTGCTTTTTCCATCAAAACTATGAGCAGATGGCCCGATACCAATGTATTTTTTTCTTAGCCAGTAGGCAGAATTATTTTTAGAAAAGAAATCTTTTTGAGCAAAACTGCATACTTCATAGTTTATAAATTTTTTAGAGCTAAGTTTTTCATTGATAAGTTTATATTGACTGTAAACTAAATCTTCATCTGGCATGCTTAAAATTGATTTATTTATAAAAGACTCTAAAGCAGTTTTAGGCTCAACTGTTAGAGCATAAGCGGAAATATGATTGATATTAAAACTTGAAATAGTATCAAGATTATAATTCCAACTTTTAATTGATGAATCTGGAACGCCATATAAAAGATCAACGGATATATTATTAAAATATTTTTTTGCCATCTCAATGGATTTAATTGCTTTTTTTGAATCGTGTACACGATTCATAATTTTTAATTCCTTATCTATAAAAGATTGAACTCCTATACTGATTCTGTTAATTTTAGTTTTTGATAAATCATTCAATTTATATTTTGACAAATCATCAGGATTAGCTTCAATTGTTATTTCAATATTTTTTCCAACATTAAAGTTTTTATAAATATTTTCAATAATTAAATTTATCTCCTCTACATCTAGAATTGATGGTGTACCTCCACCAAAATAAATAGTTGAGACCTTATCATTGTTGAGAATAGCCTTTTGATAAATCTCTTTATTGATTGCTTTAATCATATCTTCTTTATTTTTCAAAGAAGTTGAAAAATGAAAATTACAATAGTGACATGATTTTTTACAAAATGGTATATGTATGTATATTCCTAACAAATACTAATTTATTTTAGTTGGATTATTTTTAATGAATGATTCCCAACCAGTATATTTTTTTTCTGTATAAACATTACCAGAATTATAAAAGTGGCAAACTGCCGCAGCTAAACCATCAGTTGAGTCCAAATTTTTAGGTAATTCTTTGATGATAAGTAATCCTTGAAGCATTTTAGCTACCTGTTCTTTTGATGCATTTCCATTTCCAGTAATAGCCATTTTAATTTTTTTTGGAGAATATTCAGTTACTGGGATTTGTCTAGATAAACCTGCTGCCATTGCCACTCCTTGTGCTCTACCTAGCTTCAACATTGATTGGACATTTTTTCCAAAAAAAGGAGCTTCAATAGCAATTTCATCAGGGTTAAACTTATCAATAAGTTCAATTGTTCTTTCAAAAATTAGTTTAAGTCTTAGATAATGGTCTTTAATTTTACTCAATTTTAATTCATTAAGTTCAATCAGATTCATTTTTTTATTATTTGTCTCAATTATTCCAAAACCCATAATTGTAGTCCCCGGATCTATTCCTAATATAACTTTAGATGATTTGTTCAAACTATTTTGATTTTATAATTATGGGTAATTTAAATTTTGAGGTTACAGAAATACCTAAATTTGTTTTGGTTGCTGGTAAAACATCAGGAATTGAATCTATAATATTAGTTATGATTGATTCAAAATTTGGAATAACGTTAATTGTACGTTTAGGAATATTTCTATCTGTGATTGATATCTTGCCTTTATTATCAATCAATAAAGAAATATAAACTGTATCATTTATTGGCTTTTCAATTAAAAATTGATTAAGCTTAAGTTTTTCAAAAATTTGATTAGATAGAAAAGTTTGAAAACATTGCTTAATTAAATCTGTCTCTTCAAAATCATTACATAATTTAACAGATGGATATTCATCAGAGGATTTCCATAATATTTTTTCATCATTATTGTCAATTATATTATTATTTAAATTACTTTGACAAGAAGCTAAAACAAATACAATTAATAATATTATTTTTATATTATTCACTTAAGATGAAATTACAAAAATTGTACAAAATAAATGATTGACATTATTCTTTTTATAATTGGAATTCTTTTTTGTATTACAGGTATTGTAGGAAGTTTTGTGCCAATAATCCCTGGACCTATGTCATCTTGGTTAGGGATTCTAGTTTTGAACTTTTCTGAATCTGTTAAATTTAATTATAGATTTTTAATAATAACTTTTATAATAGCAGCATTTGTATCAGCTCTTGACTATATAATACCTATAATTGGTGTTAAAAAGCTTGGAGGTTCTAAAGGTGGATTAATAGGTGCATCAGTTGGATTGATAATTGGTTTAATTATTATGGGGCCAATTGGATTATTATTTGGTCCATTCATTGGAGCGATTTCTGGTGAAATGATAAATAAAAAAACCTTAAAAGAATCATTTAAACCAGCATTAGGTTCACTAGTTGGAATTTTGATTGGCTCTGGAATAAAATTTTGCCTATCAATTATTTATTTATTCTTTTTTCTAAATATATTCTGGACTTACAAGGATAATTTCTTCTAGTAATAATCATTTCTGTTATCAGAAATATCAGCAGATTTTTTTAAACTTTGGACTATACTAAAGTCAATATTAGATCTAAACTTATTGGTTAATTGATTCTCAAAAGGAGTATATGATTCTAATTCGTCTGCACTTTTAATACTATTCAGCTTAATCATATATACCCCTGTTTCACCTTCAAATAGATCAGAAATTGAATTAATTTCTAAACCAAAAGCTTTTCCAATTACTTTGGGCTCAAATCCAGCTTGTGCAACAATTGGCGTAACCTGATTTAAAGCTGAAACATTTAAAATTTCTAAGTTGTTATTGGAAGCTAAATCTTCAAGATTTGTAAATTTTTTATTATCACTAATTATAATTTTAGCTTTTTTCTTGTTTTTAAGAATCGGAAGAACAGTAATACTAGCTAACTCAGGCTTCATTAACCCCTCTTCAGCTTTATCTGTTAATTTTGCAATGACATACCCGCCTCTTGAAAGATCAAATCTTTTAAAGTCATCAATTTCTGTTTCTTCATTAAATAACCATTGAACAAGTCTTCTTTGGTTTTCCATATCAGGTAAATCATGATCTAACACACCAATATTATTTAATGATTTTACTTCAAAATCAAAACTTTCTGCAGTCTGATTAAAATCTCCAATATTAGAAAGTTCAATTTCAAACTTAGAAGCTATATTAAATATTGAATCACTTGTCCTTTCAGATGGTATATTTTTTAAAGCTAAAGTTCCAACTAATGCCACATCTTCCTTAGCTACAATTTTAATAATATGATAACCAAAATTGGTTTCAACTAAGCCAATTATACCAACACTGTTGTTAAATACAAAGTCATTAAAAGGTTTAACCATATTACCCTCTTGAAAAAAACCTAGATCACCACCATTTGATTTTGATGGGCCATCAGAAAAATCTATTGCATAAGAAGAGAAATTATCTGGGTTAGATCTGGCTAATTTTAATATTCTATTAGCTTCATTTTTAGCTTCATTTTTGGTTCTTGTAATTTGAGGGTTTGATTCCTGTGATCCATTATATGCGATAAGTATATGGCTAGCACGAACATTTCCATTTCTTTTTTTATCTAACATTTTAGAAATTTTTAGAAAATCTCCATCTACATATGGTCCATATGTATTATTATTTTCTAAATTAAAAATCATTTGGGCATGGCTGGAGCTGAAGTAACCTTTAGGTCTGTAAATTGAGTCATAAGGAACATCAGAATTTTCACTTAGAAAAAAATCTAAGTTGGGAGTAGTCAGAAAACCAGGGATAACTTCATTTAATTTTGAAACCTGATTATATTCCTCTCTTTCATTTAATAGACTATTAATTTTGTTTCTTAAATCAGTTTCATCTTTAACGGAAGGTGATTCATTAAAGATTACATAATCAAAACTTCTTACAGATTTTTGATCAAAATCTGCAGGATTATCTTTTATAAAGCTTCTAATTTCTGATGAGCTTACAGAAATTAAAGAGTCATTTACAGTTGAATAAGGTATTTTTACAAATGATATATCTGCAATATTATTTGATTTAAGATATTGGTTTTTACCCTCAAAGAAAGTTGAGTTAAAGCCAGATGTAACTAAATTGAAATAAGAATTAAATTTAATTTGTTTATTAAACTGTTCTTCTTGTAAACTCCACTGAGAATATGATTGTGGGTTGATTTCTTTTAGCTCTGCAATAAAATTTGAAAATTTATTTACATCAAATATACCGGCATCATTTAAAAAACGTTCATCGGAATTAAAAGATGGGCTTTGTGAAAGAAAAAACTCTAAATGATCTCTAGAAGATCCAATACCTAATTCATCAATTTGCTGAGAAAGCAGTTTACTTCTTACAGTTTCATCCCATGCAGTTGTTAAAGCTTGTAAATCATTAAAATTATATGACTTTTTAAGAACATCCATCTGATTTCTAAAATCTGTAACTGATAATTCTTCTCCATTTACTATACCAATAGGTTCTTGAGATTGAAAACCACTTCCATCAAATACACCTGCAATGACAAATGCAAACAATGCCATTCCAATAACGGCAATAAGTACAAACGAATTTTTTCTAAGATTACCTAAAACAGCCATAATTCAAAATTTGGGTTACGAAAATACAAATATTTAGTTAAAGAATATCAAAATAAATAGATGTTAAATAATAAGAAGTTAAAAAATTACTTATTATTATTTCTATTATTAAATTTTATGCGATAATATCTTCTAAAAAAATACATTAAAAAAGAAAGTATTCCAAAAAGTAAAAGGGGTAAATTATCTAAAATTGATTCTTCAAAAAAAATCAAATCTACAGAAATAACTAATCCAATTACTAAGTACAAATATTCTGAAAGTTTAAAATATTTCATTTAATTATCCTCAAATAAAAAATTTCCATTCAACTGACCTGTTTTTAATAGCTTAAAAGATCTATCAGCATCCATTTTATTAGCTCTAATTTTATAATCATTTCCTGAAAATATTATATTTTTTTCAGTAAATAGCCATTCCAAATCTGGATCCCAGTATACCTGAGAAGATTCTATTGATGTACTATCTGGCGAAATTATTTTAACATTACCTTCTAAACTAACCATTCTAGTTTTATAATAAACAATTCCATAATCAGCTTTTACAGTTGTTGATCCAGAATATGGGTCAAAAAATTCTATTTTTAATCCTTTTGGAAATTCTGAATAAGGAAAAGGTTGATTTGTAAAATCAATATTTTTCGGAGATTCTAAAACAGCTTTTAAGGATGCTGAGTCAGAATACTTTAAAATAAAATTATCCGAAACACCAGCAGGTATTTTAGAATCTTTATTAATAAGTTTTACATCTTCAAAATTATTTTCACATGAAATAAACATAAAGAAAATAAAAAAATAATTTAAATTATTCAAGGTATTATAAAGCTGGAACAGTGACTGATAAACCTATCCAACACTTAAAAGATATTACTTTTCCAGCATTGCCTTCCGTAAAGATATCAGTTTTAGTTGGTGCCCTGCCTTCATAACTTTCAGCAGTTTTGACAGCAGTTCTTCTAATTGATGGGTCAACTGATGCCGCCTTACTTGCTTCTTTAGCAGCTAACCAATAAACAGCTCTTTTATCAAATTGAGATGTTCCACAATTATTTGCGCTTGAGGCATATAAATTTGAAATTAGTAAATAAGCTCTACCCATAGATGGCTGAAAATCGAGTGCAGCTCTAGCATATTCTCTAGATTTTGAATATTGTCTTGTATTTTTAAATTTTGTTGCAATTTTATATGAAATTCTTGCCTTTTTAATATTATCTGATTCTAATTCAATTGATTCATTATAAAAACTCAAAGCCTCTTCATTATTACCTTTTTTATCATTTAGTAAACCTAAATAATATGCAGAGTTTGCAGATGGGTTTAGATTGTGTAATAACTCAACTAATTCAACAAATAGAGGATCATCAGAACAATCCTTACTATCCATTCTACTTGCAGCTCTATTTAACCAAACGGGGTTTGTTTTATTTTCTTCCAAATTTTTTCTATATAGTGGAATTAAATTTTCACATGTGGATTCCTTTGCAATTATTGCATTTAAATTTTTAAGATATGTACTTGATGCAGTTGAATTAATCCCAAATGCTCTTTTGTTAGATTTTTCGCGAGATGTCAATGACACACCTGATTCTTCTTTTTTAATAAGGTTATCTAATTGTTTAGAATAACCATCTATAACTTCTTCAAGTCTTTCATAAATTTCTTCATATTTATCAAAAATATTTTCCATTGTTACACTACCATCTTTATACATTTGAAAATAAACTTTAAAATAATTATATAACGGTTTTGGATCATCAAAACTGCTTCTATCTTCATTATATGCTTTATCAAAAACATTGTAAATCTCTTGATTTGATGCTAGTTTATAATCTACCATTGCTTGAGCTTTGTTAGATATAATTTCGCCTACAATCCTTCTTCCTTTGTAAGATGGAAAATTAATTAACCACTCGTCATATAGATTAATTAAATCATATTTATATTTTTTTGCCTCAGCAGCTCCATCTGATCCCTTTTTTTGACTTTCTTTTATAAAATTCTCAAGCATCCTCTTTCCATAGGTATAAATTGCAACATTCATTTTTGGACACTGTTTTCTTACTTGCATCCAAGGTTCATATGCGGAATCGTAATTTTTAACTTTATAATATTCAGCAAAAATTGAAAGATTAGACAAACAGTCGTTAACTGCTTGAGAATAAGCGTTAAATGAAGCTAAGATAAGAAAGACTAAAACGAATTTTTTCATAATATTAATTATACATACTTCTTACAAACCATAAGTCATTTAAGGAAACTCCTATTCTTATACTAAAGAAATTTTCTTTAATAAGACTAGCCTTGTTTGTTCCCCTCTGTCCAATTTCAAAACCAAGATTTGCACTAGATATACCAGCAAGAGGTATGCCAAAACCAAAATTTAAACCAACTTCATTTATTTGTTGATTATTAACATAAAGTCCCCCGCTCTTATATCTGACACCAAATCTATAGGTTACTGTATTGAAATAGTTAGTAAATGAGTCATATTTTGGCAGATAAAAGCCTCCTAAAGAATATGTTTGAGAAGGTTTAAATTCTACATTATCTAGTCCCATTAACTGATTTTTATATCCATCTCCATCGGTTTTTTTATAATTTAGACCTAAAAACCATTTTTTATCTTGTCCTACACCAAGTCCAATACTTATATTTTTTGGAATTTTTATATCAGTTTCTTTTAGATCAACTGCATTTAAATCAATCTGCTCAAAATCACCCCCAAAATTTCCGTTAGGATTAAGAGTTTGTATTATCTGGTTATTTTTTGATTTGTAATTTGCTTCTGGTTGATAAATTAAACTGGTATATAATGTAGTTTTTTCACTAATGCTTAACTGATAAACAGATGAAAAATTATAATCCAATCCACTTACAGAAGATTCGCTCGATACCCTAGTATATAATTCAATATTTTCAAGGATTTTAGTATGATAATGATTCAAGCTTCCAAAAGCATAGGTAGTAGAAAAACCTATTCCCCAATTTTTAAATAATTCAAAACCTAAAGAAACAAAAGCATTACTTAATCCACCACTTCCACTAAATCTATTTAACTCGGAAGGATCTTTGGTTTGATCATCATTTTCAAGTAAATAACCTACAGATGACTTTGGTTTTATTCCAAATGAGAAAGATAAAAGCTTAGTAGGTATAGCAACTGAAATATAATTTATTCCCGCAGCTGTTGATGTCTCATTATTAGAATCAGAATTATAACTTGTGTTTTTTAAATTAATTCCTACTGAATAATTTACAAACTTTAATTTTGAAAGTGAAGCAGCATTGTTCATATTTTGATGAACACTATCATAATAAGCAGTATTACCACCCATCATTTGATTTTCAACTGTGGCGCTAAAATTTGTATCACCAACTCCAAAATATGAATAAGGTGAATAACTAGATTTTTGAGAGTATCCTAAAAATGAAATTAAAATAAAAAAAAACGAGATTTTATGCATTTTACTTATTGTATTCAATTAAATAATCTAGTCCTTTAAAAGTGTAATTTGAATTTGTAAATATGGTGTTTTTTATTTTGCCTGACAAAACTTTTGCATCTCCACCTGTAATTATTACTTTCAAACCTGGAAAAATACTCTTGTATTTTGATATGAAACCCTCAATTTCTAACTGAATACCTAAAACTACACCTATATCTAAAGAGGATTTAGTATCATGTGCAATTATTTTTTTTGGATAATGAGGTTTAATAATTGATAAATTAAAAGCATTTTTAGCAATTGAATTTAATCTCATATTCAGCCCTGCTGAAATTCCACCAGGGTTATAATTATTTTCATTAGACTTTATATCATATGTTATACAAGTTCCTAAGTCAATTACCAGCACATTTTCATCAGGATATTCATGGCAAGCTGCACACATTAATGCCAACCTATCATCCCCAACCTCATCAATATTATAATCAATATTAAAGGGAAGTTTAATGTTTTTTGTAAATGAAAAAAAAGTAGTCAAATTTTTAAGATTTCTCTCCAAATCATGATTTGGTTTTGAAACATTGGAAAGAGCTGAATAATTAATTTTATAGTTTTTTAATATTATTAATAGATCTGACTCATTAAATTCATCGAATTTAAACTCTTCAATTATATTATTGTTTGTTGATATAGCGACTTTTGTTAAAGTATTTCCGATGTCAATAAGAAGATTACTCATTTGGATTGTAAAAATAAACAAGTTTTTTTCAATCCTTTAGATTTATAGTTAAAACGTTTATATTTGCTCTTGCTAAATTTTAGTAGGTACCTTAGCTCAGTTGGTAGAGCAAAGGACTGAAAATCCTTGTGTCCGCAGTTCGATTCTGCGAGGTACCACAAAAACCTCCTTAATAAGGAGGTTTTTTTTATATATTTGAAATAAAAAAACAATGAAAAATTTTATTTTATTACTAATTACAATTTTTTTGACTTCATGTGAAACTGCTGTTGTTGAAGAAGTTGCTACAAATGGGGAACCGGATGGACCTCATACTTCAGCAGAATGGAAAATTTGGGCATATAGTACAGCAGCGCCATCATTTATTGCAGCTGAGTGCACAGTAATTGATACAGATGGTACAGTATTAAGAGAAGGCACAAACGGTTGGACAGCTATGTCTGGTAATCCAAATGGAGCACCTTCAGATCCTGAAAATGGATGGAAAAATCCTCATGAGGCTATGCCAATGGTTGGGGATGCCGCTTCATTTGCATGGCTTCAGGGTTTTATGGCTGGAACAGTACCTGATGTTGAAGTAGATGGTTGGGCATGGATGTTACACGGAGATATTGGTGAAGATAACAGAATGTACTTGGTTACAGATGAAGAAGGAATAGCAAAAGCTAAAGCTGATGGACAGTGGATTGAGTCAGGAGCTCATTTAATGTTATTTCCTGCTGATCCAAGTACACTTGATGGTCAAACAACAGATTTTAATAGTGGTGCACCATATGTTATGTATGCTGGAACTAAGTACGCTCATCTAATGATTCCTGTTGAGGGATATTATGATTATCAAGCTAAACAATAAAAATTATAATTGATAAAAAAAAGCCGCAAATAGCGGCTTTTTTTATGTAATAAGATTTCCATCATTATCCCACTCAGCTGTTATATTTCTTTTTGATTGGTCAATAAATTTATCAATCCAATCCTTATCATATTCTAAGCCATACTGATCAAGAACATCCTGAGGAACACCATCCCAAACATTAGGAAAATTACCTTTATATCCTAGTTCTTTTATTCCAACCTCCGATGTAAAATAACCAGTCATAGTCAAGTTTCTGACAAGGTTAAACCATTGAACAGGTTTTGGATAATCATCAATACTTTTATTTGGATCATAATATGCTATTTCATCAAGAATTTCTTTTTGCTGAGAAACTTTACAATCAACAAATAAATTATCAAATCTTTTTTTTGATTCAGAATCAATCCATACTAAACCTTCTCTTAATGGATCTTGATAGGATGGAATATCTTTCGCCATAAATTCAATTAATTGAACTACCTCGGCATCCCTTATTGAACCAAATTCATTTGGGGGTAGAATTATATTACATAATTTATCAAATGTGAATAATTCGTCATTAGAAAAAAACTTTTGAGCAAAAAGCTTATCATCATAAAGTTTTTCTTCGGGAGTCCTACCATATTCATACCTCGTTAAAGATCTTTTTATTTTTTCTCTTGAAATTCCATAACAACCTTCAAGCAGAAGGCCAGCGCCTATTGATGCAAAAGTTAAAGTTTTGATTGAATCTCTTCTATTCATTATTAAAAGTTTTGTTTTTTAAATTCTTCAACTATTTTTTCAGATGATCTCATTGCTAAAGCAAGAATTGTCCAAGTTGGATTTTTATCAGCTTGAGAAACAAAAGGTCCTGCGTCAACTACATAAACATTTGATACGTCATGTAATCTTTCATATTCATTAACAACAGAATTTTTAGGGTTAGAACCCATTCTAGTGGTACCAACTTCATGAATAATTTGTCCAGGTTTTGTTAATCCATAATTAGCATCCTTACCTGGCTTGCCCCAAAGCGGAATAGCTCCCATATTATGGATAATTTCCTCAAAGGTGTCCTGCATATGCTTAGCTTGTTTTATTTCATTATCAGTCCAATTATAATTAAATCTCAATACAGGAACTCCATACTTATCAACTTTGTTAGGATCTATTTCACAGTAATTTGATTTTTGAGCAATAGACTCTCCCCTTCCTGAAAGACCAATAGTAGACCCATAATATTTTTTCATATCATCTCTCAAGCTCTTCCCATAACCCCCTGCTTTATTAATTCCAAAAAATTTATTAAAACTATTGACATTAAATCCTGTTCCGTAGGATGGGGCACCTAACCCTCCCCAAACTTCAATGTGATATCCACGAGCGAAATCCAAATTTTTATTGTCAAGCCACCACGGAGAGTATACATGCATTCCACCTACACCATCTTCGTTATATGTTTTTCTGTTTATTAACTGCGGAATAAAGGCCATCATATCTCCACCAGTTGAGTCATGTAAATAACGACCAACTAAATCGGAACTATTTCCAAGACCATTTGGATGTTGTTTTGATTTTGAATTTAGTAAAATTCTCGCTGAACTACAGGCAGACGCAGCAAGTACGACTACTTTTCCTTTCAATTTGTATTCTTTATTTTCGTCTTTATCAATAAAAGAAACTCCACTAGCTTTTCCTTCATTATTTGTGGTCACAGTTCTTACCATTGAATTAACATACAAATCAATTTGACCACCGGATTTTTGAGCAGGAAAAATTAAACATGAACCTGATGAAAAATCAGCATAAACATTACAACTTCGTGCACATCCATTACAATAGAAACAAACACCTCTTTCATTATTTAACCTTTTAGTTAATACTGAAAGACGAGATGGCATTACTTTTACATTACTTTTTCTAGCAGCATTAACATAAAACAATTCGTGAAGCCTTGGTTTGGGTGGAGGTAAGAAAAAACCATCAGGCTCATTATATATATTTTCTTTTGTACCAAAAACACCAATAAGTTTATCAACCTTATCATAGTATGGCTTAATGTCATTATATGAAATTGGCCAATCTTCGCCAAGTCCATCTATCGATTTCTTTTTAAAATCATCAGGGCCAAATCTCAAAGAAATTCTTCCCCAGTGATTTGTTCTTCCCCCAAGCATTCTTGATCTAAACCATCTAAAATCTGTATCCCCGCTCTGACTGTATGGTTCTCCATCAATATCCCAACCGCCATAGGCTTGGTCATAATCCCCAAAAAATCTAGTAGTACCTGCACCTCTTCTAGGTGAATGGTAAGCAGGCTTTAATTGAGTCATTTGCTCTGGATTTGCAGGGTCATAATACGGTCCAGCTTCTACAACGGCGACTGAGAGACCTGCTTCAGAAAGAATTTTGGTGGCCATTCCACCTCCAGCTCCAGAACCTACAATTATTACATCGTATTCCTTTGCGGTATTTTTAATTTGCATAAACTTAAAGTTCTAGTTCTCTAATTTTTATATTTCTAAAATAAATTGATCCACCATGATCTTGTAAGCATATTTTTCCTGACTTGAATTTTCCAAACTCACAATTATCCCACGGTTTCTCATCACAATTAGCAAATTTTGTGCCAGCAACCATAGAATCCCACTCTTCTCCGGTTACAGGAAAATTCACAACCTCTTTTCCATTAAAAACTACATTTCCAAAATTATTTTTATAGTCGATGGTAATTAAATATGAGTTCCATTCTCCAACTGGCTTAGACATGTCTTCTTCAGGATATACCATCCCATACAAACTACCTGCTTTTACACCATCTGGATATTTATTATCCATGATTTGTATTTCTGGTCCAGTAACATATGGTTCCTCATACTTATCACCCTCTTTAACTCCCCACATGAAACCACTATTAGTAAGTGAATCAACTTTCCATTCAAAATATATTTTAAAGTTTTCATAATCTAAATCAGTGACAATATCATTTCTTTCTATTTTTGGATTTCCATCATCATCATTAATAATATTACCATCTTCATCAAGTTTAAATTTAGCTAGAGAAGGATCAAAAGAAAGAATACCATTTTCTACGCTCCAGCCAATTTTATTGCCATTATCATTATAATAATGCCAACCCTTTAAATCATTTTCATTTAGCAAATCAGTCCATTTTTCTTCATTTTTACAAGAAAAGGAAATTATAATTAATAAAAAGAATAAATAAACTTTTCTCATTTTCTAAAGATTCCAACCTGGTCTTCTAGTTCTACCTACAAATTGATTAGCTTCATCAAAATTCGTAATTTTCATATTATCACCATCCCATAATAATTTTTTTCTACCAACAAACTTTGAATACTCACTTGTATGATATTTATTGTCATTGTATTTAGGTTTTTTATTACCCATACTCATGTATGACCTAATAGCTAAGTTACCCATCAAAACAGTTTCAGTGAATGGACCTGCATATTCAAAAGGAGCAGTAATTTTTTTATATTCATCACTTCCATAACCAGCTTTAATACCATTAATCCATTCCATATGGTGTATATGATCTAAATCATCTCTATCAGGTGTTTTAAATATAATAGTTTCTTTACCTTTTCTGTAGAGTCTTGGTTCTAAACCATATACTCCACAAGATATTACTCCTTTTTCTCCAATCATTAAAACTCCATTTGTACTATTTTTTTCGCCAAGAAAATCATCAGCAGGTATAGCTTCTGGGTGACTTGGTCTTAATCCACCATCCATCCAAACCATCTCAATTTTGGAATCATTTTTACTTGTTTTATCAAAATTAAGAGTAACTATAGATGAAGCAGGACATCCTTTAGGAACAAAATTTTGGCTCCAAGCTTGTTCAAATACTTGTCCAACACTACATTCAACATCAGTTGGATAATGTAATCCAAGAGTTTTATAAGGAGCATCTAAAATATGACAACCCATATCACCCAATGCACCAGTTCCATAATCCCACCAACCTCTCCAATTAAATGGATGTAACTGTGAAGTATATTTTGTAGATGCAGCTGGTCCTAACCACAAATCCCAATTTAAGTTAGGTGGTTTAGCCTCATTATTATCCTGCATATCAAAACCTTGTGGCCACACAGGTCTATTTGTCCAGGCGTATATTTTATTAATTTTTCCAATCAGTTTTTTATCAACCCATTCCTGAATTTTAACAACTCCAGTACTAGATCCTCCTTGGTTTCCCATTTGAGTAACAACCTTGTTTTTTGCAGCAATTTTGGTTAAAGCTCTAGCTTCTTCAATATTATGGGTTAGTGGTTTTTGAACATATACATGTAAACCACGATTCATTGCATTGCTGGCAATTACTCCGTGAGTATGATCAGGAGTGCTAATTGTAATAGCATCTAAATCTTTTTCTTGATCTAACATTTCTCTATAATCAATATAAAAATTAGCCTTTGGATATGTGTTTCTTGAATCAGTAACACCATGAGTTCCATCTGGATGAACATCACACAATGCAATAACCCTTTCTCCACTAGCCCAAGCAGCAGTAATATCATTACCTTTTCCACCAGCACCAATCGCTGCAATATTCAATTGATCACTTGGAGATGTAAAACCAGTTCCTCCCAATACATTTCGTGGAACAATAAAAAAACCAGTACCTGCAATAGCTGATTTTTTTAAAAAACTTCTTCTTTTATTTTTCATAGTTTGTTATCGAATTAAATTCTCTTTTCATAAATTTAGAAATAATAATGAAAAAAATTACTATTTATTTTTTACTATTTACTCTTTATGTAAATTTTTCTTTTGGACAAGACTTAAAAGATAAAAATATCTTGCTTGTTTGGGGAGGTTGGGATGGTCATAATCCAGAATTGTTTGTTAATCATATTGAAAAATGGTTAATTTCAGAAAATGCTAATTATAAAATTCATAATGGTGTAAGTGCTTATGATAACTATGAGGAATTGATTAAATATGATCTTATTATTCAATCTATAACAATGGGTCAGATTGGTAAAGAAGAGTTAAATAATTTATTAAAAGCTGTTGCAAATGGAGTTGGTTTTTCTGGTGCTCATGGTGGCATTGCAGATTCATTTAGAAATAACCCATCTTATCAATTTATGGTAGGTGGACAATGGGTTTCTCATCCAGGTAATAAAGTTAAATTTAAAGTAAACATTCATGAGGATGAATTAACAGATGGAATACAAGATTTTGAGCTTTTTTCTGAACAATGGTATGTCCATTACGATCCTAATGTTGACATTATTGCAACAACTACATTTGATGGAAAATATTATCCTGAAATTGATGGGGTTGTAATGCCAATTGCTTGGAAAAAAATGTATAATAAGGGTAAAATTTTTTGTTTAACTATTGGGCACGATCCCGATGAGTTTGTAAATGATGAAAATGCGTGGAAGTTACTTTCCAAAGGTCTTTTGTGGGCTATGAAATAAATTAATATCTAAGTATTTCTTGAAAATTAAAAGCCGATAGTTGTTCTTTGACCTCATCTATATTTAAAGAAAAACCTAATATATATCCACCTCCACCAGATCCACAAAGCTTCAAATAATATTTATTAGAATTTAATCCATTTTTCCAAATTAAATCAAATTTATTAGGAATCATCATCTTAAAATTATCAAAGGTAAACCTAGATAGTTTTTTAAAATTTATACTTAGGGAATTAAAATTAGAATCCAAAAAATCTTGAACACATGAATTTGTAAATGAAATAAATTCATTTTGAAAAATATTTTTAAAATCACTATCCTCCATATTTTTTTGAAACTGTTTAACCAAAATACTAGTATTGCTTGATTCTTCAGTATCAATTAAAAAGAATCCTATTTTTCCATTATTATTTTGATTTGGAGTTAAAGTAGTTTTAACATCCTTTTTTGAATTAATTAAAATAGGTGATGATAGATAACTATTAAGTGGATCAAATCCTGATGAAGTCCCATGAAAAAAAGATTCCATCTTAGAAAAAATCTGTTTTAGGTTAAATATTTGATTTGAATTTATATTTATTTTATTCTTAATAATATTAATAAAATACTTTTCATATATCGCAGCAACTAAAGAACCACTACTACCCAATCCATAACCAGTAGGTATAGAACTTTTAAAATACAGACCATTTTGTAAGTCTTCGTCCATAAAATCAAAATTAATTTCATTTTCTTGAAAGTTTTGTTTTAAGTAATGATTGAACTTTTTAATCTCAAGGTTTGATTGATTGATTTTATTATTATTTAAATCACCAAGTTTTAGGGTTCCTGAAAACAGATCAAATGGAATTGAAATACCTTTAGAGTTTTTTATAATTCCATACTCTCCAAAAAGTAAAATTTTAGCAAAAAAAAGTGGAGAGTCCATTTTAT
>CABXUS010000019.1 GCA_902515405.1 uncultured Bacteroidota bacterium | reverse complement strand
AAGTTTAAATATAAAACCAGAAAAAATTGACCAGATTGAAAAGATACCATTTCTTCCTATAATCTTTTTTAAACACAAGAAAATTTTTATTAAAAACAACAAACATCAAAAAGTATTTAAAAGTAGTGGAACTGGAGGATTAAGAAGCAGCCATTTTATTTACAGACTTAAAAATTATGATGCGAGCATTGAAAAATGTTTTGAAAGAGTGTATGGAAAAATTTCAGACTATGTAATCATCGGAGTAACACCAAGTTTTAAATCAAAAAGTGAATCATCATTAATTTATATGATTAATGAATTAATTAAAAAATCAAAAAATAATGAAAGTCAGTTTTTAATGGATCCTGAAAAATTTGATTTAAAAACAAAACAGTTAGAAAAAAACAAAACAAATTATATAATATATGGACTGTCATATGCATTGATGGATTTAATTGATAATAAAAAATATAATCTTAAAAATTCTATAATAATAGAAACTGGTGGTATGAAAGGATTAAAAAAGGAAATAGATAAAGAAGATCTTCATAATATATTTTCCAAAGGATTTAACACTCCTAATGTCCATTCAGAATATGCAATGACAGAATTGTTATCACAAAGTTATTCAATTAAAGATCAAATTTTTAATTCCCCTAATTGGAAAAAAGTATTAGTAAAAGATTTTAATGACCCATTTAAAGTGTCAAAAAATGGAAGAGGTTTTTTAAATATAATTGATCTTGCTAATAAGTATTCGTGTCCATTTATTGCAACTGAAGATGTTGGAGAAGTATTTAAAAATGGTGAATTTAAATTATTTGGAAGAGGAAGTGAAGCTGATATTAGAGGGTGTAATTTAATGCTAACTGGATACGCTAATTAAATAGTAATTCTTTTTGCCCTTTTGAACCAAAACATACTTGTTATTAATAAGCTCAATTTTAGATATTTTAAAAGTTGAATCTATTTTTGTTTTATTTATTGAAATTGAATTTTGACTTATAAGCCTTCTTATCTCTGATTTAGAACTAAAAAAATTTGTTTTGTCCAAAAGATCCTCAATAGTTTCACTTTCATTAAAATAAGACTTATTGAGTTCTATATTAGTAACGCCACTAAATACATCTAAGAAAGTACCTTCGTCAATATTTGATAAATTTTCACTCGTATTCTTCCCAAATAAAATTGAAGATGCATTTTTAACCTTTATTAAATCCTCTTCTGAATGAACCATTTTAGTAATTTCTTCAGATATAAATTTTTGGAGCTTTCTTTCATGAGGAACATCGTTGTGTTCTGAAATTAAATTATCAATGAATTCTTTTGTTGCAAAAGTGAAGATTTTAACATACTTAATTGAATCTTCATCAGATGAATTTAACCAGTATTGATAAAACTTATAAGGTGAAGTTTTTTCTTTATCTAGCCAAACATTTCCTTCTTCTGTTTTACCAAATTTCGAGCCGTCTGCTTTTGTAATTAAAGGACATGTTAAAGCATGTGCTTTTTTACCACTCTTTTTTCTAATTAACTCAACCCCAGATGTAATATTTCCCCATTGATCACTTCCACCCATTTGAATAGTACAATTGTAATTTTCAATCAAATAGTAAAAATCATAAGCTTGAAATAATTGGTATGTAAATTCAGTAAAAGACATACCTTCACTAATATCAGAGGTTGATAGTCTTTTCTTAACAGAATCCTTTGACATCATATAATTTACTGTAAGAAGCTTACCATAATCTCTAAAGAAATCAATAATATTTAATTCACTATTCCAATCGTAATTATTAAGAATAATGGCAGCATTAGATTTGTTTTTATCAAAATCCAAAAACCTGGATAGTTGAGATTTAATTGATGTAATATTCTTATCAATTATATCAGAATTAAGTAAATTTCTTTCTTTTGATTTCCCCGACGGATCACCTATCATACCAGTTGCTCCTCCAACTAATACAATGGGTTTGTGTCCACATAATTGAAAATGTTTTAATATTATAAGTTGAACAAGGCTACCTATGTGAAGAGAATCTGATGTTGGATCAAAACCAATGTACGCTGTTACACTATTTTTTTTAACTTCTTCATCAAATCCGTTTGTAACATCTTGGATTAAACCCCTCCATTTAAGTTCTTTTAAAAAATCCATTGGCATTTAACAAAGATATTTAATTAATTACTTCTTGACGTCCCTTAAGGAATCTTTTATAGTTTTAATCTTTTTGTTTATTCCATTATAAACTTCCATATATAGCTTAGGATTTTTTGTATAAAAGCTATTACTTCTAACAAAAGTCAAACAATCAATTGAATGTTTTCTAAAAAGCATGGTGTCTCTTACCATAAAATAATTGCTGTTACTTTTACTAATAAATCCTCTGCTGGAATTAATGAGGTTAACATCAAATAAAAAATCAATCATTTGGTTCTTCGACATTACATCATCTGGAACTGGCTGATCATTTGAACAAGAGAAAAAAACAAATATTAAAATAATATATATGTATTTCATTTATTCAAAAGATATTTTTTTTCCTCTAATAGCCTCATTAATTTTTCCATTATCAAAAACAAGTTTACCATTAACAAAAGTATATATAACCTGTGAATTAAACTTTGTTCCATCAAAAGGTGACCAACCACACTTATAAAGTATATTATCCCTGTTAACTGTATATGATTTTTTAGGATCAACAACTACCAAATCAGCATAATAATTTTCTTTAATATATCCTCTGTTTTTTACTTTAAAAATAATTGCAGGATTGTGACACATCTTTTGAACAATTTGCTCCAAAGAAATTTTATTATTTAAAAAATGTTCAAACATAACACTCAGTGAATGCTGTACCATTGGACCTCCAGATGGACAATTTAAGTAATTATTACTCTTTTCATCAAATGTGTGAGGGGCATGGTCTGTAGCAATAACATCAATTCTATCCTCTAATAATGATTCCCATAATTGTTTCTGATCATCAGCTGTTTTAACAGAGGGGTTCCACTTAATAAAACCCTTTTTCTTTTTATAATCCTTGTCATTAAATGATAAATGATGTATACATACTTCGCTTGTAATTTTTTTATCCTTTAATTCTTTATTACAAGAAAATAATTTTGATTCAACTCCTGTTGATAAATGAAAAACATGAAGTCGTGAATTGGTTTTTTTGGCTAATTCAATTATTTTTTCTGTTGACTTTAAACATGCCTCTTCAGACCTAATTTTAGAGTGAGATTCAAATGGAATTTTATCTCCAAACTTTTCCTTGAATATTTTTAAATTTTTATTAATAATGTTTTCGTCCTCACTATGAACTACTACAGGAACGTCAGAAAATGTTAGAATATCCTCTATAACTTTATAATCGTCAACAAGCATATTTCCGGTTGATGATCCTAAAAACAATTTTATAGCTGGAATCTCAGAGAAATTCAATTTTTTTTATCTCAGAAAAATTCTTATTTGTTCCACCAAACATAAATGAATAGTTTGCAAATGAGTTTTTACTAGCAGTTTCAAATTTTTGATTCAATTTTTGAATTGTAGTCGTTTGAGGGTTTGTGTTTGGCATTTCAAAAAAAGACGTTATACCACCTGCAACAGCAGCTTTAGACTCAGAGTAAATAGAGCCTTTATGAGTTAGTCCTGGTTCTCTAAAATGAACTTGATCATCGATAATACCAGGCAATAAAAAACATCCTTTAATATCAATTAATTTTTCATTTCCAATTGGAATAATATTATCAGAAATTTTTTCAATAATATCATCATTAATTAATAAATCATTTTTAGATATTTTACCTTCATTAACAATGTTAGCATTTTGTAAAATTATTTTCATCTAAAAAATTTTTGTGAAAATTTGACTTATTTTCATTGTAATCAATCCAAAGATAGCTTCAGAAATTATTGATAAATTTAGTTTTGAGCTTCCCTTTACTCTATCAGTAAAAATAATAGGAATTTCATATAAATTATATTTTAAATTGTATGCTTTAAATTTCATTTCAATTTGAAATGCATATCCTTTAAATTTTATTCCATTATTTAAAATTTCATTTAAAACTTTTGCTTTATAGCCAACAAATCCAGATGTAAGATCCATTATTGGAGTACCAGTAATAATTCTTGCGTACATGCATGCAAAATATGATATTAAAACTCTTTGAATAGGCCAGTTAACTACATTAACACCAGTTTTGTACCTAGAACCAATAACAACATCTACACCATTTTGAGTTAAAAAAACCTGCATTCTTGATAAATCGTATGGATTATGAGAAAAATCTGCATCCATTTCATAAATATTTTCATATTCATTTTTTATTGCCCATTTAAATCCATTAATATATGCTGGTCCAATACCTAATTTTTTTTCTCTTTCAATTAAAAAAAGTCTATGCTTATTTAATTCCATTTTTTTTTTGACTAGTTCAGCAGTTCCATCAGGTGAATTATCATCAACAACTAAAATGCTAAAGTTATCTTTTAACAATAAAACCTCATTAATGATATCAATTATATTTTCAGCTTCATTAAAAGTTGGAATAATAACAATTGATTTTCTATCAGACACAATGTAAAATTAAGACTAAATTTTTATTAGTTATATAAAATCATTTGAAGTTTAATAGGCCTGATACTAAATGAATTTGTATTTTTGCTGACCAAAATCATTTTTTTGGAATATGAAAGTTAAGTCAATTTTAATTTCACAACCAAAGCCAGAGCTTAAAAATTCACCATATGTTGAGCTTATTAAAAAATTTAAATTAAAAATAGACTTTAGGCCTTTTATCCACATTGAGGGTAAAACAAGTAGAGAAATAAGACAACAAAAAATAGATTTATCTAAATTCTCTGCAATTATTCTAACCAGTAGAAATTCTGTTGATCATTTCTTTAGAATTGCAGAAGAAATGAGATATCCTATTCCTAATGCCCTTAAATATTTTTGTCTTTCAGAAGCAGTTGCTTTTTATTTACAGAAATATGTAGTTTACAGAAAAAGAAAAATTTATGTTGGGGGTAGAACTTTTGATGAGTTATCTGAAATAATATCTAAATATAGTGAGGAAAACTATTTACTTCCTGGATCAGATGTATTATCTCCAAGAATTGAAAAAAAATTAAATGATTTAGAAGTTAGATGGACAAAAGGTATTTTTTATAAGACAGTAATAAGTGATCTCTCTGATTTAAAAAATGTCTATTATGATATTTTAGTTTTCTTTAGTCCATCAGGAATTGATTCTTTACTTTCCAATTTTCCTGATTTTAAACAAAATGATACAAGAATTGCTGTCTTTGGTAAAAATACTGCCAGTGCTGCAGAAAATGCAGGTCTTAGAATAGATATTCAAGCTCCACTAAATAAAATACCTTCGATGTCAAGAGCATTATATATCTACATCGAAAAGGTAAATAAAAAACGTTAACTTTTAAATTTAGGTTTAAATTCAGAAATAAATTTTTTAAAATCCTCTTGAGATTTTATCTCTAAATATTTTTTATCTCTAAAGAGGTTTAAATAAATTTCAATTTGACTTGGGGTTAAGTATCCAGTAATTGGAGTAATCGGATTTGTATTTACATCAAAAAAGACAATTGTTGGATAACCATAAACTCCTAAATATCTTGTAAAATTATGGGACGAATTCCTACCAGAGGTTCCTTTTTTAAATCCAGGATTATCATACAATTTTCCCTTATAATTTACTGAGTAATTACCTTCAGCATTAAATTTAACTGCATAAAAATTTTCATTTAAAAAATTAGCAACATCGCTGTTTTGAAAAGTATTTTTATCCATCAACTTACATGGCCCACACCAATCTGTATATACATCCATTATAATATTCTTTGGATTTGTTTTTTGCAGCTCTTGAGCCTTTTCAATCGTAATCCAATTTACATCCTGTGATAGAACAAGATTAAACGATGATATTAGAGTTAATATAAAAAACCTAATTAAAACCATGCATTTTTTTCTTTAGAATTCCATTTAATAAAAACATTACAACTCCAGCTCCCATTGGTATTATAGCAAATATTAAAAAGAAACCAGATAAACCAGCCTTTTCTGATATGACATTAATGTAGCTTCCAGTCAAACCTCCAAATAAATTTGCAAAGAAACTTGAAAGTAACCAAAAACCAAACATTAAACCAACGAGTCTAACTGGTGCAAGTTTACTTACATATGATAATCCTACAGGGGATACACATAACTCACCAAGAGTGTGAAATAAATAAGCAAAAACTAACCAAAAAATACTAACACTTGCTGTCTGAGCACCATAAGGAATCGACATTGAACCATAAGCTAAGAAACCAAAACCAAGGCCAAGAAGAATCAAACCAATTGAAAATTTTACAGGTCCAGAGGGATTATATTTTGAGGCCCAAATTTTAGAGAAAATAGGGGCAAATATTATTATAAATAGAGAGTTTAGGACTGAAAACCACGATGCAGGAATTTCTGTAGATTCTTTGCTAAATTCATTATTAATCATCCAAATAACAATTCCCCATACTATAACAAAACTTGTACCTAAAAATAAATTTGATAAGAAATATTTTTTAAAAATATTTTGAAATAACTTAAACAAAACATATGTAATTACTGCCATTGGTACTATTGTAATGATGGTATTAACAGTTTTATAAATAGCTGCTGAATCACCCGTTAAGTTTCTTTCAGTATAATCGTTCGCAAAAATTGTCATTGAGCCTCCAGCTTGTTCAAATGCCCACCAGAAAAATATAGTTGCAGCTGAAAAAACTAGAATTACAACTATCCTATCCCATTCAACTATTGTTAAATTTCTCTTGAAAGCTATACCAAAAAAGATAATTACTAAGAAACCAGTCTGTATAAAGTATCCAATTAATGAACCATCATAAACTGTCCAAGCTAGTGCAAAAGATACAAAAATTAAGTATACAATTTTTGGCATATTAGTAATACCATATACTAAACTATTCAATAACCCCTTAAAAAAATTAACAATTATATTAAAGAAGCTTTCTTTCTTGAGTTTAGGTTTTAAGCCAATTGAACCAAAAATATTTTGAGCAAAATAAAATTGAAGCATTCCCAAAAACATAAAAATTCCAGCAAGCCCAAATCCCCAATGCCATCCAACTTTTTCACCTAGATAGCCACACAATAGAATACCAAGAAATGCACCTGCATTAATACCCATATAAAAAATTGTATAAGCTCCATCTTTTCTTATATCATCGTCTTTATATAATTGCCCTACAATAGAAGAAATATTAGGCTTAAAGAGACCATTACCAATTATTAATAATGCAATCCCAAGGAAAAAAAAGGAATCTGAGAAATATTCTAAAGCCATAGAGCCGTGACCCAATGCCATAATAAAAGCTCCTATTACAGTTGCATTTCTATATCCTAAAAATTTATCAGCAAGGATTCCACCAATAAGAGGAGTAAAGTAAACAAGACCAGTATACCAACCATATAAAACTAATGCATCTTCTCTTTCCCAACCCCATCCTTCATTCATTATAGATGAAGTTAAAAACAGAACCAAAATTGCTCTCATTCCATAGTAACTAAATCTTTCCCACATTTCTGTAAAGAATAGTACAAATAATCCAGTTGGGTGATCAAAAATAGTTTTTTGATTAAGTTCTGACCCATTAAATTGTGCTACAATCATATCTTTATTTTTTAAATGTATTTATTTAATTATAATTCTCCAACGATTTTTCTACCATGATAATATTGACCTTGTATTTTCTTGTGTAAAAAATTTATATTTTCATTAGTAATTTTTCCAGCTGATATGATTTCAAACCCTTTTGGGGATATTGCAACCATATTTTTTAATTTATATATACCCTGTTCTGCTGTTTGAGAACCACCTGAACTTAAAACTCCATTTATAAGATTTATTTTAAATAAATTCTTTAAAGATTCTATAGGTGAAAGAGTTAAATCAATTGCTTTATGAACTATAACATTGAGAGGTTTTGCAAGCTGCGCTAAATAATTAATTTTTTTAATATCTAATTCATTATACTCATTTAAACAACCGATAACAACTCCATCCAACTTTTCTTTTTTACAAAATTGGATACTGGCCGTCATTTTAGCAATATCATAATCATTATATTCAAAAGATTTTGAGTGAGGTCTTATCATAACTCGAATAGGAACTGAAACTAAACTTTTAAGTTCTTTTAAATCTTTAAAATCAGGGGTTAACCCATCATCATTCAGATTTGCACAGAACTCAATTCTATCAGCCCCCTTATTATAAGCTTTTACAGCATCGTCAATATTATCAACACATACTTCCCTAATAATTTTCATAAAAAATACTTTCTAAAAATAATATCTTTTGAAAGTTTCCATTGCTTGATAATCAGCCATACCAAGTTCATTGTAATTTATTGCAATAGCTCTATTTCTTTCTTCAACTCTTTGCCAAAACTCTCTCTCATCATCACCTTGAAACATTACGTTATTATTTTGAGATTGATGATAAAAAATAGATCTTCTTTTTTTTAAAACTTGTTCAGGACTCAATGGTACAGCCATATCTATTTCATATGATTCCCATTCGTGCCAAGCACCACGATAGAGCCAAACCCAACAGTCTTTCATAAAGTCAATTTTTTTTAACTGTTTCAACGAATTGAACAATAAGTCTATACATACTTTATGAGTTCCATGTGGATCTGCTAAATCGCCAGCAGCAAATATTTGATGTGGTTTAATTGATTTTATTAAATCACACATTATTTTTAAATCTTCCAAACCAGGTTTATTCTTTTTTATTTCACCAGTCTCATAAAATGGTAGTCCCAAAAAATGAACATTAGAATCGTCTAAACCAATAAATCTAGTAGCTGCTAGTGATTCTTTTTCTCTTATTAATGATGCTAATTTTCTAACTCTATTATCTTTAACTATTTTCTTTTTATCAGATAATAAATTTTTTAATTCTTTAATAAAATTAGAGGATTCATCAAAAAAATCTTCATATAACTCAACAAACTTTAAGACCTCTTCATTAGATACAGCAATATTTCCAGATGTTTGATAAGCTACATGAACTTCATGACCTTGACTTACCAATCTATCGAAAGTACCGCCCATTGAAACAACGTCATCATCAGGGTGAGGGCTAAAAATAATAACTCTCTTTTTCTTAGGTTTTTTTCTTTCAGGTCTGTAAGTATCATCTGCATTAGGCTTACCGCCTGGCCAGCCAGTAATTGTTCTTTGTAGTTTATTAAAAACAGTTACATTAAGATCATAATGAGATTTATCAACCAATAAATCCGATAAATTGTTTTGGTTGTAGTCTTGTTCAGTCAATCTTAAAATAGGTTTTTTAGTTTTGTTAGATAACCAGTGAATAGATCTATTAATCATTTCGTTATCTAATTTTAGTTGTCCAACTTGCCAAGGTTGTGAAATTCTTGTAAGTAGTGCTGATGAACTATTGTCTAAAATAAATGTTGTATTATTATGAGATTGTAGAAGACTAGCAGGTATTTTTATATTTTTTCTTAATTCAACAGCTTTTCTAACTGCTTCTGACTTTCCATCGCCCCAAGCTATTAAAATTATTCTCTTTGAATTTAAAATTGTTTTAATTCCCATTGTTAATGCAGATGTAGGAACATTTTTAATACCATTAAAATCAGGTCTGGCATCTTTTCTTGTTTGGTAATCTAACTTAACTAATCTTGTTATTGAATTTAAATTTGAGCCAGGTTCATTAAATCCAATATGACCATTCTTTCCAATGCCTAAAATTTGAATATCAATACCTCCATAATATTCAATCTTTTTTTCATATTCTACACAATACTTATAAATATGTTTTTTATCAATAGTACCATCTGGAATGTGAATGTTATCTTTTTTGATATCTATGTCATTGAATAGGTTTTGATTCATAAACATATGATAGCTTTGTTTATGATCTTTTTTTAATCCGTAATACTCATCAAGATTAAATGTTACTACATTTTTGAAACTAACTTTTTCATTTTTATGGAAATCAATCAAGTTTTTATAGATACCTAGTGGGGAGGAACCTGTTGCCAAACCTAAAACAGTGGTTTTGTTTTTTTTATTATTCTTTACAATCAGTTTCTTTATTTCAGTGGCAATTAAAAGTTCAGCATTTTTTTTATCATCAAATATTTCAGTATGAACTCTTTCAAATCTAGTTTTTGAAGATGATCCGGGATTTTTATAATTAATAGATTTTTTGTTCATAATGTTATGAAATAAGTTTTTTAGCATATTTAAAAAGTAAAAAAGAAGAACTTATAGTTATTAATAAGCAAAACAAAGCAGAATTTGTTTCACCATAAATAAAATATCCTGTTGAGAATAAAGCTGAGTAAATAGTTATACAGCCAATCACCATACATAAAATCCCTCTTGGCAATATCCAACTATCTTTTAATTTTTTAATATTATCATTGTTATTTTTTATATAGCTCCAGCCAGGCCCACCAGGATTGGTTTTATTATAAAATTTCAATAAGGTTTCATTATCATCTGGTGGAGTAACAAATGTTACTGTAATCCATATAATTGTAGTTATTAAAACAATAAATGGGAATTTCATAAAGACTGGTAATCCGTCATCATTAAAAATTAAATTAAATAGAGTTTCATTAGTTAATGCAATAGAAATTAATCCTGAGCTTAACATTGCAGCAATTTCACTCCAAGCATTTATTCTCCACCAAAACCACCTTAGAATAAAAATTGAACCAGTACCGGCACCAAACATTAAGATTATATCGAAAAGTTGATATGCATTATTAAGGGAAATAGCAATAATAGAGCTTACTATCATTAAAATTACAACAGAAATTCTGCCTACATTTACTAATTCCTTTTGAGATGCATTTTTATTAATTAATTGTAAATAAAAGTCATTTACAACATATGATGAACCCCAATTCAAATGTGTTGAAATAGTTGACATATATGCTGAAACCAAAGATGCTAAAACAAGGCCTAAAAGCCCTGAAGGTAACATTGTTAACATTGCGGGATATGCCAAGTCTTGACCTAATTTATCTTCAGCAACATTTGGAAAGGCTTGACTTATAGAATCAATATCAGGAAAAATAATAAGTGATGCTAATGCAACTATAATCCATGGCCACGGTCTCAGTGCGTAATGCATAATATTAAAAAATAATGTAGCTCCCAATGCATGATTTTCATTTTTTGCAGCAAGCATTCGTTGAGCAATGTATCCACCTCCTCCAGGCTCAGCACCAGGATACCATGAGCTCCACCACTGAACAGCAAAAGGAATAATTAATAAAGTAATTACTGTTTCCTTATCAGAAATATCAGGAAAAATTGAAATTTTATCAGCTATGTTTTCATTACTTATAACAGCAGAAATTCCTCCAACCTCAGGTAAATTAACTAAATAAAGAGCTGCCCCAATTGAACCTGCCATTGCTGTAAAAAATAAAATAAAGTCAGTGTAAACTACTCCTCTAAAACCACCAACTGTGCTAAAAACAAGCGTTACACCACCTGCACATAGAACTGTTTCTAAAGCAGATAAATCAAGCATTATTGCTCCAATTTTAATTGCAGCTAATGTAACTCCTGCCATAGCCAAAACATTGAAAATTATACCTAAATAAACTGACCTAAATCCTCTTAAAAATCTACCTGCTATTCCACTGTATCTAAGTTCATAAAATTCCATATCTGTGGAAACGTCAGATCTTCTCCAAAGTTTTGCATATACAAATACTGTTAGAAGACCAGTTAAAAGAAAAACCCACCAAACCCAATTTCCTGAAACTCCATTAGTCCTTACAATGTCAGTTACTAAATTTGGAGTGTCTGTTGAGAATGTTGTAGCTACCATTGACAAACCAAGAAGCCACCAGGGTAATGTTCTTCCTGAAAGAAAGTATTCTGTAGTATTTTTTGAAGATTTTTTAGAAACAGCAAATCCAATAGCAAGCACTAAAACAAAAAAGAAAATTATGATACTTTTATCTATTAAACTTAATTCTATCACATTATAAATTTAGATAATTATTCCAATACTTTATTATAACAGCCATACTCATATTTATTGTTCAATTAATTTCTGAATTATGTTTATATCTGCTTTTGATGTTAAATCAGGGACATGTTCAGCAATAGGGATTCCCTTCATATAGAGATTATTTTGATTTATCATATTAACTATAGCGCTTGGTAATTCTTTTTCGTTCCTAATTGAATTAATTGGGCAATTCTTTATAAAATCAAATGCTTGCATTCCATTAAACTTAAAAATATTCATACTCACCCTAATTTTACCATTACTATCAAGGTTTTGATCAACCTGTTCTTTTGTGGGTTTTTCAATAAAATTTATAAGGTTAAAATTATCATCTGTCATTAAAATAGAAAATGATGAAACTCTTTCTTTTGGAAAGTTTAATGAATCTCTATCATATGCTAAAACAGCATTTTCAAAATCATTTTCACGAATTGATTTTAAAGAAGAGGTTGAATATAAATTATCACTATTACAAACACAAAAACTTGAATTTTTTAGATTTTCAATTTGGCACATTGTCTGAAAAACAGCATCAGCCGTCCCAAAAGGCTTAACTCTATCATCAGGAATTTTTTGAATAGCATAATCAATTTTTAATTTATTTTTTAAATCAAAATTATCTAGCTGTTTTTTAAAATCATCGAAATCTTTTCCAACAACCATTATTACACTTTCAAAACCAGCATCGACTATGTTTTTTAGAAGAAAATATATAAAAGGCTTATCTCCAAATGTTATTAATGATTTACTTTTTTTGTTCGCTTCATCTGCCTTAGAATCATCAATATTGGAGTCAATTGATCTTTTCATTCTGGAGGACATTCCAGCTGCTAAAATTACTATAGTTTTTGTCATTTTAATTATTTAATATTTTTATTTCAAATGTTTTTAAAAAAGGTTTTGTTCTTGCCTGAACTAATAATTTTTCTAATTTTTCTACAATTTTCTCGTTTTCCTTTGATACATCTTTAAGTTCCCAAATATCATTTTCCAAATTAAAAAGTTGGAGTTTTTGTTTTCCCTTATGTAAGTTTTTTTTAAGACCTTTCCAATTGTTGTATCTAATTGCTTGCTGCCCTCCTTGACCAGCAATTTCCCAATATAAATATTTATGCTTTTCTTGATTTTCCCCTTTCAAAGTAGGAAGAAAACTTAATCCATTTACAACTTTTGGTTTTTTGATATCAAGAATATCACAAACAGTTGCATAAAAGTCTTGAAATGCAGATATGTGATTTGTTTTTGTTTTTTTCTTTATATGATTTGGCCAAGTTGCAATCATTGGAACCCTAATACCCCCTTCATTTACACTTCCTTTTAATCTGTCTAATGAACCATTTAATTTTCCAGCACTATTGAAAAAATCTGTATCAACTTGATTTAACCAAGTTGGTCCATTGTCACTTGTAAAAATTATAAGAGTGTTATCATACTTTCCAATTTCTTTTAATTTTTTTACAATTTCACCAACCTGCTCGTCTAAATAAGAAATCATTGCAGCATATGTTGCCTTTGGAGTTAAAGCTGGATAATAACTTTTACCTGTATAAGGCTCTTCTTTTCCAAATTTAATTCTATAATAATCTTCCCACTTTTTTGGAGCTTGTAAAGCTAAATGAGGAATTAATGTAGCATAATAAAGGAACAATTTTTCATTTTTATTTTCTTCAATAAAGTTGATAGCTTCAGTTTGCATCAATGTAGGAGTGTAATCATTTTGATTGTATTTACTGTAGCTTACTGGATCATAAATATTAGCACCGGTATCTAGATCTTCATTCATTTCAACTAAATAATTATCTAAATATTCTCTTTCTTCGTTTTTCCATAAGTGAGTTGGATAATATGAATGAGCAATTCTTTGACAGTTATATCCATAAAAAAAATCAAAACCTTTTTTGTTCGGTACACTGTTAGTATGTGGAGCACCCAAACCCCACTTACCAACCATTCCAGTCTTATAGCCATTATTTTTTAAAACTTGAGCAACTGTTATAATTGAGTCTGGTAATGGACGCTGTCCTTCTAACTCAGGATTGTCTAACATAGATTTAAAACTCCAAACATTACCTCTCTCACCCCATTCACTGTTATCCCTAATAGGAGAAGTTCCAGTATGCATTCCTGTCATAAGAACGCTTCTAGAGGAAGCACAAACTGGGGATCCTGAATAGTGGTCAGTAAAAATCATTCCTTCATCCGCTAATCTATCAATGTTAGGTGTTTCAATTTCTGTTTGTCCATATGATCCTAGTTCACCATAACCAAGATCATCAGCTAAAATATATATTATATTTGGTTGCTCATATAGAGATTTATCAGAGTTACAGCTAACGACAAAAAAAAGACAAAATAATAAAAAAAACACATTATTAATTGATTTGTTCATGGCTAAAAATTATTGAGATTTAAATATATGTTTATTAAAAGAATTTAACAATAACTATCTTTGCTTAATTCTATGAAAGAAGGTTTTTCAAAACTTACCAAGAGTGAAAAAATTGAATGGGTTATTAATAATTTTTTCAATTCAGCAGATTTTGATAAAAAAATATTAAAAAAATATTGGAGTAATGATGCTGAAATTCAAAAAATTCATGATGAATTTGCTGAAAATACAATTACAAATTTTTTTCTTCCATTAGGTATTGCTCCAAATTTTATAATTGATAATAAGAATTTTACAATTCCAATGGCAATTGAAGAAAGTTCAGTTGTTGCAGCCGCATGTAAATCTGCTAAGTTTTGGTCAAAAAGAGGAGGTTTTAAAACTGAAATTTTAAATATTTTAAAATCTGGTCAAGTTCATTTTAAATACAATGGTGACAAAAAAAAACTTTTCAAGTTTTTTAAAAAAATTAAACAAAAGGTAATTACTGATTGTTCTGAAATTGTTAAGAATATGCACGAAAGAGGAGGGGGAATTTTGAATATTGATATAATTGACAAAACATCTGAAATTAAAAATTATTATCAACTGAGTTCTGAATTTAATACTGTAGACTCAATGGGTGCTAATTTTATTAATTCATGTTTAGAGCAATTTGCTAAAACTCTTCAAACAGAGTTTTTGGAATCAGATTTATTTAACGAAAATGAAGAATTAGATATTGTTATGAGTATACTCTCTAATTATGTTCCAAATTGCATTGTTAAAGCTGAAGTAAGTTGTAGTCTTAATGATTTAAAAAATGCAGATATTACAGATCCTAAAAAGTTTGCACAAAAATTTGTAGATGCAATTGAAATTGCAAAAAAAGATATTGGTCGGGCAGTTACTCACAATAAAGGTATAATGAATGGAATAGATTCTGTTGTCATTGCAACAGGAAATGATTTTAGGGCTGTTGAAGCTTCTGCACACGCTTACGCATCAAAAGATGGCCAATACTCTAGTTTAACTCATGCTAAAATTGAAAAAGATAACTTTACATATTGGATTGAGATTCCATTAGCTGTAGGTAGCATTGGAGGAATAACAAATCTTCACCCTATGGTTATATGGTCTCTCAAATTATTAAAAAATCCTAATGGAAAAGAGTTAATGAAAATAATAGCAGTTGCTGGATTAGCACAAAATTTTGCTGCAATAAGATCTTTAATAACATCAGGAATTCAATTGGGGCATATGAAAATGCATCTTATCAATATTTTAAATTCATTAAGTGCAAATAGTAGTGAGAAAAAAGTTTTGGTGGAGTATTTCAAAAAAAATAAAGTAAGCTTTAGGTCAGCCGAAAAAGCATTAAAAAAATTAAGAAAAGATGAGCTTAATTTTTAAAAGTCATGGTAAACTTTTAATAACAGGTGAATACTTTATTTTAAAAGGTGCCAAGGCTATTTCTGTGCCAACAAAATATTATCAAAGTTTAAAAGTTGATGAAATTGATGAAACTATTTTGAAATGGAAAAGCTTTGATAATAATAAAAATTTGTGGCTTCAAGCTGAGTTTCTATTGTCAGACCTAACACTTTTAACTAAGCCTTCAAACGAAGTTTTGTTTTTACAAAAATTACTTTTAAATATTAAGAAATTTAATAACAATCTTTTTAATTCAAATATTGGTTACGATATAGAATCTTTTATGAATTTTAATAAAGAATGGGGGCTTGGGTCATCATCAACTCTAATTTGTAACTTATCAAAATGGGCAAAAATAGATCCTTTTGATGTTCTATGGTCTGTAAGTAATGGCAGTGGATATGACATTGCTTCATCAATTATGAACAAACCTATTTTGTATCAATTAAATGATAAAAAGCCTGAATATTCTGAAATTGAATTTTACCCATCATTTCATGAGAACTTGTTTTTTATTTACAGAAACAATAAACAAAAAACTAACATTGAAATTGATTATTTTAATAAATATGTATTATTTGATAATAATATTATAGATGAAATTTCATCAATTACAAAAAAAATTATTGATTGTAAAAATCTTCTTGATTTTCAAAAACTTATTGTTAATCATGAAAAAATATTATCAAAAAGCTTAGATAAAAAAACTATCAAAGAAAAACTCTTTATAGATTATCCTGGAGAAATAAAAAGTTTAGGAGCCTGGGGAGGTGATTTTATTTTGGCTGCAGGTCCACATGATAGTAAAAAGTATTTCAAAAAAAAAGGGTTTAAAACAGTTATTCGTTTTATGGATATGTTAAAAAAGTCTTAATGAAATAGTTTGGCATGGTTCATGTAATTAATTAACAAGTACGCATAATATTTTTTGGTTAGTTGTTGTTTTAAATGCCCATTCCATCTCAAAAGGTTTGGGCATTTTACTTTTAATTGCTATAAACCGTTCTAAAGCCAGTATGCAAAGAACTAGAATCTGGTGTTGTTTTCATTCTAGCTGCATTTCTATATCCACTACAATATGAATCATTACACAAAAAACTTCCTCCTCTAATTACTTTTTTCTCACTAAAAGGTTCCATTGGATCATAACTTTTTTCAGGACCCTTTGGATTAATCGATCCCTTTTTTGGAAGCATAGAATAATATTCTGAATGGTACCAATCAGAACACCACTCCCAAACATTTCCGGCAATATCATAAAGGCCATAACCATTAGGAGAGAATGATTTTACAGGTGAAGAGTAATAAAACTTATCTAAAACTGTATTACTTGATGGAAAACTACCATTCCAACTATTAGCCTGTATTTTATCAGAATCAATTTTTGTATTACCCCAACTATAAATATTATTTTTTTTTCCTCCTCTTGATGCATATTCATATTCAGCTTCTGTAGGTAATCTTTTACCTGACCATTTACAATATGCAAATGCATCTTCCCAACTTACATGGACTACAGGATAATTATCTTTCCCCTCAATATCACTATCAGGACCGAAAGGTTGTCTCCAATTTGCATTTCTGACAAGTGACCACCATTTTGAATAATCATTTAAATTTTTAGTGTCAAATTCATTAAAAACCAATGAGGCCGGAGCAAGTAAACTGTCGTGTGGTTTTGGCGTACCTGGTGGCAAAGCGGATTTAATTTCATACCAATTTATTTTTCTTTCAGCTGTAGTTAAATAACCTGTTTCCTCAATAAATTTTCTAAACTGAGCATTTGTTACTTCAGTTTCATCCATCCAAAAGGAACTAACCTCAACACTATGTTTTGGATATTCATCAGTTCTAGCTTCATCATTATCTCCACCCATTAAAAATTTTCCTCCCTCAATAAATATCATTCCATCTTTTTTTATTTGAATATTTTTTTCATGGTCGCATGAAACGAACAATAATGGAATAATTATTGTAAAAAGGGTTTTTAAAAAATTAATATTCTTCACTTTTAATTAAATAATTTATTACTAAATTACGTACAACAACAATGAAAAACAATAAAGCTGATATTTACTGGAAAAAGAATCTTAAATACTTGACCATACTTTTATTGATATGGTTTGCTGTTTCTTTTGGTTTTGGAATAATATTGGTAGACAAATTAAATGAGATTCAATTTTTTGGTTTTAAACTAGGTTTTTGGTTTGCTCAACAAGGTTCCATTTATACATTCGTTATATTAATTTTCGTTTATATTTTTTTAATGAACAGACTTGATAAATTCTACAGGTCAAATAAATAGGTTTTAAATGTCATTACAGGTTTGGATTTGGATTATCGTAGGTTTAACTTTTGCATTATATATAGGTATTGCAATTTGGTCTAAAGCTGGTTCAACAAATGAATTTTACATTGCTGGTAAAGGTGTTCATCCCATTGCTAATGGAATGGCGACAGCGGCTGACTGGATGAGTGCAGCATCATTTATCTCTATGGCTGGAATAATTTCCTTTATAGGTTATGATGGGTCAGTTTACTTGATGGGCTGGACTGGAGGATACGTGTTGTTAGCGCTCTTATTGGCTCCTTACCTTAGAAAGTTTGGAAAATTTACAGTGCCTGATTTTATAGGTGATAGATATTACTCAAATGTTGCTCGAACAGTTGCAGTATTTTGTGCGCTAATTGTTTGCTTTACTTACATAGCTGGACAAATGAGAGGTGTAGGTATTGTTTTCTCAAGATATCTTGAAGTTGATATAAACTCAGGTGTTTTTATAGGTATGGGAATTGTTCTTTTTTATGCCATATTGGGTGGTATGAAAGGAATCACTTATACTCAAGTAGCTCAATATTGTGTTTTAATTTTTGCTTTTATGGTGCCCGCAATTTTTATTTCAATTCAAATGACGGGCAACCCAATTCCTCAACTAGGTTTTGGTTCTGAATCAATTGATGGAGTTTATCTATTAGATAAATTGAATGGACTGCACGAAGAATTAGGTTTTAGTGAATACACATCTGGATCAAAATCTACACTTGATGTATTTTTAATTACAGCAGCACTTATGATAGGAACAGCTGGATTACCTCATGTCATTGTTAGATTTTTTACAGTTAAAAAAGTTAGCGATGCAAGAAAATCTGCAGGATGGGCACTTTTATTTATTGCAATTCTTTATACTACAGCTCCAGCTATAGCTGTATTTGCAAGAACAAATTTAATTGAAACTGTTTCTGAAAAAGAATATTCAGATATGCCGTATTGGTTTAAGAAATGGGAAGATACAGGTCTATTAAAGTTTGAAGATAAAAATGATGATAATATAATTCAATATTTAGGTGATGAAAAACTAAATGAATTGACAATTGACAAGGATATTATGGTTTTAGCTAATCCTGAAATTGCTCAATTACCCAACTGGGTTATTGCATTACTAGCTGCAGGTGCGATTGCTGCTGCATTGTCAACTGCTGCAGGTCTTTTACTTGTAATTTCATCTTCAATATCTCATGATTTGATAAAAAGGATGATTAATCCTAAAATCAGCGATAAAGGAGAATTAATTGCTGCAAGAATCTCAGCATTTTTTGCAGTTTTACTTGCTGGATACTTTGGAATAAACCCACCAGACTTTGTTGCTGCCACTGTAGCATTAGCTTTTGGATTAGCTGCTGCATCTTTTTTTCCTGCAATTGTTTTAGGAATATTTTATAAG
>CABXUS010000018.1 GCA_902515405.1 uncultured Bacteroidota bacterium | reverse complement strand
ATTTTTCAACATGAACTGGATTCTTTCTAAAGTTTTTCTTTCTCCACAAAGAGATAAAAACGCCTCTCTTTCTAAATCTAACAAGTATTGTTCTGAAACTCTGGTAGCCTGTGAAAGTTCACCTCCACATAGAACATTTGCAACTTTATTAGCTATTTTTTTATCATGTTCTGATATATAGCCACCGGCTAACATGGAATCGGCTCCAACGTACATCATTCCTAAAGCTTGTTTTCCTAAAACTTTGATATCATTTCTTCTGATAGGGCTTGTATAACCCATGTCATACATATTTAGAGCAGTTTTTTTTGCTATTGAAATTTGATTTTTTTTATTCATTATTACATGATCTCTTCCTTTAACTAAATAGTCTAAATCAAATCCTTCAAAGCCAGATGTGGCTGTTTTTGCCATCCCAATATTTATAAAATATTCCTGTAGTAAATTCACTTCCACATCATTTGCTCTAAATTGGTCAGATGCTCTAAGTGTCATTTCTTTAAGTCCACCGCCACCTGGAATAAGTCCAACACCAACTTCAACAAGACCAATGTAAGTTTCACTATATGCTATTAATTTATCACAGTGCAGACAAACTTCACAACCACCTCCTAAAGTGTATCCATGAGGAGCACCAATAACTGGTATCGATGAATACCTTAATTTCATCATAGTATTTTGAAACATCTTCATGAAAAAATTAAGTTCATCATATTCTTGTTCAATAGCTGCTAGGAAAATAACACTCAAATCAGCTCCTGCTGAAAAATGACTTGATTCATTCCCAAGAACAAGTCCTTTAAAATCTTTTTCTGCTATATCAACTGACTTATCTAAAGCTTGTATTATATTTTGATTTATGGCATTCATTTTTGAACCAAACTCAAGATTTAAAATATTGTCTCCAATATCAATTAGTCTAGCTTCTTTGTTAGACCATATTACTTGATTTTCAGGAACATTTTTGAGTATAATAAATCCATCTTGACCTGGTATTTTCTTAAAGGATTTGGACTCAATGTTATAATATTCAATGAATCCGTTTTTAACTTGATAAAAAATATTTATTTCTTTAGTAATAATCTCTTTAATCCAGTCAGCTGGTTTTAAATCAAATTGCTTCATTAATTCAACACCTTCTTTAATACCTATATAATTCCAAATTTCAAATGGACCTTCTTTCCAACCAAATCCAGTTTTGAGTGCTGCGTCGATACTTACAATATCATCTGAAATTTCAGGAATTCTATTTTGGACATACCCAAACATTCTAGCAAAATTTTCTCTGTAAAATTCAGATGCTTTATCATTTCCATTTATTAAAATTTTGAATTTTTCATCTCTTTTTTTACACTTTCTTGCAATGCTAAGGGTTTCATACTTTACTTTTTTTTGATCATTATAATTAAAAGTCTTTAAGTCAAGAGATAGAATTTTTGTTTTTCCATTTTTATCCTTAGTCTTTTTATAAAAACCTTGATTAGTTTTACTACCAAGCATGTTTTTATTTAGCATTTTATTGAGGAATTCAGGTAACTTAAATACATTCCTGGATTCATCATTTGGACATTTATCAAAAACTCCATTTGCTACATGACACATAGTATCTAATCCAGCAATATCAGCAGTTCTAAATGTAGCTGATTTAGGTCTACCAATTGCTGGTCCAGTTAATGTGTCAACTTCCTCTATTGAAAACTCTCCATTTTTAATTTGGTGAAACAAACTCATGATGCCAAATATTCCAATTCTATTTCCAATAAAAGCAGGAGTATCTTTTGCCAAAACAGAAGTTTTACCTAAAAATTTTTCTCCATATTCAAGTAAGAAATCTAGAACAGATTGATCACAATTTGGGCCAGGGACTACTTCAAATAGATTTAAATATCTTGGAGGATTAAAAAAGTGAGTTATAGCAAAACACTTCTTAAAATCATCTGATCTTCCTTCATTCATAAGTTTGATTGGAATTCCTGAGGTGTTGGATGTAACAAGTGTTCCTTGTTTTCTATGTTTTTCAACTAAATGAAAAACAGACTTCTTAATTTCAAGCTTTTCAACAACAACTTCAATAATCCAATCAACATCATTAATTTTTTTTATATCGTCTTCAAAATTTCCCAGCTCAATTCTTTTAAGAAATTTTTTACTATAAATAGGAGAAGGTTTTGATTTAATACATTTATTAAACATTTCATTAACAATGCGGTTTCTAACTTCTTTACTATCAATTGACAGATTTTTATTTTTTTCAATTTCATTTAATTCCTTAGGACATATATCAAGCAGTAAAACTTCAACACCTATGTTAGCAAAGTGACAAGCAATTCCAGAGCCCATAATACCAGAACCCAAAACGGCAATTTTTGAAATATTTTTATTCATTTAATAAATTTCTTTGTTTCTAATCATTAAATTAATTTTTTTCATTACATCAAGAAACATGTTAACATCTTCTTTACCAATACTTTGATAGACAGCTTTATTGAATTTTAATCCATTCCTTTTAGCTAGGTTTCTTAAATCTATACCTTTTTCTGTTAGTTCAATTAAAACACCCCTTTTATCAGATGGGTTTGCAACTCTTTTGATTAAATTTAATTCCTCCATTGACTTTAAAGTACGAGACAAACTTGTAGATTCCATACCCATTTTTGGTCCTAATGATGTCGACGGAGTTCCTTTTTCAGGATCAAGATTTAGAAGTGCTTGGGCATGAGCCAAAGTACCACCATATTTTTTGGCTTCTTCATTATGCATTTTAGACACAGACTGCCAAGTATATCTTAAAGAATGTTCTATAAATTTCATTGAATCAATTAATATACAAAAAAAACTATGCATGCATAGTATTTTTTATTTATTTTAACCAATTATATGCATTTATAAATGCATATATCCAAGGTGAAATTTCATCAGATTCTTTTGGTTTTGGATAATAACCCCAATTCCATGGAAATGTTGATCTTTCAAGATGAGGCATCATTGCTATATGTCTTCCATCTTCACTAGATATAATAGCGGCGTCATAATCAGATCCATTAGGATTGGTGGGGAAGGAGCTGTTTGAATATTTAGCAATAATATTATATTTCTTTTCAGATTTTGGTAACCTAAATCTTCCTTCACCGTGTGCAGACCAAATACCTAACTCGCTATCACCAAAATTGTTAAACATTACAGAGTTATTTTTAGAAATCTTAACACTTGTAAATACGCATTCAAATTTATTACTTTCATTATAATCCATTTTAGGTTTTTGCTCATGATCTGGGTGTAATAAACCTAATTCTATAAATAATTGACAGCCATTACAAACACCTAAGGATAATGTGTCTTTTCTATTGTAAAATCTTTTTAAAGTTTTATTTGCTTTTTCATTATATATAAAAGATCCTGCCCACCCTTTAGCAGATCCGAGAACATCTGAATTTGAAAACCCACCTACAGCAACTAAAAAACTTATATCTTCTAACGTCTCTCTTCCAGAGATTAAATCTGTCATATGTACATCTCTGACTTCGAAACCAGAAATATGCATAGCATAAGCCATTTCTCGCTCTGAATTACTTCCTTTGTCCCTAATTATAGCTGCTTTAATTTTTTTATTTGCTTTGAAATTAAATTTGGATTCAAACCATTCAGGAAATTTAAAATTTAATTTAGAGGATGAGATATTATCGAATCTTTCTTTTGCTTTAGTTTTTCCACTTTGTAATTTATCAAATAAATAAGATTTTTTAAACCATATTTTTCTATAATAATTTATATCTAAATTTAATTTGAAATTATTTTTGGAAATAATTAAATAATCACTTTTTTCACATGATCCTATATTAATAAATCCAATATCTTCTGAACTTAGATGTTTTTCAATTTCTTTATTTGCCTGAAATATTATACCATGATTCTCACTAAATAAAAGTTTTATTATATCTTTTTCATCAACATTAGAAAGATTAACATTTAAGCCAAGACCATCGCTGACAAAACACATTTCTAATAAACATGTTATTAAACCACCTGAACTGATATCATGACCTGAATATATCAAGTCTTTTTTTATGGCAATTTGAATTGAATCAAATATTTTTTGAAAATATTTTGTTGATTTAATATCGTTACATTTTTTTCCAACTTTATTATTGACCTGAAAAAGGGCAGAACCTCCAAGATTATATTCGCAAGAAGACATGTTTATATAGTAAAGATTGGAATTCTCCTGTTTTAAATAAGGTTCCACTGTTTTTCTAAAGTTGTAACTGTGAGCTGTTGCTGAAATAATTACAGTGCCTGGGGAAACTACCTCTTCGCTTGCGTATTTTTGTTTCATTGACATTGAGTCCTTTCCAGTTGGTACATTAATTCCTAATTCAATGCAAAAATCAGAACATGCTTTAACTGCATCATAAAGTCTGGAGTTTTCACCCTCATTATTAGCTGGCCACATCCAATTTGCTGAAAGTGAAACAGATTTTAATTCGTTTTTTAATGGAGACCATATCAAATTAGTTAGGGCTTCACCAATTGAGTTTCTTGAGCCACAAGCAGGGTCGATTAAGCTTGTCAGTGGAGAGTGTCCTATTGATGTTGCAACTCCATCAATGGAATTAAAATCTAGAGCCATAACTCCACAATTATTTAATGGTATTTGTAATGGACCAGTGCATTGTTGAAGAGCAACTTTTCCTGTTACACATCTATCTACTTTATTTGTTAACCAATCTTTACAAGCAACTGATTCAAGATTTAAAACTTTTTCAAGATATTCTTCAATTAAACTTTCCTTGTAAACAAGATCTGTATAGTAAACTTTTTGTTTAATATCTTTTAGAATTGTTTTTGGAGAATTTCCAAAAAAATCAGATAGGTTAAGATCAATTATATTTTCATTTTCTTTGTTTGATTTAACCAAAAATCTTTTATTTTCTTTTACTTTTCCTACAACATAGATTGGAGCATTTTCTCTTTCGCAAATTTGTTTTAACTTATTAAAGTCCCTAGGATGAATAACAAGTCCCATTCTTTCTTGAGACTCATTTCCAATTATTTCTTTGGCAGATAAAGTTTTGTCTCCTACAGGTAAATCATCTACATTTAAAATACCACCTGTGTCTTCAACTAATTCTGAAATACAATTTAAATGTCCACCAGCTCCATGATCATGTATTGATTTTATAAAGTTGTTTTCAGACTCTACAACGGCTCTTATAGCATTTGATACTCTTTTTTGCATTTCAGGATTTGATCTTTGAACGGCATTCAGCTCAATTCCAGAGCTATATTTACCAGTTTCAGTTGAAGATACAGCAGCACCTCCCATTCCTATTCTATAATTATCACCACCTAAAACAATAATTAGATCTCCTTCTTTAATTTTCTCTTTTTTAGAGTGAATAAGCTTAGCAAAACCAATACCTCCTGCAAGCATAATAACTTTGTCAAAGCCTAAAGATTTATCGTTTTCTTGATGTTCAAATGTTAATAATGAGCCAGAAATTAATGGTTGACCAAATTTGTTTCCAAAATCTGAAGCACCATTAGAAGCCTTAATTAAAATTTCCTTAGGTTTCTGATACAACCAATCTCTATCTTTAAATCCAATTATCAAATCATCAAACCTAGGATATGGAGTCATGTAGACTGCTGTCCCAGCTAAAGGTAAAGATCCTTGACCTCCTGCTAATCTATCTCTAATCTCACCTCCGGAACCAGTTGCAGCGCCACTAAAAGGTTCAACTGTAGTTGGAAAATTATGTGTTTCAGCTTTTAATGATATTATTGATTTAAATTTTGATTCTCGATAAATTGATGGTTTATTTCCAAACTCAGGAGCAAATTGTTGAATTAAAGGTCCATTAATAAAAGCAACATTATCCTTATATGCAGAAACTACATTATTTGGGTTTAATTTTGTAGTCTTCTTAATTAAGTCAAAAAGTGACTCAGACATTTCTTGATTATTTATAATAAATTTTCCATTAAATATTTTATGTCTACAATGTTCTGAATTGACTTGTGAAAAACCGAAAACCTCAGAGTCTGTTAAGTTTCTATTTATTTTTTTAGATAAATTTTCTAAATATTTTACTTCCTCATTGCTTAGAGCAAGACCTTCTTTTTGGTTATAATCTTCAATGTTTATTATTTCTTTTACTGTTTCAGGTTTTACATCAATATTAAAAAGGCTTTGATCTAATTCATTATATAACTCATTTGTCATTTTATCAAAACTAAAACCTTCTTTAAATGGCTTAAATTTTTCAATTCTTGTGATATTTGAAAAACCCATATTTTGAGTAATTTCTACTGCATTTGTTGACCATGGTGTAACCATAGTCTTTCTTGGTCCAATATATTTTTTTTGAATTTTTTTTGAATTTAAATATTCTGCATTTGAAAATAACCAAACAAGTTTTTCTAATTCATTATCATTGAGTTTTGTACTTGTATTTACAGCATAAATTTTATTACTTTTTAATTTAAAAAAGGATACCATTTGTTAGCATCAAATTTATGTTAAAAAAATCAAGTTTTTTGAAGATAATTATTAATGTTTTTTAACCTTTTAAAGAATTTATCAACAAATTTTTAGCTAAAAGATTGAAGAGATATTAATTTTTTATAAATACTATTGTTTTTTATCAATTCATTATGTGATCCTTCTTCTATAATTTCTCCTTTATCAAGAACAATAATTTTATCTGCATTTTGTATAGTTGATAGCCTATGTGCAATTACAATTGAAGTTTTATTAATCATTAACTTATCAATCGCGTTTTGAACTAGTTTTTCAGATTTTGAGTCAAGTGATGAAGTTGCCTCATCTAGAATTAAAATTGGAGAACTTGAATAAACTGCTCTGGCAATAGCTATTCTTTGTTTTTGTCCGCCAGACAAATTTGATCCATTATCCCCAACATTATAATTAATATTTTCTTGAAATTCATTTATGAATTCATTTGCATTCGCAATACTTAATGAGTTTAGAAGTTTATCGTTAGATCTGGAGTCACTATTACCTAATACAATATTTTCTTTGATAGAAGAATTAAAGAGAATTGACTCTTGGCTTACAATTCCAATTAACGACCTTATATTTAATCTTGATAAATTACTAATATCAGTTCCATCGATAGTTATCTTACCCGAAATTTGATCATAAAATCTTGGAATTAAATTTACTAATGTGGATTTTCCACTTCCTGATGCACCTACTATCGCAATCATTTCTCCTTTATTTATTTTTAATGAGATATTTTTTAAGACACTAGATTTGTCGTATTTAAAACTTACATTTTTAAATTCAATACATTCATTAAATGATTTTAATTTATTTTTATTTAAATCATTATAATATTCACTTGTCATATCAATTATTTCAAAAACTCTTTCAGCCGCTGCATTTCCTTTTTTTAGAGAATAAAAAGCCTTACTAATTGATTTTGCTGGGGTTAAAACCCCATAAGCTAAGCCCATGTATGTTATAAATGCTGCTGGTTTTAATTCCATTTCAATAAGAACTAGCTTTCCACCATACCAAAGCAAAACTCCAATTACAAGAATTCCTAAAAACTCACTTAGAGGAGCGGCAATATTTTGTCTATTTATTAATTTATTAGAAAAGTTTAAAAATCTAATATTGGTCTGATCAAATTTTGATTTAAAAAAACTTTCTGCTAAAAAACTCTTAATTATTTTAATACCATTGATTGTTTCCTCAGTTATTGAAGTAAGTTCAGCTTGTTCCTTTTGAACCAATAAAGATTTTCTTTTTAATGATTTTCCAATAAAAGAAATTATAAATCCTGATAATGGAATAAATAATATCACAAAAACTGTAAGCTTAAAGCTTATAATAAACATTGCTCCAAGTGTAAAAAATATGGTTAATGGATCACGAATAAAAATTTCAATTATTGAAAGAAAAGAATTTTGTACTTCACTCACATCAGATGTCATTCTAGAAATGAGATCCCCTTTTTTATTTTTTGAAAAATATTTTAATGGCAGTATAATTATTTTATTGTAAATACTTTTTTTCAAGTTCATAATAACTCCGTTTCTTATTAGGGTTGAAAAAAATAAAGCAAAATAGTTTGAAATATTTTTTAAGAAAAATAAAATAACCACAATACCAACAACAAATAATATAGCCTTTTGAGTATCATCAACTGCAAAACTACTCACTTGATAATTAAGCCAATTTTCAATAAAGTCTCCAAGGTTTGAAGATAACTCTAGAGTTGGTTTTTCATTTATTTTATTTATTCCATTAAATAAAACTTCTAACATTGGCATTAGAGAAAGAAAAGCAACAGCACTAAAAAAAGCATATAATACGCTAAACAAAATATTTAACATAAAATACTTTTTGAAAGTAAAGACAATTTTTAGTACTCGTTTAAAATACATTTAAATAAATTGTTTGATTAATGAATTAATTTTTTTATTTAAAAAATCATTTTTAAAATTAAAGTCTCCTTTAGAATTTAATTTAGTGTTTACACTAAAGTAATATTTTATTTTAGGTTCAGTTCCACTTGGTCTTACTGCAACTCTTGTTCCATCGGATGATTCAAAAATTAAAAGATTAGATTTTGGTAATTTAATTTGACTTAAATTATTGTTTTTAGTTTTGGTTAATAATGACTTTTTATAATCATATATTTTCACAACTGAACTATTGTCTAGTAGCTTTGGAGGATTTTTTCTAAATGAATTTATTTTATCATCTATTTCTTTTGCTCCTTTTTTTCCTTTTGCTATTTCAGTTATTAGTTTTTCCTTAAAAAATCCATAATTAATATAACACTCAATTAATCTATCATAAAATGAAGAATTTTTATTTTTTAATTCGTTACACAATTCTGATAAAATTAAAGCTGATGTTATTGCATCTTTATCTCTAACATGATTTCCTGCTAGAAACCCAAAACTTTCTTCTCCTCCACATATATACTCTAGTTCAGGATAATCATTAATCATTTTTCCAATCCATTTAAAGCCTGTTAATGATAGCATTATTTTAATAGAATTTTTTTTAGCAATTTTACTCATCATTGGAGTTGAAACCACTGTGCTTGCTATAAATGATTTAGTTTTTTCCTTACTAAGTTTTGATAATAAATAATCTGTTAAAACTACCATTGTTTGATTACCATTAATATGTACAAATTTCCCATCATAATTTTTTACTGCAATTCCAAATCTATCAGCATCAGGGTCTGTACCTAAAACTAGGTCAGAATTATTGTTTTTTGCAATTTCAATTGCTTCTTTTAAAGAACTTTCATCTTCAGGATTTGATGAGTTTACATTTGAGAATTTTCCATCAGGAATCATTTGTTCTTTAACATATTTTATGTTAGAAAAACCAGATTTTTTTAAAAGTTTGGGTAGTAATTTGTATGATGTACCATGCAAGGAAGTAAAAACGATATTTAATTTTTTTGGATTTGAATTTGAAATAATGGAATTATTATATAAAAGAGATTTTTTTAAATAATTTTTTTCAACTCCTTTATCTAGAATCTCGATCAAGGAATCTTCTTTTTCAAATTGAATTTCTGAATATTTGATTTTATTAATTTCTGAGATTAATTTTTTGTCAATTGGAGGGACAATTTGACCTCCATCTTCCCAGTAAACTTTATATCCGTTATATTCAGGAGGGTTATGAGATGCAGTCAAAACAATACCACAATTACAATTTAATTCTCTGACTGCAAACGAAATTAAAGGGGTGGGTTGAATTGAATCAAATGTATAAATTTTAATTCCATTAGATGAAAATATATTACTTACTGTTTGTTGAAGTTCTTTACCATTATTTCTACAATCATATCCAATAACAACAGATATATTTTTTTCATTTGATTCTTTTTTTAAGAAATTACAAATTCCTTGTGTTGTTTTTCCAAAAGTGTATTTATTAACTCTATTTGGACCATCACCCATAATTCCTCTCATACCTCCAGTGCCAAATTCTAATTCCTTATAAAATGAATCTTCGAAATCTACTGGATTTTTTTCTTTTAAATCAACTACATTTGAAATAGTTTTTTTATCAAAAACACTTGAAGTCCATAATCCATAATTCTTTAAAATAATACTCATAAAGTTTTTTTAACTTCTATCTATAATTGTATACTTATCTTTTCTTTTTCTTGTTCTTAAAATAAGTTCACCTAAAAATCCAGCTAAAAAGAATTGTAGACCAATAACCATTGTTGCTAATGAAATAAAAAACTCAGGTCTTTCTGTTATTAATCTTCCAGATTTATTAATAAATAATTTATCAAGGCCTAAATAAATTGAAAAAATAAAACCAATTAACAATATTATTGTTCCAAATAAGCCAAAAAAGTGCATTGGTCTTTTACCAAATCTTTGAACAAAAGAAAGCGTTAACAAATCTAAAAATCCTTTAATAAATCTGTCAGCTCCATATTTTGTTTTTCCGTGTTTTCTTGGATGATGCTTAACAATTTTCTCCGAGATTTTATTAAAGCCACAGCTTTTTGCAAGAACCGGTATATATCTATGCATACCATCTGTTAATTCAATTTCTTTTATTACAGATTTTTTGTAGGATTTAATACCACAATTAAAATCATTCAGCTTAATCCCAGATGCATTTCTGGCAGCCCAGTTAAATAATTTTGACGGTATATTTTTAAAAATAATTGAGTCATATCTCTTTTTTTTCCATCCAGAAACGAGATCAAAATCATTTTCATAAATTAAATTATATAAAGGAATTATTTCATTTGGATCATCTTGAAGATCTGCATCCATTGTTATAACAATATTTCCTTTAGCATTTGAAAATCCTGCGGAAAGTGCCATTGATTTTCCATAGTTTTTTAGGAATTTATAACCTTGTATTTTTGAATTATTAGTTGAAATTTCTAATATTTTATCCCAAGAGTTGTCCTTACTGCCATCGTCAATATAAATTATCTCATAATTTATGTTTGAATTTGATAAAACATGAATTATTGATGAATTTAGTTCAAAAATTGATTCACTTTCGTTGTAAAGGGGAATGACTACAGATAAATCCATATTAACTATTCAGATTTTTGAACAAAAACACCTATTACAAGGCTAAACATAAATCCAATAAATAAATTTACTCCTATAATAAATGGATAAACTATATTTTCTGTCCATTCAATATAACTTCTGAACTCTTCAAAAGTCCAAAAACTATTTGTTTGTGGATTTGTCATTTGTTCAGGATTTTCAGCGATAGCTATCTCATAAGACATTTGCCATACTGTATCCCAATATGTAGGCTCAAAAATATTAATTAGTAATAAAAAATAAATTATTGATACAACAACATATACACTTGAAAGACCAGTTCCTAATTTTAAAATTGTATTTAATTTAATTATGCCATTATTTTTCTTTTTGAAATTTAAAATACAAGCAGCAATCCCTGAAAAAAGGATAATAAAACTAATAAGCAATGAAATTGGGTCATTCTCATAATGAGTTCCTAAAAAAAACTGCATTAAAGAAAAAGAAACTCCAAAAAAAGAAGTAATTAAACCAAAATTTATTATTTGATTCCTAGCAGATATATTTTTCATTTTTTGTTGTAAATTTAGTTAGAATTTATCTATTCTAAATATTCATTGCATAATAATAAAAAAAAACTAAATTTGTGCCCATTATTTAACTAATGAAAAAAGGCATACATCCAGACAACTATAGACTAGTGGCATTTAAAGACATGTCTAATAATGATGTTTTCATTACTAAGTCTGCTGTAGACACAAAAGATTCCTTAAATGTTGATGGTATTGACTATCCTCTTGTCAAGCTAGAGATTTCTAGAACTTCACATCCATACTACACCGGAAAAACAAAACTTGTTGATACTGCAGGAAGAATAGATAAGTTTAAAAGTAGATATGCTAGTGTATCATTAAAGAAAAATGAAAAACCTGCTGCTGAAGAAGCACCTGTTGTTGAAGAAGCACCTGCTGTTGAGGAGGCACCTGCTGCTGAAGATGCACCTGTTGTTGAAGAAGCACCTGTTGTTGAAGAAGCACCGGCTGTTGAGGAGGCACCTGTTGTTGAGGAGGCACCTGCTGCTGAAAAGGCATCTGACGAAAAATAATATAAATTTTCTACTTTTTATATACTTGCTTAAGATCTAGCATGTTCAATGCATTGTTTTTTAGTCCAACTATATTTTTTTGTTTTAATCTTACACTCATATCGTAGTATAATGGTATTATGGGAGAATAAGTTAAAATTATTTCTTCTAGTTGTCTATAAATTGATAATAATTTGTCCTTATTCTTTTCAACTAATATTTTTTCATAGAGTTTATCATATTTTTCATCAGAAAAAAATGTATAATTAGGTCCATTTGGTGTATGGTTTTTAGAATAAAATAATGAAAAGTAGTTTTCAGGATTTCCATAATCAGCAATCCAACTTGCTCTAAACATGCTAAATTTTCCAGTCGCCTTTCCTTGTCTTAAAATTGAAGGTGGTGTTATATTAATATTTAAATCAATATCAATATTTTTCAACTCTGATTGAATAAACTCAAGAACATCAAGATACTGAGCATCAGTTGTAACATCTAAGCTTAAATAATCTATGCCATTTAATTTTTTAAATTCACTTATTAGTGTTTTCGCTTTGTTAATATTTTTAATATATCTAACTCCTTCAAATCCATAATTTAAACCATTTGGCACTATTCCGCTTGTTGCAGGATATCCAATGTTTTTTCTTAAATACTTCATCATCTTTTTTCTATCAATAGCAAGATTTATTGCTTTTCTTAGTAGAATGTCCTTTTCTAAACTATTTTTTGTGTTAAAACCAATATATTCAGTATTTAAGTACGGGCTTTTTGATAGCAAGTATTTATTTTTTAAATTATTATTTAAACTTCCATTTATATCAAATATTTGATCAATTATTGTATTCTCAGGTGAGCTTATAAAATCAAAATTTCCAGATAAAAATTCCATAAATTCACTTTTCTTATCAGGGATAAATTTAATCGATATAGCATCTAAATAAGGAAGAGGATTACCAATGCTATCTTTTTCATAATAATTATCATTTTTTACCAGAACCATTTTAATATTTTCATCCCATCTTTTAAACTTAAAGGGGCCAGTTCCTATTGGGTTTTTTGAGAAAGAATTTCCAAGATTATTAACAACTTCTTTTGGAACAACTGAACAATACTTCATTGATAAAATTTCAATAAAAGAATTAAATTTCTCATTAACTTGAATTTGAAATATAGAATCATTTAATGCTTTAAAGCTTTTAACATTATTCATGACCCATGAGCCAGGGGATGCTAAATTTTTATCAATAAGTCTGTTAAAGCTAAATTCAAAATCATAAGCATTTACAGATCTAGATTTGTTTGTTCCAAATAAATCTGAATCATGAAAAAATATATCTTTCTTTATTGTAAAATTATATGTTTTTTGATCATCGCTGATAGTCCATTTTTTTGCTAAGTCAGGAATTATATTAAGGTTTTCGTCCATTTTAACTAGTCCATTAAAAATCTGGTTGCATGGCCATATATTTCTAAGAGTAGATGAGAATGCAGGGTCTAATGAGCTTATATTAGAATACTCATTATATCTAAAAACTGAATCTAATTCATTATTATTCTTACTACATGAAAATATAATTAGAATAATTAATAGCATTATGTTTTTTTTGATTATCACATTCACAATATAAAATTATATTTGCAAAAAAAATAAATTGAAAGTTGCATTCAAAACTTTAGGTTGTAAACTAAATTACTCAGAAACATCAGCAATTTCAAGAGAATTTACTAAAAATGGTCATCAAAAAGTTTCATTCGATGAATTATCAGATATATATGTAATTAATACCTGTTCTGTTACTCAAAATGCTGATAAAGAATTTAAATATTTAGTGAACAAAGTAAAAAGAAAAAATCCAAAATCATCTGTAATTGCTATTGGTTGTTATGCTCAATTGAAACCAAATAAAATATCTAATATTAAAGGAGTTGATTTAGTTGTTGGAGCTGATAAAAAGTTTGAAATATCAAATTATTTAGATTTCAGTAAAAATGATAGTACTAAAGTTCATTCTTGTGAGATTAATTCTGTTAATTTTTTTAAAAACTCATTTTCAATTGGAGATAGAACAAGATCTTTTTTAAAAGTTCAAGATGGTTGTGATTATAAATGCACATATTGTACTATTCCCCTTGCAAGAGGAAAATCTAGAAGTGGAAAGATTGAAGATTTAATTTCAAATGCTGAATATCTTGTTAGTAATGGAATTAAAGAAATTGTATTAACTGGTGTTAATATAGGTGACTATGGAATTTATGATCCAGATTCTAATCAAAGAGAAACAAATTTTTTTAAACTCATTAAAGAATTTAATAAAGTTAAAATGTTAGATCGAGTTAGGATATCATCAATTGAACCAAATTTACTTACTGATGATATAATTAGTTTTGTATCAAACAGTAAGATGTTCGTTAATCATTTTCACATTCCTTTACAAAGTGGATCAGATAAGATTTTAAACTTGATGAAAAGAAGGTATCTAACTAGCTTATATTCATCTAGAATAAAAAAAATTAAAGAATTAATGCCAGACTGTTGTATTGGAGTTGATGTTATAGTTGGTTTTCCAAATGAAAGTGATGAAGATTTTATGCAAACTTTTAATTTTTTAAGCGATCTTGATATATCATACCTTCATGTTTTTTCATACTCTGAAAGAGACAATACTGAATCTATCAAACTCACTAATAAAGTTTCAAAAACAATTAAATCACAAAGAAGTAAATCTCTTAGAGCTCTTTCATCTAAGAAAAAAAACATTTTTTACAAAAAAAATCTAAAAATTATTAGACCAGTTCTTTTTGAGTCAAAAAATAATGATGGATATATTTTTGGATATACAGATAATTACGTTCGAGTTAAAGCATTATGGTCAAAAAATTTGATAGATAAAGTAGTTAACTGCAAGTTGATTGATATTTCAAATAACGAAATGGTAAATGTGATTCCTTTAATTTAAAACTTAAAGTCTAACTCCTATTGGAAGAAGTTCCATATATTCTCTTTTACTTTTAAGAAAAGTTTTAATTTCAGATGAAGTTGGCATCATTCTTAATTTTCTATCCTTTATAATTTCAAAAATTTCAATAAGAAAAGCTTCTTTAAATTCATAATTGGCATTTTCTGGTAAAATTATTTTAGTAAGGAAAATTTTTCTTTCTTGTAAAGCATATTCAACTTTAGCTAACTGACCGTCTATATTTACTTCAAATTGTCTTAAAAAATTATTATCATTGATATTCAAAGTTGACATATAGCTCGTTAATTTTTAAATTGGTAGATGCAAATATACAAAATTCAGTTTGAATAAGTTTTTATATTATGAATAACCAAAATACTTATGATGTTTTCTTGATGCCAGGAATGGCAGCAAATCCAAAAATATTTGATTTTATAAGTCTGCCAAAAAATTTTGTAATTCATTATTTGGAATGGGAAATGCCTTTAAAGGATGAATCTATTGAAGATTATGCTTTAAAATTTTCTAAAAAAATTAAAGGAAATAATTTAGTTCTAATAGGTGTATCATTTGGAGGAATTTTAGTTCAAGAAATTTCAAAAATTATAAAATGTAGTAAAGTAATTATTATATCGAGTGTAAAGTCAAACAAAGAACTTCCTCTAATGATGCAAATAGGAAAGAAAACCAAGGCTTATAAATTTTTTAATGTTAATTGGATTAATGATTTTGAATCATTAGCATTATTTGTATTCGGACCAATTGTTAGAAATAGAATAGAGTTATATAGAAAGTATCTTTCAGTTAGAGACGAAAATTATTTAAAATGGTCAATTCATCAAATAGTAAATTGGGATCAAAAAAATCCATTAAAAGATATAATACACATACATGGCAATATCGATCTAGTTTTTCCTTCTATATATATTAAAAAGGCGATATTTGTTTCAGGCGGTACACATGCTATGATCCTTAGGAAAGCATCTTGGTTAAATAAAAACTTACCAATAATAATATCTAATAATTAAATTCTTTTCATTTGTGTTTGCATCAACTTTATTTGTTGAGTTAGAAGACCATGTTTATCTAGCTTTTTTGCTTCATTAAGTAACATTACAGCCTCTCTTTTTCTTCTTTTTTGCATTAAAATACCAGCAAGACTTAGTTTAGCCATTGCCAGATCTTGATTCATGTTTAATCCAAATGAAATTGCTTTTTTAAAGTATTTTTCAGCGGTAGTTAGGTTTTTTTGGGAATAAACTATTCCAAATAAATAATTATAATATCCAACTTGTTTTTTTATTAATGAAGATTCTGGATTTTTAATTCTCAATAACCATTTTTCAGTTCCATCAAGATCCTGTTTTCTCATCCTTAAAAAAGCAATGATTAAAATCTCATTTTTGAAATACAAGAGCAAGAAAGTAAGAGAAAGAAAAATTAGTGCAATTCCATTTCCAATATTATCAACACTAAACTGATAAATGGAAAAACCAAATATCAATATTGAAATAACTAGTTTAAAAAGTTTATTAAACATATTTTTTTTGGTAAAATTAAAAAAAGAATTTTATATAATTATTAAAATTTTTTTATTGTATATTTGGCCCAATTTAAAAAATCTTCTTGATGAAAAGAACATTTCAACCATCAAATAGAAAAAGAAAAAATAAACACGGATTTAGAGAAAGGATGTCAACTGTCGAAGGTAGAAAAGTTTTAGCTTCAAGAAGAAAAAAAGGAAGAAAAAAATTAAGTGTTTCAAGTGAACCTAATCACAAGAAATGAGTTAATAAATTTTAATAAAAAAAGAGGTGTTGCTATTTTAGTCGCACCTTTTTTTTGATATATTGGCAAATAAATCAATGCCCCTAAAAAAAGATTTAAATAGTATTCTAATAATTGGTTCAGGCCCAATTATTATTGGTCAGGCATGTGAGTTTGATTATTCTGGTTCTCAGGCTCTCAGATCCCTGAAAGAAGACGGTATTGAAACAGTTCTTATAAATTCAAATCCAGCCACTATTATGACTGATCCCGTTATGGCTGATCACATTTATTTATTACCTCTAAACACTAAATCAATTAAAAAAATTCTTAAGAAACATAAAATTGATGCTGTTTTACCAACAATGGGCGGTCAGACAGCTTTAAATTTATGTATTGAAGCTGGTGAAAAAGGTATATGGGAAGAATTTAATGTTGAAATTATTGGTGTTGATATTGATGCAATTCAAATAACAGAGGATAGAGAAAAATTTAGATTATTATTAGAAAAAATTAATATTCCTTATGCACCATCTGAAACTGCAACATCTTTTCTAAAAGGAAAAGAAATTGCACAAGAGTTTGGTTTTCCTTTATGTGTCAGACCCTCTTTTACATTAGGTGGTACAGGTGCGTCAATTGTGTATGAAAAAGAAAAATTTGATACTCTTCTTAAAAGAGGATTAGAAGCGTCCCCAATTCATGAAGTAATGATTGATAAAGCTTTAATAGGGTGGAAAGAATATGAATTAGAGCTTCTAAGAGATAAAAATGATAATGTTGTAATTATTTGTGCAATTGAAAATATGGATCCCATGGGTATCCATACTGGAGATTCAATAACTGTTGCTCCTGCAATGACTCTTTCAGATACGACATATCAAAAAATGCGAGATATGGCAATAAAAATGATGAGAAGTATTGGAGATTTTGCTGGAGGATGTAATGTCCAATTTGCTGTTAGTCCAGATGATAACGAGGATATAATTGCGATTGAGATAAATCCTCGTGTCTCAAGATCATCTGCATTAGCCTCAAAGGCTACTGGATATCCAATAGCCAAAATTGCAAGTAAACTTGCCATAGGCTATTCCTTGGATGAGTTAGATAATCAAATCACAAAATCAACTTCTGCTTTGTTTGAACCTACATTAGATTACGTTATAGTTAAAATTCCAAGATGGAATTTTGATAAGTTTGAAGGTTCTGAAAGAACTCTGGGCTTACAGATGAAAGCAGTTGGTGAAGTAATGGCAATTGGAAGATCTTTTCAAGAAGCTTTACATAAAGCAACTCAGTCTCTCGAAATTAAAAGAAATGGATTAGGAGCGGATGGAAAAGGATATACTGATTATCAAACTATTATTAATAAGTTAAAGTATGCTAGTTGGGATAGAGTTTTTGTTATATATGATGCCTTAAAAATTGGAATATCTCTTGAAAGAATTCATGAAATAACAAAAATTGACATGTGGTTCTTAAAACAATATGAGGAGTTATCTAATCTAGAAAATGAAATAAATAATTATAATATTAAAAATATTACCAAAGAGTTACTTCTAGAAGCAAAACAAAAAGGCTTTGCTGACAGGCAAATTGCTCACATGTTAAAATGTTTTGAAAGTCAGGTCCATAAAAAAAGAAAAGATTTAAATATAAATAGGGTTTATAAACTTGTTGATACTTGTGCAGCTGAATTTAAGGCTATGACACCATATTATTATTCAACATTTGAGCAGGAAATTACAACTCCTAATGGTAAAACGTATACGCAAAATGAAAGCGAATCAACAAAACGTGAAAAAATAGTAGTATTAGGTTCAGGTCCAAATAGAATAGGTCAGGGAATAGAGTTTGATTATTGTTGTGTCCATGGAGTTTTAGCAGCATCAGAATGTGGTTACGAGACAATTATGATTAATTGTAACCCTGAAACTGTATCTACTGATTTTGATGTAGCTGATAAGTTATATTTTGAACCTGTTTTTTGGGAGCATATTTATGATATAATTCAACATGAAAAACCAGTAGGAGTTATAGTACAGCTTGGAGGGCAAACTGCTCTAAAGTTAGCAGAAAAACTAGATAAATATGGAATAAAAATTATAGGAACCACTTATGAATCATTGGATTTAGCTGAAGATAGAGGGTCATTCTCTGAACTTCTTAAGAATAATAAGATACCGTATCCTGAGTTTGGTGTAGCTGAGACAGCAGATCAGGCTCTCAAGCTAGCAGATACTTTAAATTTCCCCATTCTAGTTAGACCCTCATATGTTCTTGGAGGTCAAGGAATGAAAATTGTGATTAATAAAGAAGATCTAGAAGCTCATGTAGTAGATTTATTACAAAAAATCCCTAACAATAAACTTTTACTCGATCACTATTTAGATGGAGCAATCGAAGCAGAAGCAGATGCAATCTGTGATGGAGAGAAAGTTCAAATCATTGGAATAATGGAGCATATTGAACCATGTGGAATTCATTCGGGGGATTCTAATGCTACTCTTCCTCCATTTAATTTAGGTGATTTTGTGATGCAACAAATTATTGATCATACTAATAAAATTGCTTTAGCGCTTAATACAGTTGGTCTAATCAATATTCAGTTTGCCATTAAAGATGAAACTGTTTATATTATTGAGGCAAACCCGCGTGCATCTAGAACCGTCCCTTTTATCTCAAAAGCATATAAACAGCCATATGTAAACTTTGCAACAAAAATTATGTTAGGAAAAAATAAGATAGATGATTTCAAATTCAATCCACAATTAGATGGGTTTGCAATCAAACAGCCTGTTTTTTCATTTAGTAAATTTCCTAATGTTGATAAAAGTCTTGGACCAGAAATGAAAAGTACTGGTGAGAGCATATTATTTATTGATGACTTAAAAGATGATGAATTTTATGAATTATACTCGAGAAGAAAAATGTACTTGACAAAATAATTTTTCATTTTCATTAAAACATTTATATTAGAATTATGGAACTCATCTTATTTTCAATATTAGTTGTTTTTGCTGCATATGGTTCATATTTATTTTTTAAAGAATCACAATCTAAATCTAAAATAATAGATCTTAATCAAGAAAATGAAAAATTGAGTGTAAGATTGGAGGAAGCAAAAGAATTGAAGCTCGTAAATAATAGCTTATTGTTAAAAAATGAAAACCTTGAAGATTTAAATAATAAGTTAGAGTCTGAAAATTTAATACTAAAAAAAGATTTAGATCAAAAAACAATTGACGTTGAAAAGACAATTTCTAAATATGCTAATTACAGTACAAATTTAATTGAGCAAGAAGAAAAAAGACAGTCTGATGTTTTAGAAAAAAAACAAAATGAAATTGAAGACAAAAAAATGCAATGGAGAAATCATGAAAATGAAGTCCAAAATGGTATCCAGCTTATATGTAAAAACAACGTAATTGATTACATTGGACAAGAAGATTTTCCTCATCCAAAGAATAAACCCGATAGTTCAGTCAGAATTATGAATCAATTAATAGTGTTTGATTCAAAAAGTCCATTGGGAGATGACTCATCGAAATTCAACAATTACCTTAGAGAACAAGCTTCGAATTTGAAAAAATATGCAAAACATTCTGATGTTAAAAAAGAGCTTTTTTTAGTTGTGCCTTCTAACACAACTAAATCTATTAAAGACTTTAGAATTGATTG
>CABXUS010000017.1 GCA_902515405.1 uncultured Bacteroidota bacterium | reverse complement strand
CTCTATAATATGAAATTGGATTATATGGGTTAATTTTTTTTGTATTATCGTGTTCTATGTTATCTAAATATTGATTCTTTCCTGGAAAAAGAAAACTAGGATAAACTATTGAAAATGTTAGTAGATTAATTTTATTTCTTTTCTTTAGCTGATTATAGAGTTCGTTATTAAAATCTGAAATTCCGCCTCTTAAGGGAGGAAATGGACCTATTAATAAGATATTCATTAATTTTATTTTTCAATTATATTCCAGTTTCCTTTGCTAATTAAAGGTTCAGCTTGTTTGTATTTAATTTCTTTGACTTCTCCAGTTTGAATATTTTTAATTTTTATTCTTTCATTTCTTCCAATCTTTCTGTTTTCCCTAACTACAGTTTCAATAATATTTTGCTTTGAAGAAACATTAGATCCAATTTGTCTATTTCTATTTGCAAGTTCATCACTATTTAAAACTTCTTCTTTAGATGTATTATATTTTTCTTTTCTTCTGGCTTGTCTATCTTCTCTTATTTCATTAAGATTATTTGTAGGAAGACCTCCTTTAAATAAGAACGATAGAATATCAATATCCAATTTGTTAATCATAGATTCAAACAATTCATAAGCCTCGTTTTTATAAATAACTAATGGGTCTTTTTGTTCATGAACAGCAAGCTGAACAGCTTGTTTTAATTCATCCATTTTTCTTAAGTGTATTTTCCATGTATCATCAATAATTGCTAATGATATGTTTTTTTCAAAGTCATTGATTAATTCTTGTCCATTTGATTCATAAGCATCTTTTAGATTAGTTACAATATTCATTGTTTTTTTTCCATCACTAAATGGCACAACTATTCTTTCAAACTTATTTTGTGGATTTTCATAAACATTTTTAACAATTGGAAAAACCTTTATTGAATTCTCTATGTTTTTTTCTTTATAAAAATCTAAAACAACATCATAAGTTTTATTAATGATTTCTGCATCATTATTTTTTTCAAATTCATCTTTAGTTATTGGAGAAGTGGAAGAAAAACATTTAATTAATTCAAATTCAAATGCTTTAAAATCATTATTTATTTTAGAGTTATCATAAATACTAGCAACTGTTTGATAAATCATATTAGCTATATCAACTTTAAGTTTGTTGCCATCTAATGCATTTTTTCTTCTTTTATAAATGTTTTCTCTTTGAACGTTCATTACATCATCATATTCAAGAAGTCTTTTTCTAATTCCAAAATTGTTCTCTTCAACCTTTTTTTGAGCTCTTTCAATAGTTTTAGTCATCATTGAGTGCTGAATAACCTCACCTTCTTTGTGACCCATTTTATCCATCATTTTTGCAACTCTATCTGATCCAAAAAGTCTCATTAAGTTATCTTCCAAAGAAACGTAGAACTGTGAGCTTCCTGGGTCCCCTTGTCTTCCCGCTCTTCCTCTTAATTGTCTGTCAACTCTTCTTGAGTCATGTCTCTCGGTTCCAATTATTGCAAGACCTCCTTTATCTTTTATTTTATCATTAATCTTTATGTCAGTTCCTCTACCAGCCATATTGGTAGCAATTGTTACAATACCTGCTTTTCCTGCTTCACCTACAACATCAGCCTCCTTTTTATGAAGTTTTGCATTAAGGACATTATGTTTTACGTTTTGTCTATCTAACATTCTTGATAACAATTCTGATATTTCAACGGATGTTGTCCCAATTAAAACTGGTCTTCCTTGTTTACTTAAATCAACAACATTATTAATGACTGCATTATATTTTTCTCTTTTAGTCTTATATATCAAATCATTTCTATCATCTCTTGTAATTGGTTTGTTTGTTGGAATAACCATTACATCTAACTTATATATATTTAAAAATTCACCAGCTTCTGTAACGGCTGTTCCAGTCATTCCAGATAATTTTCTGTACTTTCTAAAATAATTTTGTAATGTTATGGTTGCAAAAGTTTGTGTGGCATCTTCAATTTTTACATTTTCTTTAGCTTCAATAGCTTGATGAAGACCATCTGAATATCTTCTGCCATCCATTATCCTACCTGTTTGTTCATCAACAATTTTAACTTTATTATCCATAAGAACATATTCAACGTCTTTTTCAAATAATGTGTAAGCTTTTAATAATTGATTTAGAGTGTGAATTCTTTCACTTTTTTCGCTAAAATCAGTATATAGTTTTTCTTTTACTTTTGCTTCATCTTCAATCTTTAAATTTTTAGATTCAACATTTGCAATTTCCATAGAAATATCAGGTAAAATAAAGAAGTTTTGATCATTTACATCTTTAGATAAATGTTCAATTCCTTTATCGGTTAAATCTATTTGATTATTTTTTTCATCGATAGTAAAATAAAGCTCAGCATCAACTTTTGGCATCTCTCTATTATTGTCTTGCATGTAAAAGTTTTCAGTTTTCAATAAAGATTGTTTTATTCCATCTTGACTTAAAAATTTAATTAATGCTTTATTTTTTGGTAATCCTCTAAAGCTTTGTAACAATTTAAAACTTCCCTCTTCAATATTCCCTTCATTAAACAGTTTTTTAGAATCAGCTAGAATTTTAGTAACCAATTGTCTCTGTATTTGTACTAGTGTGGAAATTTTTGGTTTTAACTCATTAAACTCATGATTACCACCCTGTGGAACTGGACCTGAAATTATTAGTGGGGTTCTTGCATCATCTATCAATACTGAATCAACTTCATCAACTATTGAATAAGAATGTTGTCTTTGAACTCTATCTTCACTCTTATGAGCCATATTATCTCTTAGATAGTCAAATCCAAACTCATTATTTGTTCCGTAAGTTATGTCTGCCAAATAGGCTCTTCTTCTTTCTTCAGAATTAGGCTTATAATAATCAATACAATCAATACTTAACCCATGAAATTCAAATATTGGAGCCATCCATGCACAATCTCTTTTTGCTAAATAATCATTAACTGTAATCAGATGGACTCCATTCCCTGAAAGAGCATTTAAGTAGACTGGTAAGGTAGCTACTAAAGTTTTACCTTCTCCTGTTTGCATTTCTGCAATTTTTCCTTGGTGCAGGGCAATGCCACCAATTAATTGTACATCATAGTGTACCATATCCCAAACAATTTTCTTTCCAGCTGCATCCCAGGAATTCAACCAAACTGCCTTATCAGCATTAAGTTTCACATAAGATTTATTTGCAGAAATTTTTTCATCAAAAGGTGTAGATTTTACAATAATTTCACTGTTATTCTTAAACCTTTTAGTAGTCTCTTTAATAACAGCAAATGCTTTGGGAAGAATTGAGTCTAAATATTTATCAAGACTATCTAAATAATTATTTTCTATTTTTTCAATTTCATTGTATCTTTTTTCATTTTCATCAATATTTTCAGATTGACTGATAGTTTCATTTAACTTTTCAATTTTTTCGTAGAATGGTTTTTTTAATTCTTCTATTTCTATTTTAAAATCATTAGTAATTAATCTCAAATCATCATTACTTATGTTTTCTAAATCTTCCTCTACTTTTAAAATATAATTTACAATTGGGGTAACCTCTTTAACATCTTTTTTACCCTTATCGCCTAGGAATACATTTAATATAGAATCTATTATACTCATTAACTTTTTTAATTACTCAAATTTAAACAAAAAAAAAGCCTCTAAAGAGACTTAAATGTTTTTTATAAAAATTTATAAATTAATATTCTTCTTCATTCCAAAGATAATCATCTTGAGTTGGAAAATCTGGCCATATTTCTTGAATTGATTCATAAACCTCATTACCATCTTCGTCTTCAATAGCTTGTAGATTTTCAACAACTTCTAAAGGGGCACCTGTTCTTATAGAATAATCAATTAACTCATCTTTATTAGCAGGCCACGGAGCATCACTTAAATATGATGCTAATTCTAAAGTCCAATACATATAAAATTATTTTTTGCAAAAATAAATTAATAATTGATTTACACAAGATTTTTAAAAAAAAATTAATAATCATTCAGATCTAATAATGACTGAAAAGTAATGCAATAAAATTATTAATAGAAAAAATATAGATACTCTAAAAATTAAATCTCCATATATAACATAAAAAGTAAGTTTTTCAGATAATCCAATTGTAGAGTTTATAAAACCTTCTTTTCCGTATTCAATTTTTTTTATAACATCACCTTTATAATTAATTATCGCAGATATTCCAGTGTTAGCACTTCTAACAATATTTCGTCTATTTTCAATTGCTCTTATCTTAGAGTAAGATAAATGTTGTTTATGACCTTGACTAGCATTCCACCAGCCATCATTAGTTATTATTGCTAATAAATTAGAGCCCTTTCTAGTATATTCTGTTACATATTCTCCATAAATTGATTCATAACATATAATTGGAGAAATATAAAAGTCATTACTTGATTTAAAATTTTTTCTTTTTTTATCATAACCTCTTGAATAACTTAAACCTCCAAAATCAAGAAGAATATTTCCAAGCAATGGTTCAATAATTTTTTTATATGGAATGTTTTCAACCCCAACAACCAGTTTTGATTTATTATAATAATCATTTTTTTTAGAGATAAATACAGCACTATTAAAAATGTCTAACCACCTTTTATTATCAATTTTATTTGAATAATCTTTAACTTTAGTTGAATCATTGAATATTTCATACAATTCAATTCCAGATAAGATATCTGAATTAAACTTTTTCCTTACTAATTTTAAATTATTAATTAATTCATTTTGTTTATAACTGTTAATGTTAATACCATCTGAGAAAAATGTTTCAGGAAGAATAATTGTTGAATTATTTACTTTATTTTTATCTAGTAAATTATATAAATAATAATAGTTATCTGTATTGCTTCTGCTATACTTATCAGAGTAGGGGTCTATGTTAGGTTGAATAATAAAAACATTTGTTTGTTCTTCTTTAATATAAATTGAATTATAAATATATTTTGATATAGCTATTGGTAATGTTAGAACAAGTAATGTTGCAATTGAAAGTTTTTTAATTTTTTCACCTTCTACAATTTTTTTTAGAATTATAAAAATTAAAATATTTGTAATAATAACCCATAATGTTCCTCCAAATGAACCTGTATACTCATACCATTGAATCCATTCTGTTTTTTCAGAAAAAACATTTCCAAGATTTAGCCATGGCCATGAAAAATCCCATATTAAATGAAATTTTTCAAAACTTATCCAAAGGCTTATTAAAAATATAAAACTCAGTTTTTCATTAATTGTTGATGAAACTATTTTATATAAACTAAATACTATTGTCATTAAAAATGAATTAACAATTATAGCGAACAGCATTCCTTCTAAAGTTGCGTATAATAGCCAGTTAGTAGATATTATATTCCATATTAAAAATGTTATGTAGATATATAAAAACAAACTCAACGAGTATTTTTCTTTATTTAGGTGAAGAACATAAAGTAAAGGAACAAAACCTATAAATATTAACCCTGTAATCCCATATGTTGGCCAAGAAAATCCAAGAATTAAGCCTGAAAAAATACTTAAAATAAAAGATTTTAAAATTTTCAAATTATTAATAATTAAATTTGTTTAACTATAAACTTAAGCTAACAATTGAAATTAATCAAAATACTTCCAAATTTTCTAACTATTCTAAATGGTTTTTGCGGCTGCTTAGCCATTCTTTTCATATTCGAAAATGACTCCATTGGAAATAACTACGGATATCAACTTGCACTTGTTTTAGTACTATTGGGAGGAATATTTGATTATTTTGATGGATACTTTGCATATATATTAAATACTAAATCAAAAATAGGTTTACATTTAGATTCTTTGTCTGATCTGATAACATTTTCCTTAGCACCTGCTTTTCTTATGTATGATTTTTTTCAAAATCAATCAGATGAGCTTGATTTTATACCATTAATATCACTTTTAATTATACCTTTTTCTATGATTCGACTTGCAAGATTCAACTCATTACCCTCAAAATCTTATTTTTTAGGATTACCGACCCCTGCAAATGGAATGTTTTTTATTGGTATCCCTTTTTTATCATTTGATATTGAATTAGAATATTTAGCTATAATTATTATGTTTTTTTGTTTTTTAATGATTTCAAATATAAAATTTGAATCTTTTAAAAAATCAAACGATAAAAAAAATAAAAACATATTTTATTTAATCTTGATATTAATTTTAACAATTTCTTTTTTATCTATTATTTTTAATAACATCAGTTTGTTAAATATGGTAAGTATTACAATTTTAATTTATATTTTATCTTCAATATTGTTTACTGTTTATAGATCAATTTAGCTTTTTCTAAATCGTTCTTGTGCACAAAAACTTTGTGTGAAAACAAATAATTTGGTAAACCAAAGCCAGCTAAATTTGCTGACTTTTGTTCATCCTTTTGAATAAATCTGATATTATGTTCTGAAAGCTTTGATACTAATTCATTAGATTCTATCATTGATCCAGAAAAAAAATAAATATATTTATTTGTCATATATTTTTTTTCTATAGACAAAACTCTTTCCTAGATACAACTTTCTTACTACTTCATCTTTTACCAGATTTTCAGGTTTTCCACTTCTTAAAATCTTACCCTCAAACATAAGATATGTTCTATCAGTAATAGCTAAAGTTTCTTGAACATTGTGATCTGTTATTAAAACTCCAATATTTTTAGTTTTTAAATGTGATATTATTTTCTGAATTTCTTCAACAGCTATTGGGTCTACACCAGCAAATGGTTCGTCAAGCAATAAAAACTTTGGATCCGTAGCTAATGCTCTAGCTATTTCAGTCCTTCTTCGTTCACCTCCAGAAAGTAGGTCGCCTCTATTTTTTCTTACTTTATTTAAACTAAACTCTTCAATCAAGCTCTCAAGTTTAATTTTTTGTTCTTTCTCTGAGAGTTTTCCAAGCTCTAATACCGCCTTTATGTTATTTTCAACAGTCAATTTTCTAAAAACTGAAGCCTCTTGAGCTAAATAACCAATTCCATTTATAGCTCTTTTATACATTGGTTCATTTGATACATCAATATTGTCAATTAATATTTTTCCACCATTAGATTTAATTAATCCAACAATCATATAAAAACATGTAGTTTTTCCAGCTCCATTCGGACCTAAAAGACCAACAATTTCTCCTTGGTTTAATTCTAAATTAACTTTATCTACAACTTTTCTAGATTTATATGATTTTTCTATTTTAATTGCTTTAAGCTTCATTTATTTCTTTTTATTACCATTCCAGAGATATAAATACTAATTTGATAGAGTATTACAATAGGTATTGCAACAATAATTTGACTTGCAACATCAGGTGGTGTTATTACAGCTGCTAATATTAACACTCCTACTAATGCAAACTTTCTATATTTTCTTAAAATTTCTGGATTTACTAATCCAATTTTAGTTAAAAAGTAAATAATTATTGGCAACTCAAATATTAAGCCAGAAGCTAGAACGGAAGCTCTTACCAATCCAATATAGCTATTTAAATCAAAATCATTAAAAACTTCATTACTTACAGAATAATTTCCTAAAAAATTGACAGAAAGAGGACACACAACATAATAACCAAATAAAACTCCTATAAAAAATAACAAGCTGGATATAAATATAAATCCTCTAGCGTACTTTCTTTCATTTTGATATAATCCAGGACTAATAAAACTCCAAAACTGATATAATACATATGGAAATGAAACTACAAAACCCGCTGCAATTGATGTCCATATGTGAGCAGAAAATTGACCAGATACTGTTCTGCTTTGAATACGAAATGGCATTTCTGTAATACAAAAACTATCATTCAAACCAATAATATTAGATATATTACAAAGCAATCTGTATGTTGGAAAATTAATGTCTTTTGGTCCAAAAATAATGTTGTCAAAAATAAAGTCTTTAAAAATAAATGCCCCCATACCTACAATCAGTATTGCAACAATTGATCTTAAAATATGCCATCGCAAATCTTCTAAATGGTCTAAAAAGGACATTTCATTTGGATTTATTTTATTCATAAACCAATTTTAATTATGTCATGAATATGAATCATTCCAATATACTTTTCTCCTTTAGTTACAATTAGATTTGTTATTTTATTTTCAGTCATTATTTCAAGGGCATCAATCGCAAGTAATTTGGAATTCACTTTTTTAGGCTTTTTTGTTATTAATTTTGAAACAGGAATATTTAATGGATCATCATACTTTTCAAGAATTCTTCTTACGTCACCATCTGTAATAATTCCTATAACTTTTTCGCTCTTTAAAACTGCTGTAGCACCTTGCATTTTAGTTGAAATTTCTTTAACTACATCACTAAAAACAGATTTATATTTTACACTTGGTTTATTTGTATTTACTAAATCTTCAACTGTAATTGTTAACCTTTTACCTAATGATCCTGCTGGATGAAATTTTGCAAATGATTTAGAATCAAATTTTTTTAATGACATTAGGGATATTGCAATTATATCTCCAACAAGCAATTGAATACCACTACTAGTTGTTGGAGCTAAGTTGTTAGGACATGCTTCCTTTTCTATTGGAGTGTAAATAATAAATTTTGAGTTTTTAGCTAAATGAGATTTTTTATTAGCAGTTATTGATATAATATTAATCTTATTTTTCTTGAGATTATTAATTAAGTCAATTGTATCAGAATTGTTCCCACTTTTTGATATATAAATTAAAACATCTTCACTTGTTATTGTACCTAAATCTCCGTGTAAAGCATCAGATCCATGCATAAAAATTGAGGGTGATCCTGTAGAGTTTAAAGTGGATGAAATTTTCATTCCAATAATTGCACTTTTACCAATGCCAGTAACAATAATTCTACCCTTAATCTTGGATAAATATTTAATAGTATCATCAAAATTCTTGTCTATAGATTTTTTTAAATTATTTATTGCATCTAGTTGATTATCAATAACTTGACTTACGATATTGCTAGATTTATCTTTGTTCAAAACTTATTATCTTAATTTAAAATTCAATGTAATATTAAGCTTATATTTATGTAAGCTAATGTACAAATATACCTTAATTCCTGTAAAGGAATGAATTTTAAACCCAATCTATTATCTCTATTAAATAAACACTTTGGTTATTCTGAATTTCGAGAAAATCAACTTCAAATTATTAATTGTGTTTTAGAAAATAAAAATACTCTGGTTATTATGCCAACTGGCGGCGGAAAGTCACTTTGTTATCAATTATCAGCCATCGCTGCAGAAGGTACAGCAATAATAATTTCTCCTCTTATAGCTTTGATGAAAAATCAAGTTGATGTACTTAAAGGGTTATTTGAAGTTGATGGTGTTGCAAGTGTTTTTAATTCTTCTCTAACTCAACCACAAAGAGAACTTGTTAAAAGACAAGTAAATGATGGTGTTACAAAACTTTTATATTTAGCACCTGAGTCATTAACAAAACAAAAAAATATTGATTTTTTAAAAAATCAAAAGATATCTTTTGTTGCTGTTGACGAAGCACATTGTATTTCTGAATGGGGTCATGATTTTAGACCTGATTATAGAAAGCTGAATCAAGCTATAAATGAAATTAAACCTGAACTAAATATAATTGCTTTAACAGCTACTGCAACACCAAAAGTTCAAGATGATATTATTAAAAACCTGAGATTAAAAGATGTTCAAATTTATAAATCTTCCTTTAACAGACCGAATCTTTTTTATGAGATAAAGCATAAAACTGACATTGTAAATAAGGATCTTATTTCATTTATAAAAAAAAATGATGGAAAATCTGGTATTGTGTATTGTTTGTCTAGAAAAAAAGTAGATGAAATAACTAATTTATTACAACTTAATAATATAAACGCATTACCATATCATGCTGGTTATGAATCTAAAGTAAGGTCAACAAATCAAGAACATTTTCTAATGCATAGATGTGACGTAATTGTTGCAACTATTGCTTTTGGGATGGGAATTGATAAGCCAGATATTAGATATGTAATTCATTATGACATTCCAAAATCATTGGAAGCATATTATCAGGAAACAGGTAGGGCTGGCAGGGATGGAGGTGAAGGTCATTGCTTGGCCTTCTATTCATATGATGATATAGAAAAACTAGAGAAGTTTTTATCTGCAAAACCTGTTTCAGAGAGAGAAAAAGGTTTGGCATTACTTGAAGATGTTGCATCATATTCAGAAACATCTTCAAATAGGAGAAAGGTTCTGTTGAATTATTTTGGGGAGGATTATGATGAAATTAATGGTAAAGGTGCAAATATGGATGATAATTCCTCAAATCCTAAACAAAAGAATGAAGTAAAAGACGAAGTTTTAATTGTTTTAAATACAATTATAAAAAATAAAGAGTCTCTAAAAATTAAAGATCTATCAAAACTTATCATATCCAAAGGAAATAACATTACAATTAAAGATGAAATTTTTAAAAAACATAATTCTGAGAACAAAACCAGACTTAATTTAATTTTTTGGAAATCTTTAATAAGAAATTTGATTGTCAATGGATATTTACAAAAAAAAGTTGAAGATTATGGTATAATTAAAGTTATGGAAAAAGGAAATGAATTTTTAAATGTTCCTTATTCCTATATGATGCCAATTGATAAGGATTTTAATGATGACGGATTAAGTAAAAATATTAAATTCAACTCTGACCAAGTTATTGATAAAATCTTATATAAGATACTTATAGATGAAAGATTAAAATTATCAATTGAATTTAATATTCCACCATTTGCAGTTTTCCAAGAATCATCAATAAATGAAATGACTTACAAGTATCCACTGAATTATGATGAATTATCAATGATCTCAGGAGTTGGAGAGGGAAAGTCTAAAAAGTTTGGAGAAAGAATTATATCAATTATTTCTAAATATTGCGATGAAAACAATATTGAAAGAGAACAAGATTTTCTGATAAAATCAACAGGTTCAAAATCAACTCTTAAACTTTTTATCATTCAATCAGTAGATAAAAAATTATCAATAAGTGAAATTGCTGATTCTAAGAATTTATCATATAATGATATTTTAGATGAAATTCAAACAATTGTTTTTTCTGGAACTAAATTGGATTTATCATATTTAATCAATGATATTTTTGATGAAGATTCTCAAGAAGAACTATATGATTTTCTAATAGAAACTAAAACTGAAGATGCCCAGATTTTATTTGATGAATTTAATGATGATTTTGAAGAGGATGATTTAAAATTGTATAGGATTCACTTTTATTGTAAAGTTGCTTTTTAATTTTTCCACTTGATATTACAACCTATGCTGGGTTTTTGATTAATATCAATATCTTTTTTATTTATTAAACATTCAATAGCATTTCTTAAATCATTACCATCTACTGGAATATTATTTCCTGGCCTAGAGTTGTCAAGTTGACCCCTATACCTAAGCCTCTTTTTTGAATCATATAAGAAAAAATCTGGTGTGCATGCCGCATCAAAATTCTTAGCAACTTCTTGAGAATCATCAAAAAGATAAGGAAATGAAAAACCTTTATCAAATGCTAGTTTTTTCATTAGCTCTGGTGAATCCTCAGGATAATTAAGGATATCATTACTTGAAATTGCAATAAATGTTATATCATTTTCAAAAGTCTTTGTAACTTTAACAATCTCATCTATTACATGAATAACAAAAGGACAATGATTACAAATAAACATTATTACGGTACCATTTTTGTTGAAACAATCTTCAGAAATGACAAATTTATTATCAATTGTATTAATTAATTTAAAACTTGGAACTTCTGTTCCTAGTTTAACCATATTTGAAGGCGTTCTTGCCATAGATTTTACAAATTTAATTTATAATTTTATAGTATGCTTGATTCTGTTGTAAGTTTTTTTTCAGAAATAACATCTATACAAAGAGGCTCAATCTTAGCTTTAGGCTTGATGTTTTTCTGGGTGATTGAGGGTTTTTTGCCCTTTAGAATATTAAATTATAATAAGTTTAAACATGCAACAACTAATGTTTTTCTCACACTAACAACAATCATTGTAAATTTTTCTTTAGCATTTTTAATTGTCTTAGCATGTGATTTCATCTCTTGCTCAGAATCTGGTTTGATGTCTTTTTTTAATATTTCAGAATACCCAGTATTATCAATTTTACTAACATTAATGCTGCTTGATTTAATTGCTGCCTATTTTTCTCACTTTATTCAACATAAGATTAAAATTCTTTGGAATATTCACATGGTACATCACTCTGATAAACATGTGGACACAACAACTGCAAATAGACATCACCCAATAGAAAGTGTAATCAGATTCTTTTTTACTCTTGTTGCTATTATAATTTCTGAGGCATCAATTGAAATTGTATTCTTATATCAATCTTTATCTGTAGCTTTTTCACAATTTAATCATGCTAATATAGGTTTGAGTGATAGGTTTGATAAATTACTTTCTTATGTGATTGTTTCACCAAATATGCATAAAGTTCATCATCACTCATTTATGCCATATACGGATTCAAATTATGGAAATATTTTTTCAATATGGGACCGTATTTTTGGAACTTACAAAGAATTAGATAAGAATAAAATTATTTTTGGAATTGATGATGATTATGACGATAAAAATAATCTCATTAAAATTTTAAAAAGACCTTTTAGAAAATTTTAAATATCTTCAAATTCAACTTCATTAGATTTACCATCCTCCTTATCATCTTTTTTTAACTCTTCTTTTATTTCATTAGGTTCTTCATTGCTTTTCGGTTTAAAATCTTTATCATGAATTTCACTAATAACTTCTAAACCTTTTTCATCAATTATGTATTTTGTCATCTCACCTAAGATATTTGAAAAGTTTTCAAAATCTTCTTTATACAAATAAATTTTATGTTTTTTAAAATAAAAAGTACCATCTTCATTTGTGAATTTTTTGCTTTCAGATATTGTTAAGTAATAATCACCAGCTTTAGTAGATCTTACATCAAAAAAATAAGTTCTTCTACCTGCTCTTAAGACTTTTGAAAAAATATCTTCATTTACATGTTGTTTATTTTCTTCCATTTCAATAATTTAATTTGTTCAAAAATGGTTAAAAAACTATTACAAAAAAAATTAACAGTTATTTTTTTCTTTTTTGTTTTTCAAATGTGTCCTTGTAATAACCTGATTCATTAATCAGTTTGTCATGACTTCCAGCTTGTATTAATTTACCATCATCTAATACAATTATTATATTACATTTTTCAATTGTGGATATTCTGTGACTTACAATTATTTTTGTTATTTCTTTTATTTCAGTTTTTAAGTTTTTAATTACTTTCCTTTCTGTTTCAGTATCTAATGCAGAAAGGCTGTCGTCAAGTATTAAAACTTTCGGCTTTTTAATTAAAGCCCTGGCTATTGCTAATCTCTGTTTTTGACCTCCAGAAAGATTGATTCCCCTTTCACCTAAAATTGACAAATATTTATCTGGAAAGAAGTTGATTTCTTTATCAATACATGCAATTTTTGAAAAATATTTAATTTCTTCTTCGCTACAATTTATATTGCCAAATCTTATATTATTATAGATTGTATCTGAGAACAAAAAAGTTGATTGAGGAACGTATCCAATTTTATTTCTTAAAATATTAATATTGTGGTTTTTAATATTTTTTTCATCTATATATATATCACCCTTAGTTGCATCATAATTTCTTAATATAAGCTCTAACAAGCTTGATTTCCCTGACCCAACAGATCCAATTATACCAATTGAGTCACCAGCTTTAACTTCAAAATTTATATTATTTAGAGCTTTAATTTTAGTTTCAGGATACATTAATGATACGTTTTTAAACTTTATGTTACCTAAGACATCATAATCTTTATTGTTATTATTAATTATTTCATTTTTTTCTAATAAGAACTCATTAATTCTTCTTTGTGATGCATCAGCTTGCTGAACAATTGAAGTTACCCAGCCAACAGTTGCTACTGGCCAAGTAAGCATATTTACATAAATTATAAATTCTGCAAGAACACCTAAATCAATTTCATTATTTATATATTGATTACCACCAATAAATATTACAAGTAGATTACTCATTCCAATTAAGAGAATCATCATTGGGAAAAACCATGATTGAAATTTTGCTAAATCAATACTTTTCTCTTTAGTTTGATTTGAAAAATCATTCATAAATTGATTCACTTTGTCCTCAATTGTATTAGACTTTATTATTGATATTCCACTAAATGATTCTTGAGAAAAAGTAGTAAGTTTAGATAATGATTCTTGAACACTTTTACTTTTAATATTAATTTGTCTACTTAGTTTATAAATAAAAAAAGATAGAATTGGTAGTGGAATTATTGTGTAAAGCGTCAACTTAACATCAATGCTTAACATGTAGGTTATTATTATCACAAATAGAGATAAGGTGTTTATAGTATACATTAAGGCTGGACCAACATACATTCTAACTTTGCTAACGTCTTCACTAATTCTGTTCATTAAATCTCCAATTCTATTGTTTTTATAGAACCTAAGATTTAATTCTTGATATTTACTAAAAACTTCATTTTTAAGATCAAATTCAATAAATCTTGAAACATTGATAAGGGTTTGTCTCATTAAAAAAGTAAATAAACCTGATATTAATGCTGACAGAACTATGAAAATTATATTTTGTAATAACTCTGCTTTTAAAAAATCTAATTCAATTGTTTTTTTTAATGAATATTGTTCGATTAATGTTATGGAGTTTCCTATTAAATTTGGAGCTACCAAAGCAAAAATTCTAGCAATAATTGTTATAATTATTCCAACAATTATTCTATATCTATATTTAAAAAAAAACTTATTTAAATACTTTAATTCTCTCATGGAAATGATTTTCAAATATACACTTAAATTGATGGTTATAATTTAAAAATTTTTACATTTGTTCTCAAGTTCATTAAAATGTTAAACAGAAGGCATATTCGTTTAAAAATATTACAGTTATTGTATTCAAAAAAAACTGGCAATATTGACAATAGATCTTTGTTAAAACAATTTAATTTGAGCTCTAAAAATTTCTATAAACTTATTATAACTCAAATACTTTTATTTAAAGAATTATTTTTAGAATCTGATCGACAAATTTTATTAAACACTAAAAAGTATTTTAAAAATGATTTATCTATAATTGAAAACTTATTTATAAATAATGATTTTTTTCAAAATATAAATGACAGCAAGTTGCTATATAATTTAAGTCAAAAATACAGCTTAGATTATTGGATTAACAATAAAAAGAAAATTCAAAACATTTTTAATAAAATAATTGAAAGTGAAATTTATAATAATTATGCTAATTCAGATATTAATGATTCAAGCTTAAAATATAGTTTTGTCGAAGATGTTTATAAAAACGTAATAGCTCAGGATGATGAAATTTATAGTTTTTATCAGGAATGTGAAATTGGATGGTCAGATGATTTCCCTTTAGTTAATTCTATTATTTTAAATTGGATTATAAAAACAAAAATTAATAATTCTATAACTATACCCACTAAGATTTTTAAAGATCCATCTGATAAAAGATTTGGAAAAGATTTATTTTCGACAGTAGTAAAAGATAAAAAATCTGTTGAAAAAATAATTGACAAATTTACACCTGAATGGGATAATGACAGAATTGCAATAATAGATAAAATTATTTTAAAAATGTGTATTTATGAATTTACTGATTTTCCATCTGTTCCAGTTAAAGTTAGTTTAAATGAATATGTAGAAATTTCAAAAGAATACTCAAGTCCAAACAGTAGCACTTTCATCAACGGAGTACTTAACAATATCTATAAAAACTTTTTAGAAAAAAACCTGATTAAAAAAAATGAAAGAGGTTTACAATAATTTCTTAATTTTACTGATATGGAAATAAATACAATTAACAATAGAACAAGCTTTTTAAAAAGTATTGTTTTCGGTTTAATAACTTTTTTATTTTTTTCTTGTGACCAAGATCCCTCAAAAAAAATAAATGCTGAAAATGTTAAAGCAGTTGAAGAAAGAATTGATAAAGCTTATGATTCTGCTGAAATTGAATTTGAGTTTGATTCATATGATTTTGGCGAAGTTAAAGATGGAGAAATTGTTGAGGTTGATTTTAACTTTACAAATTCAGGAAAGTCTGATTTAATAATTTTTGATGCATCGGCTAGTTGTGGATGTACAGTTCCTGAATATCCTCAAAATGTAAATATTAAGCCTGGCCAAAGTGATAAGTTAAAAGTTAGATTTGACACTGCTAATAAACCTGGAAAACAAATCAAGTCTGTGACTTTAACTACAAATACAAATTCTGGAAAGAAGATAATAAGAATTTCTGGTCTTGTTTTAAATAAATAAATATGGAAGGAATAAGTCAGTTTTTACCAATCATAATGCTTTTTTTAGCAATGTACTTCTTATTTATTCTTCCACAGAGTAGAAAAGCCAAGAAAGAAAAGAAGTTTATATCTGACATTAAAACAGGAGATAGAGTTGTCACTAAAAGTGGCATGCATGGAAAGATAGTTGAGATTAATGACAACAATAATACTTGTGTTTTAGTGACTATGGCTGGAAAAATTAAATTTGATAAATCTGCAATTTCTTTTGAATTGTCTGACGCATTAAACAAGAAAGATTAAAAACAATAGATGATTTTTTATAAAGAGCTTTTTCACAAAATCGATAAAATTTTGTGGAGTATTTTTCTAAAGCCCTTTTTCTTCTCGATTGACCCTGAAAAAGTTCATCATTTTGTTGTATTTGCAATGAAATTGTTTTCACCTATTATCTATTTGAGAAAATCACTCTATCATTTTAAAATAAGTGGTAAAAATCACCCATCACTTGAAAAAGAGGTTTTTGGTATTAAATTTCCTAACCCAGTAGGATTGGCGGCAGGTTTTGATAAAAATGCTAAGTTGTATAAACAAATGACTGCCCTAGGTTTTGGCTTTATTGAAATTGGTACTGTAACTCCAAAACCTCAAGATGGAAATCCAAAAAAAAGAATTTTCAGATTAGTTTCTGATGCAGCTCTTATTAATCGGCTTGGATTTAATAATGATGGAGTTGATAAAATTGTAGGAAGATTAAGGAACAAGGGTAATGTTATAATTGGTGGTAATATTGGTAAAAATAAAGTTACACCTAATAAACAAGCAAAGAATGATTATTTAATCTGTTTTAAAGCGTTATATGATTATGTTGATTATTTTGCAGTAAATGTGAGTTCACCAAACACACCAAATCTTAGAGATCTTCAAAATATAAACGAACTAAGAAAAATATTAATTCCTTTAATTGATGAGAATAAGCAAAGAGATTCAAAGCCAATACTTTTAAAAATATCACCTGACCTCGATGACAACGATATTAAAGATATTATTGATATGATAATGGATTTGAAAATTGATGGCATTATTACTACCAATACAACAGTTAGCAGGGATGGTTTAACATCGAATTATAAGAACGAAGCAGGTGGTTTAAGTGGCTTGCCAATAAAAAAGAGGAGCACAGCTGTAATAAAACTTATTTATGAATATACAAATAAAAAACTTCCAATTATTGGTGTAGGAGGAATAATGTCAACTAATGATGCAATAGAAAAATTAAATGCTGGAGCTAGTTTAATTCAAGTTTATACTGGATTTATTTATAATGGTCCTTCATTTGTTAGAAATATCAATAAGGAAATAATCAAATCTTTAAATTAATTTTTTAGATTTAAGTATGATATTTAATAAGAACCTAATTCCAAATAATTTAAATGAGTACAATGATCTCTACAAGCAAAGCATTGATAATCCAGAAATTTTTTGGAATGATGTTGCTGAATCCTTTATTTGGAAAAATAAGTGGTCAAAAATAGTTGAGTTTGATTTTTCAAAACCTAGTTTTAAATGGTTTACAGATGCAAAATTGAATATTACTGAAAACTGTTTAGATATACATGTTCAGACTCATCCAGAAAAAACAGCCATAATTTTCGAACCAAATGATCCTAATCAACTAGCTGAGCATATTTCGTATAGAGAATTACATAGCAGGGTTTGTAAATTTTCAAACGTTTTAAAGAAAAATAATATCCAAAAAGGTGATAGAATTTGTATTTATTTACCAATGGTTCCTGAACTAGCTATTGCAGTTTTGGCTTGTGCTAGAGTAGGAGCTATTCACTCCGTTGTATTTGCAGGTTTTTCTTCTTCAGCATTGTCAGCTAGAATTAATGATGCATCATGCAAGATGGTCCTAACATCTGATGGAAGTTTTAGAGGAAATAAAATAATTGATTTAAAATCTATAGTAGATGAAGCTTTAAGAAATTGTAATTGCGTTGATTCTGTGATAGTATTAAACAGAATAAATAGTGGAATTAATTTAAAGCAAGGTGAAAAATGGTGGAATGAGGAATTAGATAAAGTTGATGACTATTGTTCAGCTGAAATAATGGACTCTGAAGATCCTTTATTTATTTTATATACATCAGGATCAACTGGAAAACCAAAGGGGATGGTTCATTCATCAGGTGGATATATGGTTTACACAGGCTATTCATTCAAAAATGTATTTGATTATAATGATGATGATATTTATTGGTGTACTGCAGATATTGGTTGGATTACTGGTCATAGTTACATTATCTATGGACCACTATTAAACGGCGCAACAACTATGATGTTTGAAGGGGTTCCATCATACCCAGACTTTGGACGATTTTGGGAGATTTGTGAAAAACACAAGGTCAATCAATTTTACACCGCTCCAACTGCAATTAGAGCCCTTGCAAAACATCCCTTAGATTTTGTAAACAAATACGATTTATCATCATTGAAAGTATTGGGTACAGTTGGAGAGCCAATAAATGAGGAAGCATGGAATTGGTACAATGAAAATATTGGAAAGAAAAAATGTCCAATAGTAGACACATGGTGGCAAACAGAAACCGGTGGAATTATGATTACCTCTTTAGCTAATGTGACAGATGGTAAGTCTACTTTTGCAACTAAACCAATGATGGGAATTCAACCTGTTTTATTTGATGAAAATGGTAATGAATTTGATGATAACAATAAGAATGGAATTTTAGGAATTAAATATCCATGGCCGTCAATAGCTCGTACAATTTATGGTGATCATGAGCGCTATAAAAATGTTTACTTTTCAGCTTATCCTGGCTACTATTTCCCTGGTGATGGAGCATTTAGAGATGAAGATGGAAATTACAGAATTACTGGCAGGGTAGATGATGTTGTAATTGTATCCGGTCATAATTTAGGTACAGCACCAATTGAGGATGTAATAAATATGCATGATAATGTAATAGAAAGTGCTCTTGTAGGATATCCACACGATATAAAAGGAAATGCTCTATATGCTTTTGTAATTTTAAAAGATAATTCTAAAAAACAAGACATTAAAGATGAGATTAATCATTTGATTTCAAAAACTATTGGACCTATTGCGAAGCCCGAAAAGATTCAATTGGTTCCTGGTCTTCCAAAAACTAGAAGTGGCAAAATTATGCGTAGAATTTTAAGAAAAATTGCATGTGGTGAAAAACATAACTTTGGGGATATATCAACCCTACTTAACCCAGAAGTTGTAAGTTCAATTGTAAATAGCTAATTTTGTTAAAAACAGATGTCAGATAATTTGCGGAATAGACTTTTATTTTGTTTTAATTAACAAAATTAAAGAAATTAATATTTTTCAAACCGTAATTTAATAGATGAAAAATCTACTTTTTATTGCCTACACGCTATTACTTTCCGTGCAATTATTTTCACAAACATATGATGTTGAGACTGATCCAAGTGGATACACAGCTTTTGCTTCCCCAGGAAATACCACATACTACATAAACTATTCATCTGGAAATGATTCCAATAATGGAACTTCAGAAGCAACTGCATTTAAAAATTTAGGAAAATTAAATAGTATAACTTTCGCTGGAGGAGATGTTATAAAATTCAACTCAGGTGATACATGGAAAGGATACTTTAAACTTAATGGGTCGGGAGCTTCCACCAGTAGTTTAATTACAATTGATCAATATGGTTCTGGGAATAAACCTATTATAGACGGTAATGGTTATCAAGCTTCAATTTTTATCGAAAATAAACAATATATTGAAATTAAAAATATTGAGCTTATAAATAATGCTTCTCATCTAAAACCTAATGGAGATGTTAGATTGATGAGTGGCTCATCTAGAAGTGGTAACGAGGAAAGATACGGATTGCTATTTCTTATAAGTTCATCAGGAACGAATTATAATACTTTTAAAATTAATGGTGTAAAAGTTCACGAGGTATATTCCTCTGCAGCTGTTAGCGCGGATGGTTCTACAAGATATGAGGGGAGAGGAGTAGCATTTGAGTCTTTAAGTGGAATAAATAATTATTTTGACGGAATAGAAATTGACAATCTAGAGGTTAGAAACACTTCATGGATTGGATTGCACTTTAGAAATAAGTTGTCTAGCGCCGATGCTAATTATTATCATAGAAATATTACAGTAAAAAATTCTCATTTTGAGGATACTGGAGGGTCAGGAATTGTTTTTGCAAGAACAAAAGACGTCTTGGTTCAAGGTTCTGTTTTTAAAGGCACTGGGTCTGATAATGATTCAAGAATGTGGAATAGGGGCAGTGGACTTTGGGTATTTACATCAAATGATGTTATTGTACAAGAAAATACTTTTGAAGATGCTTATGGTTCACAAGATTCTTTTGGAGCTCACATAGATTGGGGCAATGAAAGAGTAGTTATACAATACAATTTAAGTAAAAATAATCATGGTGGATTTGCAGAAATTTTAGGAGAAAATATTGATTGCGGTTACAGATACAATATAAGTGTTGGAGACGGAACCCGTACGGGGGAACATAAAGGAAAAGTATTTTGGATATCTGATTTTGCAGGTTCTGATGCAAGAAGAATTGGATCTCAAAATAATTTTATATATAACAACACTGTTTTTGTTCCCTCCACAAACCCAACAAACGGGAACCCTTTGAACCCCAATTTACTTATAAGAGCCAACACTGAAAATACAATTATTTATAATAATTTAATATATATTAATAGTGGAGCTAGTATGGACATAAGGACTATTAATGCTGCTTCTAAAACTTCGTTTAAAAACAATGTATATTATGGTACCACAACTTTTGGAGCTTTAGGATCTACAACAACTACTAACTATGATTCCTCTGAATTTAGCAACACTTGGGATCCTTTGCTTGTTAATCCTGGAGGAACTACTGCAAACGATTATAAATTACAATCTACAAGTTCAGCTATTGGGGCAGGAATTTTGATTAATGGAAGCTCAGATATTAAAAATTATTCCCAAAATAACGGAGGAAGGGACTATTTTGGAAACATCGTTTCAGATAATACTAATCCGACAATTGGTGCTCATAATTTCGACAATATAGCTCCTACAGCTAGTATAACTTATGATTCAAGTGAATCTTATAAAGAGGGAGATACTGTTATTGTTACTGCTACATTTAGCGAAAACATGTTAGACTCTCCTGTTCCTCAAATAACAATTGTTGGTTCTGGAATTGCTAGTGTTTCAGCAACAAACATGACAAAAATAAGTTCAACTGTCTATACTTATAATTACATTGTTCCAACAGGTAATGGTACTGGAACAGTTTCTCTATCTAATGGAACTGACTTATCTGGAAATGTAGTCACGTCAACACCAATAAGTGGTGCAAGTTTTAACGTTGATAATACTGCACCCACAATAACGATAACTTCATCACAAGTTTTGGATGGTTATACAACCGATAACTCATCAATTGTATTAAATTTTATTTCAAGCGAATCAACCACAAATTTCGGAGTTGGAGACATTACAATTTCCAATGGTTCTATAACTTCATTTAGTGGGAGTGGAACAAACTATACTGCAATATTTACACCTAGTGGAGTTGGATCTTGTACGATCGATGTAAGCGCTGGAACATTTACAGATGGTGCTTCAATCCACAACACTGCCTCAGATCAGTTCAATTGGACCTATACTCCATCAGCCAGTGCTCCAACTTTTAATTTGTCATTGGATTATTCTACTGTTCATC
>CABXUS010000016.1 GCA_902515405.1 uncultured Bacteroidota bacterium | reverse complement strand
AGTAATTTTGTTTTTTCTCAAACATACTATGTGTATGTAGCATCTGAATCAGATGATACAGTTTCACTTTTAAAATTTGATAAAAATGAAATTAGTGAGGTTGAAAGAATTACAGTTGGAACATACCCTACTGAGATTGAGGGTCCACACGGAATTACAGTTGATCCTAATGGTAAGTTTTGGTACCTATCGTTAGCCCATGGTAATCCATTTGGAAAATTAGTAAAATACTCAACCGAAAGTAATGAGGTTATTGATGAAACTACACTTGGTTTATTTCCTGCATCAATGCAAGTTTCTAACGTTACTGGATTTCTTTACTGCGTTAATTTTAATCTTCATGGAAGTATGAAACCATCAACTGTTTCTGTGGTTGATCCAGTAACAATGACTGAAATTACCGCAATAACAACTGGCTCAATGCCTCATGGATCAAGAATTTCTTCAGATGGCTTGTTTCAATATTCAGTCGCAATGATGTCAGGTGAACTTTTTGAAATCGATGCCTTAGATCTAAGGGTTAGTAGGGTTTTAGATTTGGAAAAGAAAATGATGAAAAAAGATGGGATGAAATCAATGGATGGGATGAAATCAATGGATGAGATGAAATCAATGGATGTGATGAAATCAATGGACGGGATGAAACATTCAATGGTTAAACCAACATGGGTTATACCCCACCCTGAAAAAAATATTGCTTTTATTGCTGGAAATGGATCAGATGAGGTTATAGAAGTTGATTTAAAAAAGTGGCAAGTTGTAGATCGCTTTAATACAGGTAAAGGTCCGTACAATCTAGAAATTACCCCAAATGGTAAGTTGTTAATAGGAACAATTAAAGGTGAAGGTAAAACTGCTATTTGGAATCTTGACAATAAAAAAGAGGTTGCAACAATAAAAAACACAACAAGTGTTTCTCATGGAATTGCAATATCATCTGACAGTAAATATGCATTTATTTCTGTTGAAGGAATTGGCGGGGAACCAGGAATTGTTGATGTCATATGTTTAGAAAATTATGAGTTAGTTAGCTCTGTTGAAGTGGGAAAACAAGCTGGTGGTATAGCATTCTGGAAAAAAGAAATTTAAATTTCTTTAATTCTTATTGTTTACCATTTATTGAATTAACCATCACTCTCAATAAACCATCCTTTTTTTTATCATTCATTAGTTGCCAAAACATAATACCATGAAGCCTATTATCTTTTACATATTCTGATTTCAAAATAATAGACTTATGATTATCATATGTTAAAAAAAGTTGATTTTCTTTTTCATATGCATAGGGCGCTTGAGCAGTTTTATCCCAGAAAAATTCAAAATCTTTGGTTACTTCATCAAAATTATTTTGATTTACCCCTCCTTTAAAGTTTGCAGCTTGATATAATCCATTGTTAATATTTGCGACATCTTTATAAATTCTCCCGTAAAATGCAGCACCCAATACAATTTTGTTAGCTGGGACTCCTTTTGATTTTAAATACTTTACTGCATAATCTCCAGATCTTTCTTGATTTTCAGTGGAGTATAATGATGTATGGTGTCCAGTTACTTTTGAATATCCACCTATTAAATCATAACTCATAAGATTAACATTGTCAATTAGAGGAGTTACAACATCCCAATCAACTGATTTGTCAATAAAACTTTTAAATCCACCAGCAGCAAAACTTAAAATATCACCAGGCTTCATGTATTCTCTTAACAGTTTGATTAAATCAGTAAAATTATCTCTATCTTCTTCCCTGAATGGGTGACCAGGAGGGCCTGGAATAGCAGGATACTCCCAATCTAAATCAATACCGTCTGCATTATATTCTTCAATAATTCTGGCAGTAGATTTTGCAAAATCTACTCTGCCTTGTTTATTGTTAAAAATATCAGAACATGTTTTACAGCCACCCCATCCACCTAATGAAACTAACACTTTTAAGTTAGGATACTTTTCTTTTTGATCAACTATACCAATTAAACTTATACTATCAGCTTCATTATCAATAGCTAATTCATTTCCCTTCAGATGTAAAAAACTATAAATAATTTGATCTACACCTTTTAAGTTAAATTGATTAATAGTTTTACCATTTCCAGTATAGTATGCAATTACTTTTGGTTTAATTTCATTTATTGTTTCATTTGAACATGAAATCAGTATTAAAAAAACAAATAGATATATCTTAGAACTCATACCTTTTTTCAATATTAATAGAACTTTTTAAATGATCATTTGAATCTGAAGATCCACCTATCATAAATTGAAATTCACCTTCCTCAACACAATTAACCATATTTATGTCATAAAAAGCTAAATCTTTTAAAGAAATATTAAGTGTTACAGTCTTTGTCTCACCAGCTTTTACAAAAACTCTTTTATATGATACTAATTCTTTTACTGGTCTTGTAACTGAACTATAACTATCATTAAAATATAATTGAACTACCTCTTCTCCATCAATATTACTATCATTTTTTAACTGAACCTTTACGCTTATTGATTGATCATTTTTTTCTCTTGAAACTTCAAAGTTTGAATAAACAAATTTTGAGTAACTGAGTCCGTATCCAAATGGATATAAAGGAGTTATTTTCTCAAATGCATATTTGTGAAAGTATTGAGATGGTTTATGGTTATATATCATTTGTAATTGACCAACACTCCTAGGGAATGTCAAAGGGAGTTTACCGCTTGGGTTAACATCACCAAAGAGAACTTCAGCTACAGCTTGACCAGCCATACTTCCTGATTCCCATGACTCAACAATTCCAGGGATATTGTCATTAATCCAAGGTTCAGCAATTGGCTTTCCGTTAACATAAACAACTATAACATTTCTATTTAATTCTTTAAGCTTCTTAACTAATTTAAGCTGTTTACCTGCAAGATTTAGGTTAGCTCTTCCCATATTTTCTCCAGCTGTTTTCTTTGATTTGAGATTTCTTTGTGAATTATCGCCAACAACTACAATAACTTGATCATAGTTTTTTGCATACTTTATAGTATTCGTAATATCTTTTTCAGAAATTGATCTAATATCTTTATTAGAATCATAATAATCTATTTTAAAACCTTTACTTTCTCCTATTGATTTTATTCCTTCGTAGATAGTAATTACATTCTCTTCAGGCTGATCAAAAACCCAATCTCCAAGTACTGAATGATTATTTGAATTTGGTCCAGTGACAAGTATTCTTTTACCTTTATTCTTATTTAAAGGCAAAATATTTTGATTCTTTAATAACACAATCGATTTCCTAGCAGCATCTAAAGCAGTATTTAAATGTTCAGGAAGAAAAACATTTTTTTCTATTTCTCCTGGATCAACCAAAGGGTTTTCAAAAAGTCCTAATTTGAATTTAGCATATAAAATTTTTCTGGCAGCGAAATCTATTCTTTCCTCATCAAGTTTTCCTTCTTCAACTAATTTAATTACATTTTCTAAAAAATTGGGACCATGCATGTTCATATCCATACCAGCATCAACAGCATAGTAAATAGCTTCTTTAAAATCCTTTGCTATTTTATGTAAACTGTTTATTCTATTTATGTCTAGCCAATCGCTTACATAGAACCCATCGAATTTAAATTCATCTCTCATCACATCAGTAAGTAGCTCTTTATGCATATGAGCAGGAATTCCATTGATTTCGTTGTGAGCAGCCATAACTGAATAAACCCCAGCATCCACCGCTTTTTTAAATGGCTTTAAATATATTTCCCTCATCGATCTTTCAGAAATATCCATTGGAGATACATTCAGACCATTAATTGGTTCAGAACCTGCAATAAAGTGTTTAGCACAAGCTATAACATTATTTGGTCCTGAAAAATCATCTGATTGTAGGCCCATAATCATTTCAACACCAAAATTTCCAACCAATAGTGGATCTTCACCAAAAGTTTCACCTACTCTTCCCCATCTAGGATCTCTAAGAACATCAACATTTGGAGTAAATGCCCAATGTGAACCATGAGCTCTTACCTCCAAAGCAGTTTCTTGACCAATTTTAAATGCAATTTTTTCATCAAATGTTGAAGCTAATGATATAGGAGAAGGATAAACTGTAGTACCAGCTACCATTCCATTTCCATGAATTGCATCAATACCAATTAGAAGGGGAATTTTTAGTCTAGATTTTTGAGCCAATTGCTGTAATCTATTAGCTTCTTGTAAAGTTAAAACATGTAAAAAAGAACCTATTTTACCATCCGCGACCATTTGAGCAATATCTTTTTTTAATAAACCACGGTATGAAGCTCTACTATCACTATTTAAAATTTCTTCAGCTGTCATGTTACGATCAGCATCAGTAATATAATTTAGTCCAACGAATTGTACCATTTGTGCAGCTTTTTCCTCTAGGGTCATTCTAGGAATTAAATCATCTAATCTTTCATCAACAGAAAGATTACCATCAAGATATTTTAAATCATTTTCATTACTACATGAAATTAGATTTACGATTACAAAAAGTGATAATATTAGTTTTTTCATATTAATTATTTTTCTCCAATTATTTTTTTTATTACGTGAAGTGTTGTCATGAATGTTATTTTATGAACAGAATTTTTATAATCTCCTTCATCAATTCTTTTTTCTAAATATTTAATAAAATCATCTAAAGAGTTTTTTCTATTCATTTTAAAAAATTACAAAAAAAAAGGGAGTTTAAATACCTCCCTTCAATGAATTTAGGTACAATAATTATTACTTTTGAGATTCTGCTCTAGTATATACCCAAAAGGCACCTATCTTACCCTCTTCAATATAAGCGTCAATAACATCATAAGTAGTTACCTCTTCTCCATTTACATTCTTCTTAACTTGAGCTCCAGAAATCACCCATTCTCCAGGCTGATTTTCAAGCTTCATAGTATAAGAGAAGAATGTATTCCAAGTAGGATTTTCAGCTTCAAACCAACCTTTAAGAACTTCAATATGAGTATCAACCCCTTCAATTAAAGAACCATCAGGGCCAATAATTTTAAAAATTCCCATCTGTTGAGTTGAGTCAATGTTCATCGATGCTATCGCATCAAGATCTCTATTGTTATGAGCATCAATATATTTATCCCACAAATCTAAATTCTCAGGGTTAGCATCATCAGCATTGATTTGCGAATCAGCAGTCCTTAAAAAACCTGGAGATCTTTCAGCTTCTTTTTCAGCAACAGGTGCTTCACATGAATATATGAAGAGAGTAATAAACGTAAATAAAAATATATTTTTCATAGTTGTATTATTTTTCACAAACTTAATCAATAATTCAATTCCATTGCTTTAATCTAAAAACTTTCCATCTCTAATAAATATTTTATAAAATCATCTGTAGATTTTTTTCTATTCATTTCAAAAAATCACAAAAAAAAGGGAGTTAAATAACTCCCTTTGTATTTATTGAAATTACAAGTTAATTATTGATTTTTCTGAAAGCAATAATTCTTCTAATTTTGCCATCAACAATAAAAGTATCAGTTATTATAGAAGGATTAGACTCCACGCCATCAATAGTCTCATTTAGCCTGTGACCGGCAATAACCCATTCTCCATTCTGGCCATCGACTTTCATGGTATAAGAGAAATAAATTTCCCAAGTCGGGCTACCTACTGCTATATATTCCTTTAATGCAACCAGATGATCATCAGAACCAAAAATATTTCTTCCATCATCTAAGTTTAAAACTATCGAATCATGATTCATTGTCATGATTGTTTCATAATCTCTTTCGTTATGGGCATCCATATATTTTTCCCATATTGCTAAATTGGCAGGATCAGCATCACGAGCATCAATTTTACCATCAGCAGTAACTAAATAACCAGCAGCAGGCCCTTCATCAACAACAGGTTGTTTAGTTTCGCATGACTGGATAAATAAAACTAAAAGTGTAAGTAATATAATTTTTTTCATAGTATTAATTTTTAATTTAATTCAGATGACCATTTATTTACACGAACTATTTTTCCATCTGAATTAAAAATAAATCGTTCAAAAACTCTATCTCTTTCGACAGAACCATCTTTAGCATATCTGGTTTCAGTAAATGGAACTGAAATAATGGTATAACTATCATCAATACCTGAGGATACTGATGTGACATTATAAGGCGTCCTCGAAATAGAATCATATAATTCCTGCATCGAATCAAGAAAATCATTAAATGGATTAACCAATGATATTTGTTTTCCTCCTTTATCAGGGAAAAAACTTACAGAATCAGCCATTTTTTCCATTATAAAATCAAAGTCTCCATCAGCATATGCTTGCAAAACATCAAGTGTAGTTTCAGCATAGTCCATGGAACCAGCATATAGTTTATTCTGATTATTTCCAATCAGACCTTTACCAACTTGACTATTGACCTCAACAGTCTCAATTTCACAGCCTGTGAAAAATGGTAGAATAAATAATATTAATATTTTTTTCATAATCTTTAATTTATTCAGCTAATTGAGCTAATTCATATTCCTTGTTATATTCTGATGCATCAAAAAAACCTATGGCTTCAACGATTTTTCCATCTTCCCATCTATAGTCAAAATGACCTTTTATTTCAATTTCTTGACCAGTAAAATTACCTATAGCCTTCCAAGTGAACCAAAAATTTGACCATACCCTACCATCTGAAAAATAATTGGTATGAACATATGGATCACTGATTTTAATATCTGAAAAAACTTGATGTTCATATTGCCACCCATCTATTAAATTATCTTTACCATTAACCTCAATTTTGTTAAACATAACGCTAACAGTATCAGAATAAATCTCATAAGATGAATCAAAAGAAGCCGAGCTATAATCATTAGCTAAATCTAAAACTATTTTTGAAAGGTTATCATCGTATTCAGTTTCATTATAGTGCTCAATATTAGAGTTAGATTTAATAATACCTGCAATACCTGCATTTTGGTTATCACAACTAAAACATATAGTAATAATTAATAATAATATAATTTTTTTCATAGTTTATAATTTAATATTTTAAAGTTTGGTAGATAAGTCTGGACGGAATTGCATTTTTGATACATTTGAACCCCAAGTTTCAATTGCCTCATTTTGTGCTGACCAATCTTCTGACCATGCATTTTCTCCAAATTTTTCATTATATGCATTTTCCCAAGATTTACCGTCAGGGAGATTAGAAGAATTGGTACTTCTGTCGTGATTATTAAATCCAGAGATAATCATAAAAGTTTGGTTATTTCCTCCACTAACCAATCTAAATATAGCACGATTTCCAGTAAACTCTATTTCAGAAAAAAGTTGAGCAAGTCTTCTATGCGGAGTCATAAAGTCTCCATTTTTTCCTCTTTTTATAACCATTACTTGCTGAGTGTAATATTTCATAGGTCCATTTGCATCTTCCCAACCATGGCTAGCACCAATAAATCTCTGCCAAATTCTCTGTCCACTTTTGTTAGCAATGTATTGATCAACATTTTCGTTCCAATATTTAAGCTCATCGCTGCTGTCTTGTTCGAAATATGAAACATCCTTTCTAACAACCCATCGTTGATATGAACCTGCTGAAGATCCAGTCATAACCTGAAATGCAAAAATGGCATTATCAGAACTATTATTATATTTCTGTGTTTTTTCGGCTACAGCTTTTTCAAAATTCTCAACCATACCTTTTTGAGGTTGATAAATAAAACTAATCCAATATTCAGCATTTGGGTTTCTTTGTGAATAAATAGATATGGAAAAAATAATAACAAATGTTAGAGAAAAAAGTTTTTTCATAATTTTTTGATTTTTAGTGATTGTTTTGAATTTTACTAATTTAATAATTTATAATCTTTCTAAATAGACATATCAATTTAATAACTCAATGTTAACATTTTGATAACTATTGGTGTTTAAATAAATAAATTCGTTAAAAATAATGATTGTTTCTTGAGCTATTCGTAACTCAAGGCTAAAAACTCTGCTACACAAACAGGTTTTTTTTGTCCTTTAAGCTCAAAAGTAATACAAATTTTATATTTAGCAGATTCATGGAGTAACTCAACATTTTCAAGAGAAACTCTTCCTCTAATAAAACCACCAGAAAAGGTCGGACTCATAAATCTTACTTTATCTAACCCATAATTAACACCAATTTTGACACTTTTTATGTTAAATGTTTCATAAATAAATTTGGTGGAAAGTGATAATATGTAAAATCCATGGGCAACCGTTGTTTTGTAAGGAGAATGGTCTTTGGCTTTATCAATATCAATATGAATCCATTGTTCATCATGTGTTAATTTAGCAAAACTATTTATATCAACTTGAGTTATTTCAAACCATTCACTTACGCCTAATTCTTTACCAATGTAATTCGATAATTCTTTTAAATTTTGTAATTGGGTTTTAAAATGTAATTTACTCATATAACTATAAATTTATTAATCATTAATATAGTCATTTAATACATTTTTTTTAAATTGTAGAGTATGACTAACAAACATTTTGATTTTCCATTCTATGACTATGAATTAAAATTAAAGAATAAGCCATTTCTAAGACAGCCTTACGCGAAAAGCTGGAAAGAGTTAACATGGGCAGAAGCAGGTCTTATAGCCAGAAAACTTGCAACTGGATTAAAGAGCTTAGGCTTGAAAGAAAAAAGTCATATTGGACTAATTTCTAAAAATTGTAAAGAATGGGTAATTGCTGATTTAGCGATTATGATGGCTGGATATGTTTCCGTTCCTTTTTTTCCTACTTTAAACTCTGTTGAAATCAAACATCTAATTGATTTTGGAGAGGTTGAAGCTTTATTTGTTGGAAAACTTGAAGGTAACTGGGATGAAATGAAAAAAGGTATTGACACCAAAAATCTACCTATTATTTCATTTCCTCATTATGATGGTAATTCAGAAGTTAAGGAAGGTTATAAATGGGATGATTTTATAAATAAATTTGAACCTCAAACAGAAAATTATTACCCTAAAGCTGATGATGTATGGACCATAATTTTTACATCTGGAACAACAGGTGATTCTAAAGGAGCTGTAATTAAATATAATTCTTTAATGAACACTCGAGAAATTCACGAGGCATTTAATCCTTTAGGAATTGATATAGATGGTAATAATAGATTTATATCATATTTACCGCTTAACCATATTTTTGAAAGAATATGTATTGAGTGGACATGTCTAAGGTATGGTGGTAGTATTTCTTTTGTAGAGTCCTTAGACACATTTGGTCAAAACCTTTTGGATGTTGAACCAACAACCTTTGCCGGTGTTCCTAGAATTTATACAAAATTCCAAGAAAAGATTTTATCCAAAATGTCTCAAAAAAAATTAAATATACTTTTAAAAATTCCAATTGTTTCATCGATTATAAAAAAGAAGTTAAGAACTGCTTTAGGATGGTCAAAAGTAAGAGTAATAGTTTCTGGAGCTGCTGCGATGCCAAACTCATTGCTAAGTTGGTATAAATCAATTGGCGTATATATTATTAATGGATATGGAATGACTGAAAACTGTTGTGTATGTACAAATTTAGATCCATTTCAGCCTTTAGGTATTGGTTCTGTAGGAAAAGTTAGCAGCCCAAGTGTTGATTTAAAAATTACAGATGAAGGCGAAGTATGTATGACAGGTCCGTTTTTAATGGATTCTTATTATAAAAATAAAGAAATGACAAAAGAAACTCTAAAAGATGGATGGCTTCATACAGGAGATATGGGTTACATTGATGAAAATGGGTTTTTATATATAACAGGGAGAGTAAAAGATATTTTTAAGACTAGTAAAGGAAAGTATATTGAGCCTAGCGTATTAGAATCACACTTTGGAAAAATCAATGAACTTCAACAAATGTGTATAGTTGGACTTGGTCTTGATCAACCAATTTTACTTGCTGTACCCTCAAAAAAAGCTAAAGAAAATAAAGAGAATTTTAATAAAAAGATGTCTAATTATTTAGCGGATGTAAACAAAGACCTAGATGGCTATAAAAAAATCAAAAAAATAGTAATGGTAAAAGAAGAATGGATTCCTGAGAACGGACTTTCAACACCAACTTTAAAAATAAAACGTGCAAAAATCGATCAAAGATTCTCAGAAAATTACCAAGAATGGTATAACTCAAACGAAGATGTTTTGTGGCAATAGATTAAAATAATTTACTTTTTTTTTAATCAATTATACATTACATATTGAGCAAATTTGCCAAAAAATAAGTTTAGAATTGAAAATATTCTTAAATTAGTTCAAGAAAACAACAAACAAACTATAAAATTATGAAACTTAAATTCTATTTATGTAGCTTCTTTTTATTTACATCTGCTGCTTTATTATTAAATGCTCAAGATAAAAATGAAAGTGATTTTTTGGAAACAGTTTTTTCTGCTTCTAAAAAATCTGAAAAAACTGTTGATGCTCCAGCATCAGTTACTATTATTGATTTAAAATTAATTGATAATAGGCCAACAAATAATGCAACACAACTATTATCAAATGTTGTTGGACTTACTTTTGACAAACAGGGTGCTAACAGATATAATATTACACTTAGAGACAGAGCAGGTATTTTTAATACTTCTGCTCTCGTAATGTTAGATAATCGACAAATTTCAACTATCGGAATGAATGTATTTGATGCTGCAAACTCTAATCTTTCTGGTTTAGATCTTGAAAAAATTGAAATAGTTAGAGGCGGCTCTAGCTCATCAATATATGGAGCCTATTCAAATTCAGGTGTTATTCACTTTATTTCAAAGGATCCTTTCAAATATCCAGGTACATCAGTTGAACTAACATCAGGTGGTCTTGGAAATAAAGAATCACTTCTAGGAAAAGGTAATTGGGATATTTTTCAAGCATCTTTAAGACATGCAGCTGCAAATAGTGATGGAACGTTTGGTTACAAAATAAATGCTCGTTACAGTGAAAATGGAGAATTTGAATTAGATGAGTCTACAAGCTTACAAACAGGCGGTCAACTCTTAGATAAGGCTAATGGATACAATGTTGATGCAACTTTATATTTTAGACCGTCCTCTGGAATCGAATTAACAGCACAAGCCGGTATTACTGGTAGAGAAGGAATTTCATGGAATGAATTTTATGCTGAAGCCTTTGAAAGCAATCAAGATCATTTTTTCAATGTTAAAATGAAGAATGGCAATTTTACCGCTCAGTATAGCTATTCTCAAAGTGATTCTCCGTTCGAAGATGAGAACCAAGGATATTACTACAGAACTAATAATCAATACAAAAATTCTGTTGACTACTCACAAAGTCATATGTTAGTTCAATATGATTTATCTCTAAATAAATTAAATACAATATTAAATGTTGGCGTTGAAAATAAGTCAATTAAACTTAATTCTAATTGGCCTGATAATGCATCTCCGCAAACTCAAGATTTAGGTGGTATTATGGGAAGAAATGATAATTCAGAAATTAGATTTTATGGTACTTATTTTCAATCAAATTCTGGATTGTCAGATAATATTAATTTAATTTTATCTGGTAGGTATGATCAGTATACAAATTTAAATGAAGGTGCTTTTTCACCAAGAGTGGCCTTAGTATTTAAAACAAATGATTATAGTTCAATTAGATTATCTGCTAGTCAATCAACTTTAAGTAGCAATGCTCAGTCTATGTTTATGGATAATACATTTACAGGATGGGGATTTCCACGCAGATCTGTAATGGGAAATAATACTCAACAAACATTTAACAATCCTTATGTGACTTGGAGACTGGCTGGAATTGATCAAATAATGGCAAGAAATCCCGTTTTTTATCAAGGATTAGGAATGGATACATTTTCTATATTTTTAGGTTTATTGCCTGAAATGATTGGTCCAATTTCTAATTCATCTATTAGCAACTTTATTAATGTACCCGCATTTCTAACAAGTGATATATTATTTGAAACGCTTGTTGCGAACAATCAAATAATTGATGTTAATTTATCAGGTGCTAATACTGAATTAAATTCAACGGATACAGCAACTGTATCTACGGAAACAACATATGAAATTGGTTATAAGGCTGAAGGTAAAAGATTTAAAGTTGGAGTTGATATTTACAGATCTACTAAAGAAAATTTTAGTGCTGTACAACAAATAAGCCCTTTCGCATCACTTCCAGAATCTGCAGCCTCTACCATTGATGGTTTGTTTAGTGCTGTATTTGCAAATGTGCTTGGAGGAGGTTTTACAGCTGCATTATTAGGTGACCTAATGGGAGGTTCATTTGCACAAGGATATGGAAATTTAGCTGGACAACCAATTGGAATTGTAAACTCAGATCAATCAATTCAAAGAGGATCAATAAATTTTGGTTTTATAAATTATGGGGAAATTGAATATTATGGGACTGATATTTCCACTGAATATTTAGCTACAAATGATCTTAGTTTATATGCAAACTACTCATGGATATCACAAAATTGGTTTGAAGATGATGATTTAGGTGAAAGTGAAACGAGTGGAAGAATGTATAGTCTTAACACTCCTAAACACAGAGTTAAAGCTGGATTAACGTATTATCCAAGTAAAGGATTTTCTGGAGGATTATCAATGAGATATCAAAACTCATTTTCAGCTGCACAAGGATTTTATAATGGATTTGTACCAAAAAGAACAGTTTGGGATGCTCATTTAGGTTACAAGTTTAGTAAGAAAACTCAATTAAATATTGATGTGAGTAACTTACTTGGTAAAAAATATAGAGTATATAATGGTATGCCTGAGATTGGAACTTCTGCTGTTGCATCTTTAAGATACCATTTCTAAAATACAATATATTGATTGAATTAAAATTTAATTACAATCATTACAATAAAGAAAGAGCAACAGCAGTTGCTCTTTCTTTGATTATAGGGGATAATAATATATGAAAATATTTAAATCAACAGTAAATAATAAAAGTGCATCATTTAGAGCTAATAAAGAATCTATGATGGAATTAGTTGATAAACTAAATTCTTTTTTAAAAATCAGCAATATTCAAGGTAATGAAATAGCTTTAAAGAGAGCAAAAGAAAGAGGAAAATCGCCTACAAGAGATAAATTAATAAAACTTTTAGATAAAAACAGCCCATTTATGGAGCTAATGCCACTTGCAGGTTTAAATCATGAAAATGGATTTGGTCCTGGTGGTACAACAATTGCAGGGATTGGTTTTGTTCATAAAAAGTTATGTATAATTAATGCAAATATTGGAACAAAAAAGGGAGGGGTTGTAGATTTTGCAACTAGCTTAAAAAACTTAAGAATCTCTCAAATTGCTATGGAAAATAAATTAACAACTATAAATTTAGTTGAAAGTGGTGGGGCAAATCTTCCAGATCAAGACAGGGTTTTTAATAACTATGGATCAATGTTTAAGGAGATGTCAAAAAGAAGTAAGGATGGAATTATTACAATATCAATAGTTTTTGGAAATGCTACTGCTGGGGGAGCATATGTTCCAGGAATGTCAGATTACACAATAATGCAAAAAGATCAAGCGAAAGTATTTTTAGCTGGTCCTCCCCTAGTAAAAATGGCAACTAATGAGGATGCAAATGATGAAGAATTGGGTGGTGCACTTATGCATAGTAATTTGTCTGGTGTTTCAGATTTTATAGCTGAGGATGAAGATGAGGCAATCAAAATTGCTAGGGAAATTGTTGATACTAACATAATTGATAAATCATTAGAAAAATTGAAAGACAATAATCCACCAATATATGATAAGGAAGAAATATTAGGAATAATACCTTCAAACTTAAAGACGCCATTTGACATAAGAGATTTAATAGTGAGATTTGTAGATGACTCTAAATTTATTGAATTTAAAAGTACATATGGTTTAACAATGAAATGTGGATGGGTAAAAATAAATAATCATAAAATTGGAATTTGCGCCAGTAATGGAGTTATTTTTAGTGAATCTGCTAAAAAAGCTACACAATTTATCCAGCTAGCAAACAAAAGTAATATTCCTTTATTATTTATTCATAATACTACTGGTTTTATGGTAGGCAAAAGACATGAACAAAAAGGAATAATAAATCATGGAGCGCAATTGATACATGCAGTTGCTGGAAGTGAAGTTCCTCACATAACTCTTCTTGTGGGAAACTCATATGGAGCTGGAAACTATGCAATGTGTGGAAGGTCTTTTGAACCAAGATTTCTATTTTCATATCCAAATGTGAAATCTGGTGTAATGGGGGCTGAACAACTTGCAGGAGTTATGGAAATAATAAAAATTAATTCAGCACAAAAGCTGAAGAAAAAAATAGATAAAAGAAAACTTAATCGTGAAAAGAAAAACTTAATTCTCCAAGCTGAGGAAAAAGCAAGCGTGTGGCATACAACATCGGAAGTTATGGATGATGGGGTAATTGACCCGAGAGATACAAGATCATATTTAAAAATATGTCTTGAGATTATTTATAAAGAAAAAATTATTGGGTCAAAATCATTTGGTACATTTAAAATGTAGTAATAAAATGTTTTTTAATAAAGAAAAAATCAAAAATTTTAGTGAAAATGATTTTAATTTCTTAAAAGTTAAAATAAAGGTCAACTATATTGAAATTACTTTAAATAGACCTGAAAAGAAAAATGCACTTAATTTAGGAATGATTAATGAATTGGCATTATGTACTGACTACGCTAATCAAAAAGATTCTATTCGTGCAGTGGTTTATAAGTCAACTGGTGAGGTTTTTTGTTCAGGATTAGATTTAGTTGATTTTAAAGAAAAGGAAAGTAGAATTCAACTTGCAGATATTTTTAATAAACTTTATAAACCAAAACTAGTAGTATTAGAAGGAGATGTATATGCGGGTGGAATATTAATAGTAGCTTGTGCAAACTATGTAATATCAAAAAATAATATTAAGCTTTCACTTTCGGAAGTTAAAAGAGGGTTATTCCCTTTTCAAGTTATGGATTCACTATTAAGAACAATGCCAAAAAGAGCTGTAATAGATTGGTGTATAAGAGGAAAAGAAATGAATGCAATGGAATGTCAAAAATTAAATTTGATTCAGGAGACAGATAGTAAGGATTTATATATTAAAGCAAACAACTGGTTAGCTGATATTGTTAAAATGTCTCCAAATGCAATAAAAAGTGGTCTTAAAACATACGAAGAACTATATATTGATAATAACAGTATTAAAAAATTAAATCAAGAATTAAAAAAACTTAAGAAATCCAAAGACTTTATTGAGGGAATTAATGCATTTAAAGGAAAAAGAAAACCCAAATGGAATATGTAAGGCAATTCATGTGATTTCATAACTTAGTAATATGAGTAAACCTAATTTTTTTGATGACTTAAAATTGCCTGTAATTGCAGCGCCTTTATTTCTGGTTTCTGGTCCAAAGCTAGTTATTGAATGTTGTAAAAGTGGTATTGTTGGTACTTTTCCTGCACTAAATCAAAGGACAACTAAAGGTTTTGAAGAATGGGTGATTCAAATTAAAAATGAATTATCAGAATTTGAAAAAGAAACTGGAATAAAACCAGCTCCATATGGAGTAAACCTTATTGTTCACAATACAAATCCAAGAGTTAGAGATGATCTTAAAATATGTATAAAACATAAAGTTCCTTTAATAATTACATCACTTGGAGCTGTATCACAGCTTGTAGGAGCTGTTCATTCTTATGGTGGACTAGTTTATCATGATGTTATTAAGAAAAGACATGCTGAAAAAGCTGCTGAAGCTGGCGTAGATGGTTTAATACTTGTTTCAGCCGGTGCAGGTGGACACGGAGGCACAATAAATCCAATGTCACTAATTGCAGAAATTAAAAAATTCTTTAATAAAACAATAATTTTGTCTGGGTGCATAAGTACAGGCCGTGATATTGCTTCAGCTATGCAAATGGGTGCTGATTTCGCATACATGGGAACTAGGTTCATTAATACAAAAGAAAGCCTAGCAGATGAAGGTTATAAGGATATGATAATAAACTCTAAAGCTGATGATATAATTTACACTGCAGCTGTCTCCGGAGTTAATGCAAATTTTCTTAAACCAAGTCTTGAAGCAATGGGTATTAGTGAAGATATGTGGAAGAATTCTAAAAAAATTGATTTTGGAAAAGAGTTGAGTGCAGCTGAAGCAGAAGCAAAAGCTTGGAAAACAATTTGGTCTGCTGGTCAAGGTGTTACAAGTATTGATGATTCTCCATATGTAAAGGATCTTGTCAGCAAACTAAAAGAACAATTTATTGAATCAATAGATGATCAAAAAATATTACTAGAAAAGTTTTCCTAATTGGATATAAAAAACCCGCTAACTGCGGGTTTTTTAAAACTACTTTGATTAATCAAGTAAAGATTGATTCCAATATGAAAAGGATCCACTAATCTTGCCTTCATCATTAAAATCATTTGAGTGATGTACAGGAACTTCAATTTCTTTACCATCAGATTTTCTTACAAACTTATACATCCACCAAGACAAAACGGTTTTACTATCTAGCCAATCATATTCGATGTAGTCAGGATAACCAATTTCGTCGATTCCTACAAGATCAAAAACTTTTAAAAATTCCTCATTAGATTTTTTTGCTTCCTCCAAGGTTAAGGATGTTCCCCAAGGAAGATTAATATTATCAATTGCTGCGTCAGGAGACCAGAAAGAATATGACCTATCATAATCTTTATTTAAAAATGAGTATATCCATTTTCTTACAGTATTAATATTTTCATGACTTTTATAAATTATTCCATTTTGTCTATCAGTTCTGGAATTTCTAATCATATCAAAATTTCTTTTATTACTGTATTCAATTATTGTCAAGATTTTAGAAAAGTCATCATTCAACCTGTAAAGTCTAAGAACAGGGTGATCTAATTCTATACCTGTATTTTTATGAACACCATAAACATTAAACCATGACTGCAACCAATTACCAGATCTTTTAGTTTCTAACATATCAGGATATGCACCTTCAGAATCATCAAATGACACATAATCAAAATAATTTTTAAACCATGAAATATTTCCTAAAATTCTTTGTTTACCTCCCCATTTTGTATCATTGGTATTTCCATCATACCAACCAACATTATCGTGTAGAATAGAGGATGCTTTTTCAATATCACCATCAGCGACTGCCTTATGATATTCAGCAATTAAATCAATTCCTGGATGTTTGTCATAAACAGTACCGTTTTTGTTTTTTTGAGCATTAATAGAAAAAACAAATAAAAAGCTTAATAAGTAGATAATATTTTTCATTATTGTAAATTTTAAATTTGCTCTAATTTAAGTTTTAATTATTCTTTATATATCATATTAAGGCTGAAAATCTTAGTTTTTTAAGAATAATAATATGACAAACTATTAAAATTTAGAATTTGATAAAAATGAATAATAAAGATTTATTTTTTTACAATAATTAGGGTAGCCTTTGAACCAGTTGCTAGGTTCCATTGATTTGATGAAAGAAGTTTTTTGTTATCATCATAGATTCTAAGCTCTGCAGTATTTGGGCCAGAACTACCTTGATTAAGTGCAACAAAATCAATTTTATTAAAACCCTTACCTAATTTTAAATTAATTCCCTTAAAGCTTGAATCTAAGGTAAGATTTTGAACTACAATTTTATCATTAACTAAAATTCTTACTCTATCTCCATCAACATACTCAAAATCTCTACAAACGATATTTGCTTCATCTGAAACAGTAGCAATATCGCCAAGATAAGCGTCACCTTTGTAGTTGTTTGGATTTTTTTCTTTCTCATTGTTAAGCCTCTTTCTGTAAACATCGTTTGGGTTAAGAAAAAACTCATTATTTTGATTCATAATTCCCTTGGGAAGATCTTTCTTTTCTTCTTTTTTGATAGTAAACGCATTTGGATTAATCAAAGTAACATTAGGCAAAACAGTTGTAGTTTTTGGAGGAGTAATATCAATCTTTCTATTATTATTCTCAACCTGATTATATCCTAAAAAGCTATAAAAAAAAACGAAATAAAATGTTAGTTTTTTCATGATATTGTTAACAACAAATATATCTAAACAAAAATTATTCCAATTATTTAGATAAATACTTGTTGTATTTATATTTAGATAAAAATCCAAGAATAAAGACAAAAACAATGCTCCAGTAAACAAATGTTGGAGTTATAACTTTATCTCCAGAAGCATAGGAGTGTAATCCAACTAAATAAAAATTAACTCCAAAATAAGTCATTACAATACTTGCAAATGCAATTATAGACATTAAATTAAATATCCAGTTTCCTCTGAGGTTTGGAATAAGCCTCATGTGTAAAACAAATGCATAAATTAAAATACTTATAAGTGCCCAGGTTTCTTTTGGGTCCCACCCCCAATATCTGCCCCAACTTTCGTTTGCCCACATTCCACCAAGAAAATTACCAATAGTTAACATAATCAAGCCAACTGTAATTGCTAACTCATTTATGATAGTTAATTCTTTCAGTTTAAGCTTTATTATCTCTTTATTTTTTTTTGTTAAAAAAACCATTAAAATCAGAGACACAATTCCTAAAATCATACCCAAGGTGAATGGCCCATAACTTCCAACAATAACGGAAACATGAATCATAAGCCAGTAACTATCTAAAACTGGAACTAAGTTTGCAATTGATGGATCCATCCAATTCCAGTGAGCTATCATTAATATCATAGATGAAACAAAAGCAGTTGAGGCAAGAGTTAAATCAGATTTTTTTGCAAATAACAATCCAATACCCATAGTAGCCCATGCAACGTATATCATAGACTCATATGCATCACCCCAAGGTGCGTGGCCAGATATAAACCATCTAGCTATTAAGCCAAAAGTATGAATTATGAATAGAATAAAAATTGAAGATTTAAAAAATAATAAAGAATATTTCATAAATCTAATAATAAACTTATTGGATGAAAAAATATCAAAAATTATAAATAGAAAATATAACATTCCAGCAATAAAATAAAAAAGAAAAAGTTTTTCAAAAACATTGATCTTATTATATAAAACCTCTGCTTTAATTTTATTTTCGGAGGGAACAATATTGCTTGAATATTTTAATTGAAATCCTTTTATGCTCTCAAGTATTTCAGTTGCTTTAGAATAATCATTTGTTTTCATTCCATTATCTAATTCTCTTAGATAGATAGGAAATATATTATTTACAAACAAAGAGTCTATTCCACTAAAGTTCTCATCTTTTAATTCTGAATATGAAACCCATTTGTCGTTGTTTTCTGATGGAGTTGGAAAAATTCTAAGTATTTCCCCTTCTAAAGCTGAAAAAAGTAAGTTAACTTTTCTGTCAGAATCAATAAAGTCCTTTTCAAATTGATTTGGAAGTGACGATTTATATGCCTTCTCTAAATGTGAAGCTAATTTATAATTACCATGAGAATCAAAAAAATCCATGAAGGCAGCAAATTTTTGATTTTTATCTATACCTATAACACTTCTTATACTATCATTTCCTCTTTTTATATAGATTATCGGTTCTGAATACCAAGCAATGGGGTTTCTTAAAATAGAAAGTAAAACCTGATCAGAATTAAGTCCGTTGTAACTGTCAGATTTACTAACTTTTCTTAATAATTCAGATGAAAAAGTATTTACTGGCTTCATTCGACCACCTGAATCTTGAATAACAAGTTCTCCAAACTTATCAGAATGATTGAAATCAACTTTATAATTCTTTATAATTGAATCTGATATAAAGTTATTATTTTGATGTGTGTAGTCTTGTGAGTTTAATCCGTTGAATGTAAAAACTAGAATAAGAACAGAAATTGATTTTCTGATACCTTTTAAATTGTTTAATTTTTTTCCTAATTCTTTAAACCTAGTTCTTCCATAAAACATTATAGCTAAAAGTCCAATATAAAGTAAAACATAGCCAATGTAAGTAATTAGAGTTCCATAAAAGTCTTTATTTACAGAAAGGATTGTTCCTAGCTCATCAGGATCAAATGATGCTTGAAAAAAGCGATATCCTTTGTGATTTAAAATATTGTTCATGTAAATATCATAATCAAACATTTTGTTGTCATTAACAGTTACTTTACTTTTAAAACTGCTGTAACTCTTCTCTGTTCCTGGATATTTTTCAGCAATAAAATCATTTAATTGAATAGAAAAAGGCAATTTATAAACTAATGAGCCATACTTTATTGAAAAGTCAAGTCCTCCGAGACTTAATCTTTCATAATTGTCAGTAACTCCTTTGCCTCCAAACAACTCAATTTCTTTAAACTCCATAAGATTTAAATCATTGATTGATGAAACTCTAAGTTTTAGTGAGTTTTGATTTGTCTCCTCTTCAAGGTTTTTAATTATTTGATACTCACCCTTTACTACACCATCAGGAATTACAAACTGTAATCCAGCTATACTGTATAATGATCTTAGCTGAAGCTCTTGAATTGAATCTAAATTAACTTGACCAGACTGCTGATCTATCATTCGCATGTAAGACCCTTCAAAAGAGCTTTGGATAAACAATTCCCCATCTACATAAATAAAGTTAACTGCACCTTCTGTATAATTGTTAAATGAAAACAATAAGCCATGAAGATTTTTTACCTCCCCTTCTTCAATATAATGATCATGTCGATTGCCACTTGAGGCTTCAACAATTTTTATAAAATTGGTACCAGTTTCTGTTTCTGTAACAGAATACTCAACATTTTCAGTAAAGTCTATATATTCAACTTTAATTTTTTGTTGACCATAATTAGCTTCAATAGAAAAGTTATTATTCGTATATTCAGATAGGAGCAGTTTTTTTTCAAGTTTCTTTCTAATAGGTTTGTCATTTATTTCTCCATCAACCAAAACTGTTAAATAAGTATCAGCAGATAAGAATTCATTAGATGTATTGCCTTCTCTTATAGGCATTACTCCTTCATCACCAATATAACGAGTAACTCCAGCACCTATAATTATTAAAATCCATGAAAGGTGCATTAATAAAATACCAAGCTTTTGTCTAGACAACAAATTGTATCTTTTAATATTGAAAATAAAATTCACTAAAAATAAAATCATCATCAATTCGAACCAAAATGCATTATACACAAGAATTCTTGCTGCATTGGTTCCATGAATGCTTTCAATGAAAGTACCAACTCCCATAGCCGCTGAAAAAGTGATAAATAAAATTGCGGTAAGTCTTGTAGAAACTAAAAGGGATATTATTTTTTTAACCATTTATTGGCAAAATTACATTCTTTACTGTCTTTGTTAACTGAAATATAAGTTTCAACAATCTTATCATTCATCCACTTTTGGATTGCTTTTAGCTGTTTTTCTTTAAGAGCTAACTCTTTAATTTTTATAAAATCTTTTGAATAATCTGCAACATGTTCGTCAAATCTATTACTAACTTTGATTATCTTGTAAGTGCTATTCCCAATATTATCCTTCTCAAGTAATGAAGAAGAAACCTCATTATCTTTTAATCTTTGAATCTGTGTATATAGAACAGGGTCAATTTTTGTTAATTCAAATCTATTATTACCAGTTGTAGGATTTATTAAAACTCCACCATTATTTCTTGTAGTTTTCTCGTCGGAAAATGACTTAGCTGCTTCTTGAAAAGTTAATTCATTATCAATAATTCTTTTTCTGATTAAATCAATCTCCTTTTTGGCTTCCATTAAAGCTTCATTTGAAACTTCAGGTCTTAAAAGAATATGTCTAACATCTAGTTCTTGCCCTCTTACTTTATCAACTTGAAGTATATGCCAACCGAAATCACTTTCAAATGGGTCTGAAACATCTCCCTCTTTTAACCTGTACGCAACATCAACAAATTCTTTTACCATTTGATTTTTTCTATTTCGATATAAAGTATATTTACCTCCGCTTGATCTAGAACCGGGATCCTGAGAATATAAAATAGCTTTAGTAGCAAAACTTGAGCCATTAACAAGAACATCATTTTTTATAGACTCAAGTCTTTGGATAATTTTATTCTTATCCTCTTGGCTGACTTTTGGTTTAACAACAATTTGTGATATTTCTAGTTCAGCTCCAAATATCGGTAAATCGTACCTAGGAATATTTTCAAAAAAACTTTTTACTTCTTCGGGTGTAATTTCAATTTCTTCAATAATTGTAGTCTGCATTCTTTCAGAAAGCTGATTTATTCTATTAATCTCATACAACTCTTGTCTAAATGTTTTTTCATCTTTTTTCTTATAGAAATCCAAGACTTTTTCCATATTACCGAGTTGGTTAACAAAATAATCAATAGTTTGATCAACATAGCTGTAAATTTGTTGACTATCAATTTCAAGACTATCTTGTTCTGCATGATGAGCATAAAGCTTATCCTCCATTAACTTACCTAATAAACTACACCTTGTGAAATCTTCAACAGAAACTCCTTGGGACTGCAAATCAATTAATGTTTTGTCAATATCGGAATCCAAAATGATAAAATCTCCTACTACGGCAGCTACTCCATCAATTTTAAATCTTTCAAAATAATTATCCTGTTGAGCTAAAACCCCTAAAAAAGGAATGATTAAAAAGAATAAAAAATGTAAGGTTTTAATCATACACGTCAAAGATGTTTTTATTAATTGCTTCATCTATTAATTCTTTATCAACTTTGTTTAAATAATCAATCTTTTTTTTATTAGAAATTAATTCCTTAATTCTATTATAAATATAATCTAATGGAGCATAATCATCAGCTTTTTTATAACTTTTTACTTTAATCAAATATAAAGCCAAAGAATCTTCCTTTATGTAAAATAGACTGTTTTTAACAATTCTTTGGATTTCATCTTTTTTCAGCATTGGGATTTTGGCAAAAAAGAGGGTTTTATTTATCCAAATAGAATCTTTTAAGTAATAGTTTAAAAGTTGTATTGAAATAGAATCAAAAAAAACTTTATCAATTATGTTAAACCTTTTAAATCTTCTTTTTATTTCTTTTATATTAAAATTATTTTTACTAAGCTTAATATATCTTCCTTTAATAATTTCATCATATAGTTTAAAATTTTTACTATTAATATTGTAATAATTTACAACCTCATCATTTTTAATTAATGTGTCAGGGTTATTGTATGAGATTTTATTTTTGTATTGATTTATGATTAAATTTTCTTTGTAAGAATTAGTAATATTTTCAATGGATGTTTTTTCTTCATCAGTCATGTTTAATTGAGCATTTTTCATTAATAACTTATTAATAGCCCATTTTTCAATAATATTCTTAATTAATTTAGTAGAATCTGCTTCAGAAAGATTTTTAGGAATTTGATTATTAAGTTCAGATTGAGTTAAATAATAGTCATCAACTCTAGCAACAAAATTATTGTCATTATTTTTAGAATAATCACATGAAAAAATAATTAAAAAAAGAAAGATATATTTTTTCAATCTATCTAGTATAATTAGGAGATTCTTTTGTTATTGTTATATTATGTGGATGACTCTCATCAAGTCCAGCCCTACTTATTTGAACAAAGTTTGCTTTTTCCTTTAAATCTTTAATATTTTTTGATCCACAATAGCCCATTCCTGACTTTAGTCCTCCAACAAATTGAAACATACTTTCTACTACACTTCCTTTATAAGGAACTCTACCAACTATTCCTTCAGGAACTAATTTGTTTTTATCATTTATTTTACCTTGAAAATATCTTTCCTTACTTCCTTTTTCCATCGCTTCAACAGACCCCATACCTCTGTATGTTTTAAACTTTCTTCCTTCGTATATAATGGTCTCACCAGGGGATTCCAAAGTTCCAGCTAATAATGATCCTAACATGACGCAGTCAGCTCCAGCAGCAATTGCTTTAGTTATATCTCCTGTATGCTTAACACCTCCATCCGCTATAATTGAAACATCAGAGCCTTTAAGAGCATTATAAACATTGTTTATTGCAGATAGTTGAGGATATCCAACTCCTGCAACTATTCTAGTTGTACAAATAGAACCTGGACCAATACCAACCTTTACTCCATCAACTCCAGCTTTAGCTAGATGTTTAGCAGCTTCTGCAGTTGCAATATTTCCTGCTATAACATCAAGTTTGGGAAAAGTTTTTTTAACATCTTTAATAATTTTTAAAACAGACTTAGTGTGAGCGTGAGCTGTGTCGACGACAATAGCATCTACACCAGCTTTGTATAGCATTTTACATCTGTCTAAATTATCACCACCTACTCCAATAGCAGCAGCAACTCTTAAACGACCAAATTCATCCTTATTCGAGGACGGTTTAAGAGTTATTTTTTGTATATCACGGAATGTAA
>CABXUS010000015.1 GCA_902515405.1 uncultured Bacteroidota bacterium | reverse complement strand
TTTCCAAAAGACTCAGAAAATCAAATAAAAAAAATTTGTAATAGAAGATTTGGAATAGGTGCTGACGGTCTTATACTAATAAATTATGATAGTAAATTCCCTTTTGAAATGATTTATTATAACTCTGATGGTAAAATAAGTACTATGTGTGGAAATGGTGGCAGGTGTGTCATGCATTATTGTTATAATAATCAAATTATCAATAATAAATCTAAATTTCTAGCATGTGATGGTATTCATTACGGTTTTGTAAAAGAAGATTACGTAAAAGTTTCAATGTCAGATGTAAATGGTTACGAGAAATATGATGATTATTTATTTATTAATACAGGATCTCCTCATTTGGTTAAATATGTAAATGATGTAAGTTCTGTAGATTTAATAGATATATCGAGAAACATTCAAAAAAGCAATCAGTTTGACAATGGTGTAAATGTTAATTTAGTTAGTAGAATTAATGATGATTTGTATCAAATTAGAACATATGAAAGAGGAGTAGAGGATGAGACACTTTCTTGTGGAACAGGAGCAGTTGCATCTGCAATTACATTAAATATTTTATCTTTAGTAAACAGTAAAACAATTAATTTAGATACAAAAGGAGGGCTTTTGACTGTTGGTTTTAATAAATCAAATTCAAAATACACTGATATTTATTTATCTGGAAATGTAAAAAAAGTCTACCATGGTATTTTAGAGCTTTGAAAGAATTAAAATTTATAATTATTATTTTAATATTATCTCTGGGAATAGGGTTAGGATATTATTTTTACAATATTTTTTTTGAGAAAAATACCATATTTAAAGAAGATTATATTTATTTAAAGATCCCCACTGATTCCTCAAAAGATCAAATAATTGATTCTCTGAGTATTTATTTAGAGGATACGTCTAAATTTATTAAAGCTGCTAATTACAAAGATTATTTTATAAACATAAAATCTGGAAGGTTTAAAATTGAAAAAGATTATAATAATAACGAAATCATAAACTCTCTAAGATCTATTAATATTCCAGTTAATCTTACATTTAATAATATTCAAACAACGAATCATTTATTTAAAAAAATTTCATCAAATATTGAAGCCGATAGTTTATCCTTGTCTAAGGCGTTTTATGATAAAAAGTTTTTAAATGATTTAAATTTAAATGAAGATTCAGTCTTTTCTTTATTTATCCCTAATACTTATCAAGTTTATTGGAATACAAATGCAATACAGTTCAGAGAAAGAATCGTTAAGGAATTTGATAATTTTTGGAATGATGATAGAATTAAAAAGTCAAAAAAAATAAATTTAAACCCAATTGAGGTCATGACCTTAGCTTCAATAGTACAACTTGAAACTCCCAAAGTAGATGAAAGACCAACTATTGCGGGTGTTTATTTAAATCGTTTAAATAAAAAAATGAAACTGCAAGCTGATCCTACTGTAGTATACATAATAAAGAAAAGAGATGGTTTTGAGACAAAAATAAGGAGAGTTTTATATAAAGATTTAAGAATCAAATCTCCATACAATACTTATATAAATAGAGGATTACCACCTGGTCCAATCATAACACCAGATATTTCTGCTATTGAAGCTGTTTTAAATCCATTAAATCACTCTTTACTTTTTTTTGTTGCAGATGTGTCTAATCCTGGTTATCATCTTTTCTCAAGAACAAATGCTGAGCATAATAAAAAAAAGAGACAATATACCAATTGGTTGAAAAAAAGAAATATCAAAAGATAATTAACTGATTACTAGATAATTATAAAAATCATTAAGTTTGTAAGTGAAAAAGCATAATTATATTAATGTTTTTTATTTATGATGTACTTTAATTTTAAAGTTTATCTATTAAATTTCTTAGCTGTTTTTTTTCTTAGCAGTACTCTATTCCCAACCCTAAATTTAAATCTCGAATATTCAGTTGAAAGTGAATATAAATCAAAAATTGATTATTTACCTATTGCATTTACAATTAAAGATTTTGTTGGCTTTAAAGATTTTTTAGGTTTTTTTGAATCAGGCTCTGATTACATAAAAATAAATCGATATGGTTATGTTGGAAAGTATCAATTTGGAAAGGGGACACTTGATATGTATGGAGTTAAGAACTTAATTCATTATAAAAACAACCCAGAACTTCAAGAAAAAGTATTTTTAATGAATGTTATGAGAAATAAGTGGATTCTTCGAAGAGAAATAAAATGGTATTCAAATAGATATCTTTCAGATTTATTTATTACAGAATCTGGAATAATTGCTGCTGCACATTTATCTGGTCCAGGAAATGTGAAAAAGTATTTAAGAAGTCATTGTGATATTAATTATGACAAAAAAGATGCTAATGGAACTTCAATTTCAGATTACTTAAGAATTTTTAAAGGCTTTAATTTAGAGAACATCGAAGCTGTAAGAAAACCCACTTTAGATTAGTCAGAAAACTTCTTATTTAGGTCGTCAACATATTTTCTAAACTGTTTGTCAGTGAATGCTAAGTTGTCAACTGTTTTACATGCGTGCAGAACAGTTGCATGATCTCTTCGTCCAATCTTAGTACCTATACTTGCCAAAGAAGCCTTCGTAAACTTTTTTGAAAAAAACATTGCAAGCTGTCTAGCTTGTACAATATGTCTTTTTCTAGTTTTCGACTGCAGTGTCATCACATCCATTTGAAAATAATCGGAAACAACTTTTTGAATATGATCAATAGATATTTCTTTGTTAGTATTCTTAACAAATTTTTCTACAATTACTTTTGCAAGATCAATTGTAATATTTTTTCTATTAAACGATGATTGAGCCATTAACGAAATTATGGCACCTTCTAGCTCTCTAACATTTGTTTTAATATGTTTTGCAACATAAAAGATAATTTCATCATCCATTTCAACACCATCTCTACTTAATTTGTTTTTGATTATTGAAATTCTAGTCTCATAATTAGGAGTTTGAAGTTCTGCAGATAACCCCCATTTGAATCTAGATAAAAGTCTTTGTTCAATTTCCTGCATGTCAACAGGAGCTTTATCTGACGTAAGTACAACTTGTTTACCATTTTGGTGAAGATGATTAAAAATATGGAAGAATACATCTTGAGTTCCTGATTTACCAGAGAAAAACTGAACATCGTCAATTATTAATATATCAATGAGTTGATAAAAGTGAATAAAATCATTTCTATTATTCTTTTTTACAGATTCAATATATTGTTGGGTAAATTTTTCAGCTGAAATATATAAGACAGTTTTATCAGGAAACTTTTGTTTAATATTTATACCAATTGCATTAGCTAAGTGAGTTTTACCTAGACCAACACCTCCAAAAATTAAAAGAGGATTAAAAGATGTGCCACCTGGTCTATTAGAAACTGCATAACCGGCAGATCTTGCTAATCTATTTGAATCACCTTCTAAAAAATTATTAAAATTATAATTAGGATTTAATTGTGAATCAATTTTAAGGTTTTGAATTCCAGGAATTATAAAAGGATTAGTTAATTCATTTTTAAAATAACTAGATGAACCCTCAATCTTTTGAGATTTCATTTTGGGTTTGTAGTCACTTGGAATTTTTTCAGTAAAAGATTTAGGAGAACCAAAATAGTTCTCCATTTTTATTATGTAAACAAGCTTTGCATCTTTGCCAAGTTCCTTTGTTAATGCAATTTTCAAAAGTTTAACATAATGCTCCTCAAGCCATTCATAAAAAAATTTACTAGGCACTTGAATACTTAAGATGTTTTCATCAAGTTTAATTGGTTGAATTGGTTCAAACCAAGTTTTATAAGCTTGATCTTGTATGTTATCTTTTATAAAATTAAGACAGTTTTTCCATACTGATTCCAGGCTCATAGTTATTAATACTTTTTAAATAGTTGTTATTAATCAATATAATCGTAGTGTAGATTAAATTGTTAATTAGACTAACAAATATGTACATTTTTTTTTTAAAAAAAAATCATTTTACTATTGATTATTAAAAAAGTTTTTTTGATATTATAGATCAAATTAAAACAATCATTTCTGCAAACTAAAAAATCCTTTAAAACAACAATAATTGCAAGATATTCAGAAACTGATTCAATGTCTTATGTACACCATAGTAATTATCTCAAGTACTATGAAATTGGAAGATTAGGTTGGTTAAAGAATTTAGGTTTTTCTTACAGAAAATTAGAGGAAGAAGATTTTATTTTACCGGTTATAAGAGCAAATACTATATTTAGAAAACCTGCATTTTTTGAAGATGAATTAATACTAGAAACATCATTATTAAAGCTACCATCATACTTTATCGAATTTGAATACAAAATTTTTAAAAAGACAGAGTTGATCAATGAAGGATATACAAAGCTTGTTTTTTTAAATAAAAAAAATAATAAGCCAATTAGGTGTCCCAAAAAAATAATATTTGCTATTACTAAATCGGATAAATAATTTTAATATTATCATCCATTAATTGAAATTCATTTTTCAATCTTCCTTTAATTTTTGGTGATTTAATTCCATCATTTAATTCTTTTGAGTTTTGAATAATTCTAGCTTCGTCCCACATACCATTATTTATGAAATTTTCAATTGTTTTACTCCCACCTTCAACAATTATTGATTGTATATTTTTATTATACAAGTAATCAGATATTTCATTAACCGTAAACAAATCTTCATCATTTATTTTGTTATAATTAGAATCTTTAAAATTTTTATTTTTTGTTAAGATAAATTTTTCTGGATTATTATTATCCCAAAGTCTTGAATTAAGAATTGGAGAATCATTTTCATATGTTTTTCCTCCAATTAAAATTCCATGTTCTTGACTTCTCCACTTATGTACAAGTTGTCTGCTAAAAATATTAGATATCCAATATGGTCTATTTTTTTTTTGTTTTTTTGGACTTATAAATCCATCAAGTGTTTCAGCCCATTTTAAAATTATATAAGGTCTTTTTTTATTTTGAAAGGTTAAGAATCTTTTATGTAATTTTTTACATTCGTTCTCTAAAATTCCAGTTTTTAATTTAATATTATTGTTTCTAAGATAATTTATTCCTCTTCCATTAACTAGTTTATTAGGGTCGTTTATACCAACTATAACTTCTTTAATTTTTTTATTAGAAATTGCTTCACAACATGGTGGGGTTTTCCCATGATGAGAACATGGCTCAAGGGTAACATATAATGTAGATTTTTTTAGAACTTCATTATCACATATTTTATTCATTACGTTTATTTCTGCGTGGTTGTTTCCATGTTCTTTTGTAAACCCCTCAGAAATTATTTTTCCATCGTAAAAAAGTAAAGCACCAACATTAGGATTTGGATATGTCTTACCCAATGCTTTATATCCTAAACTTATACATCTTTTCATCAGTAAATCATGGTTCATCACTACGTTTTATTAGTATCTTTACAGAATATTCTAATTTAATAAAATGAAAATTGAAATTAGAGAAATTATTAAGAAAGATAATCTTAAAATTAAGGAACTTTTGGTTAGTGTGATGAAAGAGTTTGGAGTTCCTGATGAGGGTACTGCTATGCAAGATGAAGAATTAAATTTTATGTTTGAATCTTATCAAGATAAAAAATCAAAATATTACATAGTTCTTGCTGATAATTATATTTGTGGTGGTGCTGGCATTTCAAAATTAAAAGACACAGATAAAAATATTTGTGAGCTTCAAAAGATGTATTTTTTGCCAAATATTAGAGGTTCAGGTATTGGTTCAAAATTAATATCTATATGTTTAGATTTTGCAAAGAAAAGTGAATATGATTTCTGTTATATTGAAACTATGTATAACATGACAAATGCTCAAAAACTTTATAAGAAAAATGGTTTTACGGAACTTGATTATCCCTTGGGCAATACAGGTCATTCCTCATGTCCAGTATGGATGATATTAAAATTATGAATTTAAAATCATACAAAAAGTTATTCTTAAAATCCTTATTGAATCAATATTCAAAAAGAGAAATTGATTCACTATTTTATATTTTGATTGACTTTTATTTAGGCATAAATAGAATTAAATATATTCAAAACCCCATGTATCTCTTGTCGATAAACAATATAAATCTATTGGACTCAAAACTGAAATTAATCAAAAATAGAATGCCTATTCAATATATTACAGGAAGAGTATTACACAAAAAACTTACATTCTATTTAAATGAAAATGTTTTGATTCCTAGAGCAGAAACTATTGAATTATGTAATTGGATAATTTCTGATCAAAAAAATAAAATTACAATTTTGGATATTGGAACAGGATCAGGTCTTATTTCAATTATTTTAAAAAAATATTTAGACAATTCAAATGTTGAGGCATGGGATATATCGATTAAAGCACTTGAGATTGCAAAAAAAAATTCTTTAGTTAATAATTTAAAAATCAATTTTAATAAGGTTGATGTTTTAAAAAAAATTGAAATCAATAATAAATATGATTTAATTGTTTCTAATCCACCTTATGTTGATAAGTCTGAAATACCAAATATCGATGTTAGTGTAAGTAAATTTGAACCACACTCTGCTATTTTTGTTGATGGTGATGATAATTTAGTTTTCTATAAAAAAATAATTGAATTTTCAAAAGTTGCTCTTAATGAATTAGGTGTTTTATATTTAGAATGTCACACTGATAGAATAAAAAGTATAAAGAATTTATTAAAGATTAATAACTTTAAAAAAATAATGATTAAAGAGGATCTAAACGGTAGAGAAAGGATGATTAAAGCTTACAAATGAATATAAAAAAAGAAATAATTTTTTTAAGCACAGAATTGCATAAGCATAATTATTTATACTATATGCTAGATAAACCTGAAATTTCTGACTACGAATTTGATAAAATGATGAAAAAACTCGAGGACTTAGAGTTTAAATTTCCGCAATTTAAAGACCCAAATTCACCTTCACAAAGAGTAGGAAGCTTACTAAACAATAGTTTTAATTCCGTAAATCATAATTTTCCAATGTATTCATTAGAAAATTCTTATTCAAAGGATGAATTAATTAAATGGAAAGATCGCTTGGTGAAAATATTAAAAACAGAAAAAATATCTTTTTCATGTGAATTAAAATTAGATGGCGTTTCAGTTTCTGTTTCATATAAAAAAGGAAATCTAAGTCAAGGATTAACTAGAGGAGATGGTGTAAGTGGAGATGATGTAACTGAAAATATTAAAACAATTAATACTATCCCATTAAAAACACTTACAAAAGTTGAGTATGATTTTGACGTAAGAGGTGAAGTTATTATAGAAAAAACTGATTTTGTAAAATTAAACGAAAGAAAAATTAAAAACAGTGAGGAACCATATAAAAATCCTAGAAATACTGCTTCAGGAAGTATCAAACTTGTAAGTAGTAAAGAAGTTAGAAAAAGACCCTTAAAATGTTATTTTTTTCAAATAGTTTCTGAAAATAATCCATTTAATACTCAATCTGAATCTTTGAATGCTCTGAAAGATTTGGGTTTTAATGTCTCTAACAGTCATAAATATTGTAAAAACATTGATGAAGTATTTGAATTTATTTCATATTGGTATAAACAAAAAGAAAATTTAAATTTTGAAATTGATGGTATAGTTGTAAAAGTAAATAGCTTTAGTATGCAAAAACATCTTGGATTCACATCTAAGTTTCCTCGGTGGGCAATAGCCTATAAATTTCAAACAGAACAAGCCATTACCAAATTAGTTGATATTGACTTTCAAGTAGGAAGAACAGGAGCAATAACTCCTGTCGCTAATTTAGAACCAGTATTATTGAATGGGACTGTGGTTAAAAGAGCATCTCTTCACAATGAAGATCAAATAGATAAATTAGATTTATATCAAAATGACACATTGACTGTTGAAAAAGGTGGTGAAATTATTCCTAAAATAGTTTCAGTTGATTACAGACTTAGAAATTTAAAATCAAAAAAAATATCTTTTATAAAAAATTGTCCAGCTTGTGGAAGTTTACTTTTTAAAAATGATGATGAAGCTCAGCATTACTGCTTAAACTCTAAAGGTTGTTATCCTCAAATTGTTAGTAGGTTTAAACATTTTATTTCTAGAAAAGGTATGAATATAGATGGATTTGGAACTGAGACTATAGAAAGACTTTTAAAGAAAGATATTATTAAAAATTTTGATGATATATATAATTTAAAAGTTAGTCAATTGGTTGGATTAGAACGTATGGCACAAAAGTCAGCAGAAAATTTAGTTTTTGCAATATATAATTCAAAAGCTCAACCATATCATAAGGTTTTGTATAGTCTTGGAATTAGGCATGTTGGTGAAACAGTTTCAAAAAGACTTGCAAGCCATTTTACAACAATTAATGATTTAATAAATGCCTCATATGAAGACATATTAAATGTTGACGAAATTGGCGAAAAAATTGCCATGAGTTTAAAACAATATTTTAACGAAACAAAAAATTTAGATCTATTAAAAAAATTAAATGATTTAGGTTTAAATTTTTCACAAAATAAATCTGAGAAAAAAGGGACATCCCTTAATAAATTAAGTTTTGTAATAACAGGTACTTTTGAAAAAATTAGTAGAGATAGTTTAAAAAATATAATTTTAAATAATGGAGGTAAAGTAGTTAGTAGTATATCTTCAAAAGCTATAATTATTTCAGGTCGAAATCCAGGGCCTTCAAAAATATCTAAAGCAAAAGATTTAAAAATTCAGACATTATCATTAGAAGATTTTATTAATTCATACAATATTAATTTTTAAAATTGAAAAAATTTATTACTAAATTAAGATTAAGTTTTTTACAAAAAAGTATTAAAAAATCAATTGATATCTTAAAATCGTCAGCTAGATGTCCTAAAATGCCTATTAGAACCATTGGTTGTATAGTTGATTCGAATATGGATTTAGATTATTCTGATTTATTAGAATTGGCTCTTGAAATGGGTTTGAAAGAGAAAGATTTAAAAATAATAAGTTTTTCTAATACCTACTACAATGATCCTTTTTGTAAATTAAGAATTTCAGAAAAATCTGTAAATTTTTATGGTAAGATGATATCTGCTGATGCTGATGAATTCACATCAAAAAAATACGATCTGCTAATAAATTATTTTGGTGAAAATAAAATTTTAACTTTATTGTCATCACAAACCAAGGCAAAATTTAGAATTGGATTTGATATTTCAAACCACAATATTAATGATATTATTTTTACAGATATTTTTGATAATTTTAAAAAATTTAAGAGGGAACTTATTAAATATTTAAAATTCATAAAGTGAGTGCTAGAAAATACAAAATAAATCCTTTTATAAATCAAAAAAATAAATCCATTTTTGCTGGAGTTGGTATTGCCATCGTAACACCCTTTAATAATTATGATAAAATTGATAAAGAAGCTATTTATAAGCTAAGTGATCACTTATTTTTTAGTGGTATTTCTTATGTGGTTGTGCAAGGAACAACAGGAGAGCAGTCTGTATTAAATCATAAAGAGAAACAAGAGTTAAATTCAACCTTTATTGATGCTTTTAAAAATCGTATTCCATTAGTCCTGGGTATTAGTTCAAATAATACAAAATATTTATGTGATTTAATATTAAAAACTGATTTATCTGGCTTTGAAGCTATCATGTCTGTTTGCCCTTATTATAATAAACCTTCTCAGGATGGTATTTTTCAACATTTTGTAAAAGTATCTGAAGCCTCATCTGTTCCTGTAATTTTATATAACGTTCCTGGAAGAACCTCTTGTGATATAAGTAATGATACAATTATAAAATTAAGCAAGTATAGTACCAATATTATTGGAATTAAGGAGGCATCAGGAGATATTTCAAGAATATTAGAACTAAGAAAAAAAACTAGAAAAGACTTTTTAATAATATCTGGGGATGATTTTACAATGATTGATGCTATTAAAAACGGAGCTGATGGAATTATTTCTGTCGCAGCTAACGCATTCCCATCTATTATATATAAAGCTTATTTAAGCTTAATATGGGAAAATGATAATGATATTCCAGATCAAATAAAAAAAATTCCAAAAATAGAATCCTCTAATTTTATTTTAAATGAATTTTTTAATTTAATTTTTGAAGAGGGTAATCCATCAGGTATTAAGTTCGCTCTTAAATACCTAAATTTGTGCACTGACAAAGTTAGGTTACCTTTGACTGAAATTTCAGATAATTTAAAATCTAGGATTTCAGATTATATGAATAAAATAAAATCTTAAATGAATAAAATAATTAATAAAACTATATTTTTACTTTCAGTTTTTTTATTCTTTTCTTGCAATGATTTTCAAAAAATTTTAAGAAATGAAGATGTTAAAATTCAGTATGAAATGGCTGAAAAATATTATGAGAATGAGGAATGGAGAAAAGCAAGTACACTTTTTGAGCAAATTCAGCCTAAATATCGAGGAAAACCCCAAGGTGAAAGGATTACTTATTTTTATGCAAATAGTTTAATGAATAGAAAAAATTATGTTTTAGCTGCATTTCAATTTGAAAGTTTTGTAAAATCATATCCAATTAGTCAGAAAGTTGAGGAAGCTGCATTTAACGCTGCGTATTGTTATTATAAACAATCTCCTAAACATAGTTTAGATCAAGCTGATACAATGACAGCAATTGAAAAACTACAAAATTTCATAAATTTTTATCCTTATTCAGAAAAACTTGAAGAAGCTAATGATTTAGTTCAGGAATTAAGAATAAAATTAGAATTTAAAGCATTTGAAATTGCAAAACAATATAACACAATTAGAGACTACACATCTGCAATTAAAGTTTTAAATAGTTTTATTTCCGAATATCCAGGAACACCATATAGAGAAGATGCTTTATTTTACCTTTTCGATTCGTCATATCAACTTGCAATAAACAGCATTAAAACAAAAAGATTAGAAAGACTTAAAAATGCTATTAAAGTATATGAAGAATTAATTAATGATTATCCTGAAACAAAGTTTTTAAATCTATCAAATAAGATGATAACAAATATAGATAAAGAAATTGCTATATTTGAAGAAGATTAATTAATCATAAAGTTATGGATTTTAAAAAAATTAGTGCACCAACTTCAACAGTAACATATGACAGAGAAGAGATTGATTCAAAATCTGAAAATATTTATAAAGCAATATCAATAATATCTAAAAGAACTATTCAAATCAACGAAGATATTAAAAAAGAATTGATAAGTAAACTTGAAGAATTTGCTACACCAAGTGAAAATTTGGAAGAGATTTTTGAAAATAAAGAACAAATAGAAGTTTCAAAATTTTATGAAAAACTTCCTAAAGCTCATGCAATTGCTATAGATAATTGGCTTACAGAAAAAATATACCACAGAAAGCCTGAACAGGAAAAGTAATTTTTATGTCTGTTCTTAAGGGTAAAAATATCCTATTAGGTGTATCAGGCGGAATAGCAGCTTATAAATCTATAGTTTTGCTCAGGTTATTAAAGAAAAACCGAGCAAATGTACAAGTAGTTTTTACTAAATCTGCTCATGACTTTGTTACTTCATTAACATTTTCATCTTTATCCGGAAGACCTGTTTTGACTAATTTTTTTGAAGAAGATAATGATTCAAAAAATTGGAATAATCATGTTGAGCTTGCTGAATGGGCTGATTATTTATTAATTATTCCAGCCACTTCATCCACCATATCAAAAATGGTAAATGGAAATGCAGATAATCTTCTAGTTGCTACCTACATGTCATCAAGTTGTCAAGTTTTTTTTGCACCATCAATGGATTTAGAAATGTTTAAATCAGTATCTACAAAAAATAATATAACCACTCTTGAAAAAAAGGGAGATATTCTAATTAAGCCTAGAAAGGGATTACTAGCAAGCGGTCATGATGGTGTAGGAAGGGTTGAAGAACCGGAAAAAATTATAGAAATATTAAAAAGCTATATAAAAAAAAGATTAATTTTTAATAATAAAAAAATTCTTGTTACAGCAGGCCCAACCTTTGAAATGATAGACCCTGTCCGTTTTATTGGAAATATTTCTAGTGGAAAAATGGGGTTTGAAATTGCAAAACAAGCAGCTCAGCTTGGAGCAAAAGTTTATTTGATTTCAGGACCGTCAAAGGAAATAGTTAATGATGAAAATATCATTGAAAAAAGAGTAATCTCAGCTGAAGAAATGTTTATTGAGTGTTCAAAAATATTTCCTAAAGTTGATATTTTTATAAAGTCTGCTGCTGTTTCAGACTATAAACCAAAAAAATCTTTTGATAAAAAAATTAAAAAACATAATTTAAAATCAATTAAGATTGATTTGGTTAAGAATGTTGATATATTAAAAGAGCTAAGTTTAAAAAGAAAAAACCAAAAAATTATTGGGTTTTCACTTGAGACAGATAATGAGCTTATTAATGCAAAAAACAAACTAAAAGATAAAAACCTTGATGCAATTGTTTTAAATTCTCTTAATGATATTGGAGCTGGGTTTAATTTTGATACAAATAAAATAAGTTTTATAACTTCAAAGTCAGTTAAAAATTTTAGCTTAAAATCAAAAAACCATGTTGCTAAAGACATATTATTGGAAATATTTAATTTATAGTATAATTTTTTGTTATCAAATTAATGATGCTCAAGAGTTAAATTGTAAAGTAAAAGTTAACTTTAGTTTAGTTAATCAAACAGAATCTAAGATTTTTATTGAATTAGAAAGAACTATTGAGGAATTTTTAAATTCAAAGAAATGGACAAATCAGTCTTATAAAGATTTTGAAAAAATTAGTTGCTCATTTTCGATAACTGTTTTGGATTATTCGAACAACTCATTTAAAACCAATATTGAAGTAAATTCATTTCGACCTGTATTTAATTCTAACTTTAGCTCAAGTAATTTTTTGTTTAAGGATATTGGCGTAAATTTTAATTATGAGTCTAATCAATCTATAATTTTTTCTAATAATAAATTTGAATCTGACTTAGCATCTATTCTTTCATTCTACTCATATATAATAATTGGATATGATAATGATACTTTTTTACTGTCATCAGGTTTTAAAGATTATATGTTTGCAAAACAAATTTTAGATTTTAGCTCTAGTTTTTCAAATTCTCAGATGTGGTTACCATCACATAATGGAGGTAGAATTAATAAATTTTGGTTAATTGACAACCTAACTTCCTCAAATTATTCATCCATTAGAGAAATCAACTATAATTATCACTTAAATGGTTTAGATTTACTTCCTAAAAATCAATCTTTAGCAAAGAAAAATATAATAGAGTCTTTAAATATTTTTGAAAAAATGAATCGATTTAGACCAAATTCACTATTACAGCAAATGTTTTTTCAGGCAAAAAATAATGAAATTTTTAATTTGTTTATAAATTATTCAAGTTCAACTGAAATTAATAATTTAAAAGATTTACTTAACAAAATTGCTCCATTTTATTCAAATAAATGGATTGAATTATAATTAAATTTTATTTTGATTACTAAACTTATAATAAAAAACTATATACTGATTGAGGAACTATCTATTGATTTTAATAATGGTTTTTCTGTTATTACGGGTGAAACTGGAGCAGGAAAATCAATTATTTTAGGTGCTTTAAATTTAATTTCTGGATCTAGGGTTGATCATAAGATTGTAGGTCCAAAATTTCAAAAATGTATTATTGAGGGAGAATTTAATATTTCTAAGAATTCTTTTAAAAGTTTTTTTGATTCAAATGATATTGATTTCGATGAAAATACAATTATTAGGCGTGAAATCTTGAATAATGGTAAATCTAGAGCTTTTATTAATGATTCACCAGTCAAACTAGAGCTACTTAAATTATTATCTAAAAGATTGATTAATATTCATAATCAAAATCAAATCAATATTTTATCAAATAATGATATTTTTTATAATCTAATAGATTCTTATTCAGACCAATTAAATGAAGTTTCTGAGTATAGAGAGTATTTAAATCAATTTTTGAATATTAATAAAAAGTTAAATACTCTTAATAAAGAAAAAATAAATTTCAAAAATAATTTCGAATACAATAAATTTATTTATGATGAGATTGATAAAATGAATCTTATAGAGGATGAAAAATTAAACCTTGAGGAAACTTTCAATAGCTTAAAAAATTTTGATAAAATGAGCAATCTCTTTGACGAATTTAAAAGTTTTTCTAATATTAATGACGAAACTGTTCAGGAAAGAATTTCAAAAATTTCAAATATTGTTAAACGAACAGGAAGTTATTCAAAAGATTTTGAATCCTTTCACAATAGGTTTGAAAAAATTAATATTGAAATTGAAGATTTATTTATCTCTATAAATAATTATATAAATAATTTATCATTTGATCAAAATAGCTTTGAAAAAATACAAAACAGGCTATATAAGATTAATGATTTAGAAAAAAAACACAATGTTAATTCTATTTCGGAACTAATTAATAAAAAAGACCAATTAAAATTATTATTAAATGACTCCGAGGGATTTAATAAAAAAATTCAAAAACTTAATGATGATTTATCTTATGTAAGTGAAAAAATGCTTGATATTTCAAAAAAAGTAAGTAAAAAAAGAATACTTTTCAAATCAAAAATTAAGTCTGAAATTGAGACTGTTTTTAAAAACCTCGCTCTAAAGAATTCAAAAATTGATATAAAAATTACAGAAGACAATCAATTTAATAAAAATGGTATTAATAATATTGATGTTTTTTATACACCAAACAGTAAGTCAGAATCCAATATTCTTTCAAAAATTGCCTCCGGGGGAGAAAAATCAAGAATTCTCTTTGCAATAAAGTCTGTACTTGCTCATCAAATTAACTTACCTACTCTTGTTTTTGATGAAATTGATTCAGGAATGTCTGGCGAAATTGCTAATACAATTGGCAAAATGATGAAAGCTATTGGTTTGAAAATTCAAATAATATCAATTTCTCATCTACCACAAGTTGCATCTAGAGCTGATCATCATTTTAAAGTGTTTAAATCTAATATTAATGATGGTATTGTTTCAAATATTATTAAACTAGATGATTCAAAAAGAATTAACGAAATTGCAGCAATGATATCAGGTGAAAATATTACAGAATCTGCAATTAATCAAGCACGTGAGTTGCTTAAATAGTATTATATTTATTTAATATATGAGCAATAATTTATTAAAAAATAAAAAGGGAATTATTTTTGGAGCATTGGATGAAAATTCTATTGCTTGGAAAACAGCAGAAAAAATTCATTTACAAGGCGGTAAATTTGTTTTAACCAATGCGCCTGTAGCACTAAGGATGGGTAGATTAGATGAATTAGCTAATAAAACAAATTCTTTAATGATTTCGGCTGATGCAACGAAAAATGAGGATTTGGATAACTTAATTGATAAAACGATAAATCATTTTGATGGTAAAATTGATTTTGTTTTGCACTCAATAGGCATGTCAGTAAATGTAAGAAAAGGTAAATCTTACACAAATCTTAATCACGATTGGTTGACGAAGGGATGGGATGTTTCTGCTGTTTCATTTCATAAACTTCTTCAATTATTATATAATAAGGATGCTATGAATAAATGGGGAAGTATAGTTGCTCTTTCATATATGGCAGCTCAAAGAGTTTTTCCAAATTACAATGATATGGCCGATAACAAGGCATATCTTGAGTCTATCGCGAGAAGTTTTGGCTATTTTTTTGGTAAAGAAAAAAAAGTTAGAGTTAATACAATAAGTCAATCACCCACACCAACAACAGCAGGAAAAGGGGTAAAGGGTTTTGATGGTTTTGTTAGTTATGCTGAAAAAATGTCTCCCTTAGGTAATGCAAATGCTGAAGAGTGTGCAGATTATACTGTAACACTTTTTTCAGATTTGACTCGAAAAGTAACTCTTCAAAATTTATTTCATGACGGAGGTTTTAGTAATGTTGGTGTTAGTCAAGAAATTATTGATATAATTTCAAAGAATAATTAAATCTACATATTAAAATGTTGTTAATTGGTTTAACGGGTGGAATAGGTTCAGGAAAAACTTTCATCTCTAAAATAATCAGTTCATATAAAAAAATTAAAACATTTGATTCAGACTTTGAAGCAAAAAAAATATTAAATAACAATAATGAGGTTATTAGTTTAATTAAAAAAAACTTTGGATCCGAATCTTATATTAACAATAAATTAAATAATAAATATATTTCTGATATTGTATTTTCAAAACCAAAAAAACTCAAAATATTAAATCAAATTGTACATCCAAAGGTTTTTGAGGCTTTAGAAATATTTAAATACAAAAATTCAGATAAAATTATTGTAATTGAATCTGCTCTTCTATTTGAATCTGGAATGTATATTAATAATGATATAAATTTACTCGTAGTTTCACCTGTTAAACTGAGATTAGATAGAATAATTAGAAGAGATAAAATTAATAGAAAAAAAGCTCAGCAAATAATTAACTCTCAATGGAAAGATTCTAAAAAAATTAATTTAGCAGATTTTATAATTGAGAATATTAATAAATTAGAAACAGAAAAGGTTTTAAAAAATTTAATTAAAGATATTGTTTTAAAATATGAAAAAAATTAGCTTTTCATTATTGATTTTTTTTATGTCAATTTCCTTAATCGGGATAATTTTTGTTCAGAGTTTTTGGATAAAAACTACTATTGACAATAATGAAAGACAATTTTCTTTAAATGTTAACCAAGCATTAAAAACAGTAACAGAAGATATAAAAGCTAGAGAAATGAGTGATTACCTAGCAGTTTATCAAAAATTAATTGATAGCATTAGTAATCCAAAAGAATCACAGTTAACCTCTGTTTTTCAGTATGTTGATAGAAATATAAATACTAATAAAACATATATATATTCTCAAGGAATTTTGGAGGATGATTATAATATTACAGCTAGTTTAGTTGAGCCAAAAAGTAATGATACTACTTCAATTTTGGATTATACTAAGATAAAAAATACAACTATAATAGATGATGCTTTTGACCGTGAAATACAAAACATGAGTTCTATCGAAAGATTACAGAGAGTTGAAAAGATGACACTAATAGATCAGGCTAAATATTCTTCAATTTTTAGTGAATTAGCAAGTTTAAAACCTATTCATAAGAGAGTGAGTAATGTTGAAATTGAGCTGTTGTTGCAAAGTGAATTTGGAGATAGAGATCTTGATTTAGATTTTGATTATCGTGTATTTAGTCAAAATTTAGCTACAAAAGTTGGCTCTGATAGATATTCAAACCTTGAGGATTTAAAAAAGTATAGTATGCCATTATTTGAAAATGATGAGGGTATTAGTGATTTTTCTTTAGTTGTTGGATTTCCAAATAGAACACAATATTTAAGATCATCTATTTCATTTTTAATTGTTTTATCTGTCTTCTTTATTCTAATCATAATTATGTCTTTTTATTTTACAGTTATAAATTCTATAAAACAGAAAAATATTTCAGAAATGAAGACTGATTTTATAAACAATATGACTCATGAGTTTAAAACACCGATAGCTACTATAGACTTAGCTTTAAGCGCTATAAATAATGAAAAAATAAAGACTGATAAATCTCTAACAGATAAATATCTAAATATGATAAATGAGGAAAATAAACGTATGAACAAACAAGTTGAAAATGTTTTAAAGATTTCACAATTAGATAGAAATAAAATTACCTTAATAAAAAATAACCATAATATTCATGATGTTCTCAATGAAGCTTCAAAAAGAATTTCATTGCTTTTAAAATCCAAAAATGGTAAGATTGATTTTAATTACAGCGCTGATAAATCAACTTTTTCTTTCTCATTTGAAGACATGACGAACGTATTTATTAATATTTTAGAAAACTCTATTAAATATTCTGTAAATAACCCGGAAATATCAGTTAAAACATATAATATGAATAATAAAATCTATATTATATTTAAGGATAATGGAATGGGCATTTCAAAAAAAGTAAAATCAAAAATTTTTGATAAGTTTTTTAGGGTTTCAAAGGGAAATATACATAATGTTAAGGGTCATGGACTTGGTTTATCATTTGTAAAGAAAATCATTGATTTACATAATGGTACAATTTCTGTTGATAGTGAATTAGGAAAAGGCTCTCAATTCATAATATCTTTTAATTTATAATGATGTCATTGAAGAAAAAAATATTAATTGTTGAAGATGATCCAAATTTTGGCTCAATTTTAAAAGATTATTTATCCCTACATTCATTTGATATTATTCTAGCTAAGAATGGAATTGAAGGTTTAGAAAAATTTAAAAAATATAGTTATGACTTGTGTATTTTAGATGTCATGATGCCTTTTAAGGATGGTTTTTCATTAGCTACAGATATTAGATCTATTAACAGCGAAGTTCCCCTAATTTTTTTGACTGCTAAATCTCTAAAAGAAGATATAATCAAAGGATTCAAAATAGGTGCTGATGACTATTTAATCAAACCATTTGATTCAGAAGTTTTATTATTAAAAATTAAATCAATTTTAAAAAGAAAAATTTCCATTAAAAAAAATTTAGAAAATAAAATTGACTACAAATTTTCTTCATTCAAATACAACTCTAAGTTCAGAAAATTACAATTCTTAAATGAAAAACCAATATCGCTTTCGCCTAAGGAAGGAAAATTACTCACTCTTCTACTAAATAATATAAATGATCTAACATCAAGGGAGGAAGCATTAATAAAAATATGGAATGATGAGAATTATTTTACGTCAAGAAGTATGGATGTATACATAACTAAAATTCGTAAGTATCTAAGTAAAGACCCAAATATAAAAATTGAAAATATTCATGGAAAAGGCTTTAAGTTTTCAGTATGATTATCCTCTCGGGTGATGTTTTAAAACAGAATCTATAAGGTGTTTTTTTTTGACGTGTAAATACTTTTCAGTAGTAACTATATTTTCGTGACCCATCATTTTTTGAATGCTAATAATATTTGCGCCATTTTCTATTAAATGAGTTGCAAACGAGTGTCTTAAAATATGAGGACTAATTTTATTTTTAATTCCAACTTCTTTAGCAGCATTTTCTAATATTATATATATCATAACTCTTGTTAATTTTTTACCTCTGTTGTTAATAAATAGAGTGTCCTCATATCCTTTTTGGATTTGTGATAAATTTCTTGCAGAATCAATATATTTTAAAATAAGATTTGTACCAATTTCACTAATTGGTACAAATCTTTCTTTATTTCCTTTTCCTAAAATTTTAATAAGAGATTCATTTAGAAAAAGATCTGAAATTTTTAAATTAATCAGCTCTGAAACTCTAAGTCCACAGCTATATAATATTTCAATTATTGTTTCATTTCTTAGACCATTAGTTCTATTTAGACTGGCTCTTTTAATTATTTTATCTATTTGATTAGTTGTAAGAGTTAAAGGTATTTTTAAACCTAATTTGGGATATTCAATTTTTTCAATAGGATTTTTCTTAACAATATTTTCAAGTAATAGATACTCAAAAAAACCATTTAAACTTGAGATTAATCTACCTTGACTTGAAGCTTTTATTTTTTTTGACTCACTGTATAAAAACTCACGAACATCCTCAGTTTTAATTTTTTCAGGTATAAAATTAATTTTGTTGTTTTTAAAGAATTCAATTAATTTTCTTAAATCTGATAAATAACTTGAAACGGAATTTTTTGAAAGATTTCTTTCAAATTTTAAAAAATTTTCAAATTCTTTATAATATGTATTCGATTTCATATTTATTAATGATATTTTTACAGCTATAATTTGATTTAATTAATATGAAAATACAAATTATTAATGGGCCGAATTTAAATCTTTTAGGAAAAAGAGAAAAAGATATTTATGGTGATATTTCTTTTGATGATTATTTTAAAATTTTAAATAATAAGTTTAACAAAGTCAATTTAAGTTATTTTCAATCAAATGTTGAGGGAGAAATAATTAATAAGATTCAGGAGGTAGGATTTGATTTTGATGGAATTATTTTAAATGCTGCTGCATATACCCATACATCTGTAGGTATTTCTGATGCAGTTAGAGGTGTTCAATCACCAGTGATTGAAGTGCATATATCAAACACTAAATCTCGTGAAGAATTCAGAAAAAAATCCTACATAAGCCCTCATGTAAAGGGCATTATTCAAGGCTTTGGTTTAAAAAGCTATGACTTAGCAATTTTAAGTTTTATAAAAGAATCTTAGTATTATAAATGAATTACTTCATCATATGCATCTGCGACTGCTTCCATAACTGCTTCACTAAGAGTAGGGTGTGGATGAATTGATTTTAAAACTTCATACCCTGTAGTTTCCAGTTTTCTACCAACAACCGCTTCAGCAATCATTTCAGTAACATTTGACCCAATCATATGACACCCAAGCCATTCTCCATATTTAGAATCAAAAATAACTTTTACGAAGCCTTCAGCTTGACCAGATGATTGAGCTTTCCCAGATGCACTAAATGGAAATTTACCTACTTTAATATCGTATCCTTCAGAAATAGCTCTTTCTTCTGTATAACCAACTGATGCTATCTCAGGCTTACAATAAGTACATCCTGGTATATTGTTGTAGTCAATTGGATTTGGGTTTAAACCCTTAATTTTTTCAACACATGTTATACCCTCTGCTGAAGCAACATGTGCTAAAGCCGGTCCCAAGACTACATCCCCAATTGCATAAATGTTTTCAATATTTGTTTTATAAAAGCTGTCAACTTTTATTTTATCATTTTCAATTTCTATTCCAACCTCTTCAATTCCAATATTTTCTATATTAGATTTAATCCCAACTGCACTTAAAACAACATCAGCATTAATTATTTTCTTATTATCGTTAGATTCCACTGTTACTTCAACTTTTTTTCCGACTACTTTTGAACCTATTACTTTCGATGAAGTCAAAATATTTAATCCTGCCTTTTTTAAGATTTTTTCTAACTCATTTGAAATATCTTTGTCTTCAATTGGAGCAATATTTTTTTCATATTCAATTAATGTAACATTAGTGCCCATTGTATTATAAAAGTAAGCAAATTCAACTCCTATAGCTCCAGAACCTACAATAACCATTTCTTTGGGCTGCTCCTCAAGCGTCATTGCATCACGATAACCTATAATTTTATTTTTCACCCTTTTTAATGATTCAATTTCCCTAGATCTAGCTCCAGTAGCAATAATTATATGTTTAGCGTTAATTGTGTTTTCCTCATTTTCATTTTTAATGTTAATTGTTTTGTCATTATTTACTTTTCCAAAACCTGTGTAAACTTTAATTTTATTTTTTTTCATAAGAAAATTAACTCCTTTACTCATTGTGTTTGCAATGTTTCTACTTCTGTTAATTACCTTTTCAAAGTTTTTTGAAAAATTTTCTACTTCTAGGCCATAATTTTCAGCATGATTCAAATATTCAAATACCTCAGCAGACTTAAGTAAAGCTTTTGTTGGAATACAGCCCCAATTTAAACATATCCCCCCTAGACTTTCTTTTTCAACAATTGCAGTTTTAAAACCTAACTGTGAGGCTCTAATTGCAGTTACATAACCTCCAGGTCCACTACCTAAAATAACTATATCATAATTTTCCATATTATTTATTTTTAAAATTTAGACTTGCTGAATTTACACAGTATCTTTGACCTGTTTCGGTTGGACCATCATTAAAAACGTGACCCAAGTGCCCTTCACAATTAGAACAAATTATTTCAGTTCTTATTCGACTTAGTGAGGTATCTTCTCTGTATATTATAGCACCTTTTACAGATTTATCAAAACTTGGCCAGCCGCATCCACTATCAAATTTGGAATTACTTTCAAATAAAATAGCATTACAACCTTTACATTTATAAACACCGTTCTCAAAATGCATATTATATTTTCCAGAAAAAGGCATCTCAGTTTCAGCCTCTCTCAGGATTTTATAACTGAAATTATCTAATTTTGTAGACCAATATTCTTTATCTTTTTTACTCATGCCTTCTTAAAAACTAATGCAACAGAATTTACACAATGTCTTTTTCCTGTTGTTTCTCTTGGTCCATCATTAAAAACATGTCCAAGATGACCTCCACATTTTTTGCATTTTATTTCAGTTCTTGGGTAACCAAGTTTATAATCAACATCATATACTAATTTATCATTAATTTCTCTGTCAAAACTAGGCCAGCCACAGTAAGAATTATATTTAAAATCAGAATTATATAAAGGCTCATCACATCCAGCACAATGATACGTACCCTTTTCATAAAAGTTGTCGTATTTACCAGTGTATGGACGTTCAGTGTAAGCTTTTCGTAATACTAAATATGATAATTCATCTAATTGACTTTTCCATTCCTTATCAGATTTAACAACCTCAAATTCATTTTGACTTAATCCAAATTGGAATGATAGTCCAATAATTAGAAAAAAATAATAAACTATTCTAATATTCATTTGTATATTACTATGCAAAAGTAAATCATATTTTGAAATTATAAACTTGAATGTCTAAAAGAATTTTTGTAAAGGGTGATAAAAAAGTTTTAAAGGCCTGGGCATTTTATGATTGGGCTAATTCAGTTTATCCATTGGTTATTTCTACAGCTATTTTCCCAATTTTTTATGGTGAATTATTTGTTGAGAGTGATTATATAAATTTTCTTGGTTTCAATTATAAAAGTACTGCATTAATACAACACATAACTTCACTTGTTTTTCTTTTTTTGGCTATTTTAATTCCAATTTTATCAGGTGTTGCTGATTTCCTTGGTAATAAAAAAAATTTCATGAAATTTTTTTGCTATTTGGGTAGTCTTTCATGTATCGGCTTATATTTCTTTGATCTTGAAAATATCTATTTAGGATTATCATTTTATTTTTTAGCCCTATTTAGTTTTTGGTCAAGCCTAGTTTTTTATAACTCATATCTACCTGACATTGCTTTTCCAAAACAGCAGGATAGTATTAGTGCACTGGGATACTCTTATGGATATGTTGGCAGTGTTTTACTACTTGTTTTTAATTTATTCATGATAATGTTACCAGAATTTTTTGGACTTTCAAATGAAAATAACGAAGGTAAAATTCAAGCAATGAGAATTTCTTTTCTTTTAGTTGGATTATGGTGGGCTAGTTTTAGCCAATATACCTTTTATTATTTACCTCAAAGTTTAAATAATGTTGATAAAAAGGATGCTTTTAAAAAGTCTGTAATTTTTAGTGGGTTTTTAGAACTTAAAGAAGTTTGGGAAATATTGAAAATAAATATTTCTGTAAAGAAATTTTTGATTGCTTTTTTTACTTTTAGCTGTGCTTTACAAACAATAATTTTAATAGCTACATACTTTGGAGAGGAAGAAATTCTATGGAAAAATGACGATGAAAAAACCATAGGTCTAATTGTTAGCATGCTAATCATCCAACTTATCGCAATTTTAGGTGCAATTCTAACTGCTAATGTTTCTAATAAAATTGGTAATATAAAAACATTAATTTTTCTCAATTTAATATGGTTTTTACTTTGTTTAGGTGCGTACTTTGTGCAATATCCAATTGAATTCTACATTATAGCAGGTTTTGTTGGAATGGTAATGGGAGGTACTCAGGCATTATCAAGATCTACATATTCAAAATTAATCCCAAAAACAGAAAACACATGCTCATATTTTTCATTTTACCAAATGTCTATGATCTTAAGCGTTGTATTAGGAACATTTATGTCTGGTATTGTTGATCAATTCACAGGTAGTCTTAGAAATTCAATTATTATTTTTGCTGTTATATTTATTTTGGGTGCAATCCTTCTTCGAGATATAAAAATGAAAAGTATATAGTTACTGAATTAACTTTTGATATTGAAATAGATTTTTAAGAAGTTAATTTCTCATTTTTTTAAAAATATCTTTCACATTTTTGTTGGAATTTGTGATCATTGATGCATGTGGTTCGTAAGCTTTTACATTTTCCATTATCATACAGTGAAATTCATTATTACATATTAAAATTAAAGATTTCAATTTAAATTTATCATTGAATTAATGTGACAATGAAAGTTCATGGGAATGGTAAAGCCCACTACAAATTACTCCAAATTGATAAACTAATTTCTGGTTGGTAGATTCCTTTTAGCTAAGTGGCATGAATCTTGAAACTTATCATGATATATATATTTATTAATTATAAACTGACAAGTTGACATAATTATGGCAAATTTTTTCGATTTTAATGATAATTTTGGACCTGTTGAAGAGGAATCTGAGTTAATTCCTTTGATGACATCTGACGATGAGGAAGCAATTCTAAAAGAATCTCTTCCAGATTCTGTTCCAATTCTTCCACTTAGAAACGCTGTTTTGTTCCCTGGTGTAGTAATTCCAATTTCAGCAACAAGA
>CABXUS010000014.1 GCA_902515405.1 uncultured Bacteroidota bacterium | reverse complement strand
TAAATTTTTCTAACACATTAAGCTCGGTAATAAGTGAATCTCTTGTTTTAAAATTAGAGTGGTATTTTCCTTTCCAATAGAAAGATTTTTCACCCGAAATTCTTTCAATCATATCAGTATTTATATTTCTTGATTGAAGCATTTTAATATCGTCCTTTAAAAAATCATCTCCGATGACTGAAACTAGACTAATTTTCTTACTAAAAATACTTGCAGCTAATGCTATGTAGGTTCCTGCTCCGCCTATTATCTTTCCAGAAAATCCAGTTGGTGTTTCTATATCATCAAAAGCTACTGTTCCAGTTATTAATATTTCCTTATTTAATAGACTCTTCATATACCTTATCAATTAATAGTTCGTCTTCAGAACAAGCGTTATAAGCAAGCTCGTCGCATCTTTCATTTCCTGGGTTGTTATTATGTCCTTTAATCCAGAAAAAACGGACCATATGTTTTCTATAAATTTTCAAAAAACGAATCCAAAGATCAGGGTTTTTTTTGTTTTTAAAGCCCTTTTTTTCCCACTTATTAATCCATTTTTTTTCTACCGATTCACTAACATATTTTGAGTCAGTATATATATGAACTAACTGATTATGTTTTTTTATTTTTTCCAATGCTACTATTACAGCTAGTAACTCCATGCGATTATTTGTTGTGTGTCTAAATCCTTTAGAAAATTCTTTGATATAATTTAAATCAGCTTTTTGCATAACTATTCCATACCCTCCAGGCCCTGGATTTCCTCTTGATGATCCGTCAGTATAAATTAGTATATCAGGTTTTGACATTTAAAATTTCTTTTATAACTATTGGGTAATGCTTATGTTCAATGTTTAAAATTTGTTTTGCTAAATCTTCAGGGTTTTCAGTTTCAACATTAATTGATTTTTGAAAAATACTGTTCCCCGTGTCATAGTTTTGATCAACGTAGTGGATTGTAAATCCTGATTTTCGTTCTTTGTTTTGAATTACAGATCTATGAATTTTAATACCATACATACCTTTGCCTCCATACTTTGGAAGCAAAGAGGGGTGGATATTTATAACTTTATTTTTGAAATGGTTTATAATTTTTAAAGGTATTTTTTTTAAAAAACCAGCTAAAACTATGAGATTAGGGTTAATGTTTTTTAAATCATTAAATACTTTTTCTCTTTGAAGCTCTTCATTAGTAAATACTAATTTTTTAATATTGTACTTTTTTATTCTATCTAAAATAAGAGCTTTTGGATTATTACAATATATTTTTTCTATTGAAATTTGCGCTTGTTCTTTAAACTTAATTATAATATTTTCAGCGCTAGATCCGCTTCCTGAAGCAAATATGACAATCTTTTTTAAAGACAATTTTAGAAAATTTTATCTCTGTTAATTAAAATTACGTTAAAATTGCAAGTTTATAATGCAAAGTTTTTTATTTTTGTGCACAACAATAAATCAAATTATTATGTCAGATATTTCTTCAAGAGTTACTGCAATAATTGTTGACAAATTAGGTGTTGACGAAAATGAAGTAGTTGCAACAGCTAGTTTTACTAATGATTTAGGTGCTGATTCTCTAGACACGGTTGAATTAATTATGGAGTTTGAAAGAGAGTTCGATATTCAAATACCAGATGACCAAGCTGAAAAAATAGAAACAGTTGGTCAAGCTGTTACATATATAGAAAGTACTAAATAAACTTTATGGCATTAAGACGAGTAGTTGTTACTGGTTTAGGAGCTATAACTCCAATTGGTAATGATATAATCTCTTATTGGGATGGATTAGTATCAGGTAAAAGTGGTGCTGATCACATAACTTATTTTGACACTTCTAAATTTAAAACAAAATTTGCTTGTGAACTTAAAGGATATGACGCTCTCAATCACTTTGATAGGAAAGAAGCTAGAAAGCTAGATAAGTTTGCTCAATATGCGTTGGTTTGCACTGAAGAAGCTGTTAAGGATTCTAAATTAGATATTGATTCAATTGATAAAACCAGGGTTGGTGTCATATGGGGCTCAGGAATAGGAGGTTTAGAAACTTTTCAAAATGAAGCAACTGCTTACGCTGAGGGGGATGGCACTCCTAGATATAATCCTTTTTTTATTCCTAAAATGATTCCTGATATAGCTCCTGGTGTAATTTCAATAAAATATGGATTTAAGGGGCCTAATTTTGCAACTGTTTCTGCTTGTGCATCATCCGCAAATGCATTAATTGATGCTTTAAATTATATTCGATTAGGCTACTCAGATGTAATGGTTTCTGGTGGATCAGAAGCTGGGATAATTAAATCTGGAATTGGAGGATTTAATGCTGTTCAGGCTCTTTCAAAAAGAAATGATGATCCAAAAACTGCATCAAGACCTTTTGATCGAGATAGAGATGGTTTTGTTTTGGGTGAAGGTGGTGGATGCATAATACTAGAGGAGTTAGAACACGCAAAATCTAGGGGGGCTAATATATATGCTGAAGTATGTGGTTCTGGATTATCTGCAGATGCTTATCATATGACCGCACCTCATCCTGAGGGTGAGGGAGCAATTAATGTTATGCGTAATTGTATTAAGGATTCTGGGCTAAACTACAAAGACGTTGATTTAATCAATATGCATGGTACGTCAACATCTCTAGGCGATAAGGCAGAGGCTAAGGCAGTAAAAGCAGTATTCAAAGATCATGCATACAATTTAAATATAAACTCTACCAAATCAATGACAGGGCATTTGCTAGGTGCGGCAGGTGCGGTAGAAGCAATTTCATGTATTTTAGCTATCAATAGAGATATTATTCCTCCTACTATAAATCATTTTAATGAGGATCCTGAAATTGATAATAGATTAAACTTTACATTTAATAAAGCTCAAAACAGAAAGGTTACTGTTGCCATGAGTAACACTTTTGGTTTTGGTGGTCATAATGCTTGTATCCTATTAAAAGAATTTATAGCTTAATTTTAAGCTAATGTCAGTTTATAAATTAAATGCTAGTGATTTTGAAAGTGATTATACTTTAATTGCTATTCACTCTCAATCTGAACCTTATAAACTTGCTTATGAAATCAACTTAAGGCTTAATATAAACCTTAAAAAAAGTTCTTTTGATATTTCTTTTAAAAATAAGGTTTCTGTTTTTGATCTATATAAACATGAATCTGAAATATATAATACCAAGCTTTACTTAATATCAAATAAATCGATTGAAAAAGAAAATAAAGCTAAAAATATTCTTCTTTTTAATGATTACTCTATCTCATCCTTTCTTATACCAGAACTTAAAAAGGTTGAATTTTTGATGAAAATTGAGGAAGGTGGATTCAACATTGATTCCCTTTTAATAAAGTTAAATAAAATAGACTCTGTTATTTCGTGCTATAGGGCTTCAATTAACAGTGCCAAATCAAAATATAACCTTATTTTTGATTAATGAAATTGAATAAAACTAAAATAATTGCAACATTAGGTCCAGCTTCATCCTCCAAAACTATGATGAGTAAGTTAATTTCGTCTGGTGTTGATGTTTTTAGAGTTAACTTTTCTCACGCTAATCATGAAGATGTAGAAAGAATCGTTAATGACATTAAATCTTTAAGGGTTAAACATAAAAAACATGTTTCTATCCTTGGCGATCTACAAGGGCCAAAAATTAGATTAGGAAATGTTTTGCCTAACACGATATTGAAAAAAGGTCAAGAAATAGTTTTTAGTACTACTGAAATCAAAAATGGGGATTTAAAAAAAATAACAATTAATTATTTGTCATTTCCAAAAGATATAAAAAAGGGGGAAATAGTTTTAGTTGATGATGGAAAAATTCTATTAGAAGTTCTAAAAACTGACAAAGTATCAAACGTAACTCTTTTAGTTATTCAAGGAGGTTTAATCTCTTCAAATAAGGGTGTTAACCTACCAAGCACAAAAATATCTATGCCTGCATTAACTCCAAAAGATTATAAAGACGCAAAGCTTGCTTGTAAGCTTGGTTTTGATTGGATTGCTCTTTCCTTTGTTAGATCCAAAAATGATGTTCATGAACTTAAAGAACTTATTGCAAAAAACTCGAAAGATGTAATACCAATAATCTCTAAAATCGAAAAACCTCAGGCAATAAAAAAAATGGATCAAATTTTAGAAGCATCTGATGGATTAATGGTTGCAAGAGGGGATTTAGGAATTGAGATTCCAGCTGAGGAGGTTCCTTTACATCAAAAGGTTTTAGTAAAAAAAGCAAATGAAGCACGTAAACCAATAATTATTGCTACTCAAATGATGGAGTCAATGATAGATAATTTAACTCCGTCTCGTGCAGAAGTTAATGATGTTGCAAATTCAGTAATGGACGGTGCTGATTGTATAATGCTTTCTGCTGAAACTTCAGTTGGTAAGTTCCCCTGTGAAGTAGTTAAAAAAGTTGGTGTAATTATCTCCAGGGTAGAAGGCTCTCAGCCAGTAATAAATAAATTTATTTTACCCAAAATAAAAACTAACAGAATAATTACCAAGACCGTTTGTCGTCATGCTGCATTAATTGCCAATGAAATTAATGCTGCTGCTGTTTGTACGCTTACCCACAGCGGATATACAGGTTGGCAAATTTCATCATGGCGTCCTAACAGTTTAGTTTTAGTGTTTACATCAAATAAGCGAATTCTTTCCCAACTAAACTTGCTATGGGGTGTTAAATGTATTTACTATAACAAGTTTCAAAGTACTGATAAAACTGTTGAAGATGTTAATGCTCTTGCGTTAAAGAACAGGTATGTTAAAAGGGGAGATGTTGTAGTGAACTTGGCTGCAATGCCAATTAAAGAAATGGGGCAAGTAAATACCTTAAGGATTACTCGGCTTTAATTTTGATATAAATCAAATGGAATCTCAAAGGCAAAAAAAAATATCTATTTTAATTCAAAAAGATATATCTAACATTATTCAGTCTTTTTTTAGAGAAAAGGTACGGTCTACATTTCTTATTTCGGTTACAAAAGTTAAAATAAGTCCCGACCTTTCTCTGTCTAAAATATATCTAAGTGTTTTTCCATCTGTAAATAGTTCAAGTGTTCTGGGTCTTTTAAATAAAAACAAGCCTCTTATAAAAAAAAGATTATCAATTTTGGCAAGAAACCAGCTTAGAATAATTCCAGAAATTATTTTTTTTATTGATGATTCTTTAGATTATATTGAAAAGATTGATGATGCGCTTAAAGGCAAAGGTGATAACCTTTTAAATTAAAATAATGAGTGCTGAAAACTTTATGTCTTTAAAGTATTTATTCTCAAAGACAAAATTCAATTTAGTTTCATTTATTTCAAGATTCTCAATCTTAGTTTTAATTATTGCCTACTTTTCATTTCTTACAATACTTTCAGTTTTTTCAGGACTTGAAGATTATAGTGTAAGTTTTTCAAAATCTTTTGATCCTGATATTAAAATTGAAGCAGATAGTGGATCTCACTTGTATTACGATGAAAAAGTCGATTCTATACTTTATGGTTATAATGTGGGTAAAGTAATAAAAGGAAATGCTGTAATTAGATATGATGATAGAACTGTATATGCTGAAGTCTTAGGTGTTGACGAAAACTTCAATAATATTATTAATATTGATTCCATTATTTCTGTTGGTAGATATCCAAGAAGTTCTAATGAAGTGCTAACTAGCTACAACATTGCTTCAAGCTTAGACCTGATTCTATATAATGCTTTAGGGATTTTTGAGGCTTTTTCAATAAATCCAAATTATCCTGAAAATACATTTAACCCAACTGGAAACTCTGAATACTTTGTTTCATCAGGTGTTTTTAAAAGTAGAAATGAGGCTAACGAAAATATAATTATTGCTGACATTGAAAAGGTTCGTAATTTATTTGGTTTAAGCGAAAATGTATATTCTGAAATAATTATAAAAACTGAAAAAAGTGATAAAAATTCTAATAAGCTACAAAAATCACTTGTAAACTATAAGGTTCGATCTCATAAAGAGTTAAATGAGACTTTATATAAAATAATGAACTCAGAGAAAATAATTGTTTCTCTTATAATGATTTTAATTGTTTTTATTTCAACTTTTAATGTGATTGCATCTACAGTTATGTTAATTATTGAAAAAGAAAATGACATAAAAACGATGCAAAACTTAGGTATGAGTAAAAAAAGTCTTAAGTCTTTATTTTTTAAACACAATTTTTTAATCAATCTTTTAGGTGGAATAATAGGAATGACAATTAGTATTGTTCTTGTTGTAGTTCAAAAATATTTTCCAATTTTTACTATTCCCGGAATAGACACGCCTTACCCTGTAAGTCTTGTTTTTTCTAACATAATTATAGTTATTATAACTTTAGTTTTAGTAGGATTGTTTTCTGGCTATGTGTCTTCTTTAGTCTTAAAAAGGGTTAGATAAGGGTTTGAATATTAACTTCTATATTTTTTTATTTGTTTTTGAGTATTTTTAAAAAAAGTTATGTAAATCTACATCTTTAGCTGGTAAGCTATTACTTATTAAAATTTATGGCTGTTTCTATTAGTGCAAGATGTGAATAAGCTTGAGGAAAATTTCCTAAAAGTTCTTTTGTTTTAAAATCGATATCCTCACTAAATAAGCCTAAATGGTTGCTGTAGGAAAGGAGTTTTTTAAATAATTTTTTTGCTTTAGCTTCTTTTCCAATTTTGAACAGGCTATTTATGAACCAGAAAGTACATACTGTAAAAGATGATTTTGGCTCTCCAAAATCATCACTGTTTTTATACCTAAATAATAGTCCATTATATAAAAGTTCTCTTTCAATTGCTTCAACAGTGTTAATGTACATTTGGTTTTTTGCACTTATAAAACCATATGACTCCATTAATAAAACTGATGCATCCAAATCCTTTGAGCCATAAGACTGGGTGAATGCTTTTTTTTTGGAGTTCCAAGCATTTTTCATAATATCATTTTTAATTTCATCTCTCAATCTAAGCCATTTTCTTGCTTTTATACCTCCTTGGATTAAATCAGAAATTTTAATTGCTCTGTCTATTGCAACCCAGCATAAAAGCTTTGAAAAGGTAAAGTGTTGGTCTTCATTCCTAAACTCCCAAATACCCTTATCTGGTTTTTTCCAGTTTTTTTCTACAACCCAAACAACGGATTTGACAATAGACCATAATTGTTCATGTTTATAGTTGTCTTCTTTATATTTTTCAATTTGAAAATGTATAGCATCCATTAAAATTCCATAAATATCGTTTTGCTTTTGTAAATACGCTGCATTTCCAACTCTAACTGGTTTTGAGTTTTTATATCCAGATAAGTGGTCTAAAGTTTTTTCAGTTAATCTTTTTTGTCCATCAATACCATACATAATTTGAAGCTTTTCATTTTTGGTTGGTATTAAATCAACAATAAAGTCAATAAAGTTTTTTACAATTCTTTGGTGACCAAGCTTTGTTATTATTTTTATTACCATAGAAGCATCTCGAATCCAACAAAAACGATAGTCCCAATTTCTAACTTCACCAATAGTTTCTGGAATTGAGGTTGTAGCAGCTGCTAAAACAGCTCCTGTTTTTTCATAAGTTAAAAGTTTTAAGGTTATGGCGCTTCTTAATACCTCAAAATCATATTCTCCAAATGAAGGGGTCTTGTTGCACCAATTCAACCAATACACTTTTGTTTTTTCATATTCTAAAAGAGCCTTATTAACATCTGGTTTGTCAATTTTTTCGTTGTATGAAAGGTTTAAAAACATTGTTTCTTTCAGTTTGATTTCTTGGCTTTCTGTAATACTCTTTTTATCAAAATTGGTATAAAGAAAAAGTGTTTCATAAGAGGAGTCATCAACTACACTAACAATAAAATTTTCTTTAATATATTTTTTGGTTTTACCTATTGCATAGTTAAGTTTTGGATTAAATAAAATTTTTAAAATTGGTATTCCTTTCTTTGGTATTAGTATTCTTTGAATCTCAGGTGGAGAATAAAAATTATTATCCTCATTTTTATATCTAGGCATAAAGTCAACAACATCAAATTCTGATTTGCCGTTGTTAAAATTGGTAATAACAATTGCGGTTTTTTCAAGATATTTTTGTGAAATCTTAAAAGATGAATCACATTCTATTTTAAAACTTCCTCCTTTTTTGCTGTCTATTATTTTACAAAAAATAGAAGAAGAATCAAATTGTGGTAAACAACACCAATCTATTGAGGAATCTTCATTTATTAATGCTGAAGATTTACAATTGCCTATTATTCCATAATTTAATTCTTTATGTTTATTCAATGATTTAATTTTTTAATAAATTCGGCATTAAATTATGAGCAAAAATGTTATTGTTTCTAACAGGTTACCTGTTCAGATAACTAAATTAGATAATTCTTTTGAATTTCGGCCATCAACAGGTGGATTAGCTACAGGACTAGACTCAATACATAAAAAAACTGATTCAATTTGGATAGGCTGGAGTGGTATTTCCTCTCAAAAAATTAATAAAAAAAATAGATTAGAAATAAAAAAATCACTTAAAAAATTAAGATTAATTAATGTTGAATTAAATGATAAGGAAATTGAAGAGTTTTATTATGGATTTTCCAATAAATGTATTTGGCCATTATTTCATTATTTTATTGAGTTTTCAAGTTTTAACAAAGATGATTGGGGGTCATATTTAAAAGTCAATAAAAAGTTTTGTAATAAAATTATAAAGAATGCATCAACTAATGCAACAGTTTGGGTTCATGACTATCAACTTCTTCTTCTACCTAAGATGATAAAAGAACAGAGGCCAGATCTTACTATTGGTTTTTTTCTCCACATTCCATTTCCGTCTTTTGAAATTTTTAGAATATTCCCTTGGCGTACTGAAATATTGGAAGGCTTATTGGGATCTGATCTAATTGGCTTCCATACTTTTGACTACCAAAGACATTTTTTGAGTTCTGTAAAAAGAATCCTCAGACTTGAGGTTGATTTTAATAAAATTAATCTTGGTGATAGAGAGGTTGTTGTAAATACTTTCCCTATGGGAATTGATTATAATAAATTTAATGATGCTGCTAAAAAACAGAGGCAACAAAAGAAATCTCAGAGATCTGAACTAAAAATACAACTTGATCTCCATAAAAAAACTTCAGATAACAGTAAGCTTATATTATCAATAGATAGGTTAGACTATACAAAGGGGGTTGTAAATAGATTAAAAGCTTTTGAAATTTTTTTGGAAAAAAACCCTTCATATTTAGAGGACGTAAGAATGGTAATGCTATGCGTTCCTTCAAGGTCGCACGTTCCTCAGTATAAAAAATTAAAAAGAGACACTGATGAAATTGTTGGAAGAATAAATGGAAAATTTGCAACTGTGAATTGGACTCCTATCTGGTATTATTATAGGGAAATGTCTTTTGAGGACCTTATTGAGTTATATATGATTTCTGATATTGCCATGATAACCCCAGTAAGAGATGGGATGAATCTTGTTGCAAAAGAATTTATTGCAACTAGAGTTGATACGGATGGTGTATTAATATTAAGTGAAATGGCCGGAGCTGCAAAAGAGCTTTTTGAAGCTGTTACTGTTAATCCTTTTGATTTAAATTCCATGGCAGATAGCATTTTAAAAGCCATAAAAATGCCAAAAGATGAGCAAAAAAGGAGAAACAATACCATGCAAAAAAGACTTAAGAGGTATACAGTAAAGTATTGGGCAAACGAGTTTTTCAAAGCGTTGAATAAAAAATCAAAAGAAACCAAAGAAATTTCTACAAAAAAGATAAATAATGAAGAAACAGAAAAATTAAAAGAGATTTATGCTAGCTCAAGGAAAAGGCTGTTTATTTTAGATTATGATGGCACTTTAGTAGATTTTCACCACAAACCAGAAGCTGCAATTCCAAAAACTAAAGTTTTAAAAGTTATTAAAACGTTATGTAATGATAAAAAAAATAAAGTTGCAATTGTAAGTGGAAGAGATAACGAGTTTTTGCAAAAATGGTTTGGTGAACTAAATATTACACTATATTCAGAACATGGTCATTTCAAAAAAAATCCTAAAGATGATTGGATTGAAAAATCTCAAGGAAATAATAGATGGAAAGAAAATTTTCTCCCAATTTTTCAAGATTTTACTGACAGAACACCTGGAACTTTCATTGAAGAAAAAAATAACTGCTTAGTTTGGCATTACAGAAAAACAGACCCTGAATTAGCAAGTGACAGAGTTGTTGAGCTGAAAACAATTATAAATAGTCTTATATCTGAAAACCTTGTTCTAATGGATGGCAATAAAGCAATTGAAATTACAAATGTTAATATTAATAAAGGGGGTGCAGTTAATGAGCTTTTAGAAAATGTGGGGTTTGATTTTATTTTCTGTGCAGGTGATGATGTTTCTGATGAAAATATGTTTATAAGCTTGCCTGATAAATCAATATCAATCAAAGTTGGCAAAAAAACTACAAAAGCAAATTATTACATTGATAAACCCTCTGACATGATTAGCCTTCTTAAAAAAATTACAAAAAGTGGAGGCTAATTTAAAAGATCAACAACTTAAAAATGGGCTAAAGAATCTTTTTAAAAAAGTTATAAAATTACCTGATAATTTAAATCCTTATGATGTTAGGGTGTTTTGCTCTCGCGAGATTACTAAGGTTTTCTCCAAAATAAACTATATAATTAAAGGTTCAGAAAATTTACCTTATGAACAAAATTCAATATTTATTTACAACCATTTAAATAATCCTATTGATTATTCTGTAAGTACTAATTTTCAAATCACACTAGATAGTCATTTTATTAGCAGTATAATATTATATAAATACTACAATAATCCAGGAAATAGAATCGTTAGGTGTTCATTGGAAAATGAATTAGCTCACAAAAACTATTATGATAAGTTTGATTACGTAAGGGTTTTTGCAGAGAGGTTTATCCCAAAAACCATGAATTATAGACAGGTTAAAGAGTTTAATAAAAATTTCTACTCTCAATCAATCGATAATTTAAAAAAAGGGGTGGGTATAATAGTTAGCCCTGAGGGATTTTCGTTAAAAACTGAAGAATCACCAGGAATGTTTAAGTTGGGTGTTTTTAAGCTTGCAACTATAGTAAAACCAGAGCCAAAAATAGTTCCAGTTGTAATGGCAAATTTTGATAAACTTCTTTCTAAGTCTTTGTATAAGTGTGAAATAATGAAGCCTTTCAAAATGAGTGATCATGGAATTTACGGGCCCAATGATCCAAAGCTTTTAAGGTTTATAGAAAGTTTTAATGTTAAATATAAAAGATGGGTTAAAAATTTAATTATAGAAGACTTAGATTTTGAACTTGAAATTCAATCTCTAGAAAAATCTATAGAAAATCAAAAAGATTTAATTAATCCCGTAGTGTTTTATGGGAGCTCAACAATACGTTTATGGAAGGGAATGAAGAATGATTTTAAGGGATTAAATGTAATTAACCTTGGGTTTGGTGGTGCTCTTATTAAAGACCTGTCAAAAAACTTTTCAAGATTGTTTAGAAAAATAAAACCCTCTGTTATTGTTCTATACCTTGGCGGAAATGATTTAACCTTAGGCTATAGCTCTGAAAAGATTGTTGAAAAAATTAAAAATTTCTTAGAGTTAGTTTTTAAAAATTATCCAAATATTAAAATAATTAATATGTCTATTAAACCTTCTTTTGAAAGGTTAAATGATATTAAAAAAATTGAAAAAATTAACTCTTTGATGACTGCAGAAAGCTCTAGAAATAAAAACTTAATCCAATTAAATTTTTATGAGAAGATTATAGATAAAGGGGTAATAAACCAGTCTTTATACTTAAGAGATGGTCTTCATTTTAATGATTTGGGCTATAAAATATTAGTTAATGAGTTGAAATTAGCTTTAAAAAATATTATTTAAGTTTTAACAAGCTAATTCATGTTCTTTAAATTTTGATTTCAAGTCTGAAAAAAGACTAAAAATATCATCAGAATAATCTGAAGTTACCATTATTGTCTTATATTTTTTAAAATCTGGTATTCCTTTAAAGTAGTTGGAATAATGTCTTCTAGTTTCTAAAACTCCCAGTTTTTCTCCTTTCCATTTTATAGCCATTTTCAAATGTTTCTCTGCCATTTGAATTCTTTCTTTTATGGTTGGTTCAGGTAAATATGTTTTAGTTTTAAAAAAATGTTTTACTTGATTAAAAAACCAAGGATTCCCAATTGAAGCCCTTCCAATCATGGCGCCATCTAATCCAAAATTATCTCTCATTTCAATAGCTTTTTCTGGTGAGAAAACGTCTCCATTTCCAAATACTGGAATTTTCATTCTAGAGTTGTTTTTTACATCAGCTATTAAGCTCCAATCTGCTGAGCCTTTGTACATCTGAGCTCTTGTTCTTCCGTGAATTGTAATAGCTTGAGCGCCAGCATCCTGTATTCTTTCCGCGACTTCAACAATTTTAATTGTTTTTTCATCCCATCCAAGCCTGGTCTTAACAGTTAGTGGAAGCTTTGTCCTTTTTACCATTTCTCTTGTTAACATTTCCATTTTATCAATATCCTTTAAAATCCCTGCACCAGCACCTTTACACACTACTTTTTTTACAGGACACCCAAAATTAATATCGATAATATCTGGTTTAGTTTGTTCAACAATATCTACTGATTGCAGCATTGAATCAAGATTAGCTCCAAAAATTTGTATTCCCACTGGCCTTTCTTTTTCATATATATCTAGCTTCATTGTACTTTTTACTGCGTTTCTAATAAGACCCTCGCTTGAAATAAACTCGGTATATACAACGTCTGCTCCGTTTTCTTTACACAAAGCCCTAAATGGAGGGTCGCTAACGTCTTCCATTGGAGCTAAAAGCAATGGAAAATCTTCTAATTCTATATTACCAATTTTTACCAAAATCTATAATTAACTGCAACAAATTTAATCTATTATCTTTTAGTCAAGAAAAGGGATTAATTAAATTATATTTGTCTTTGATTTTTATGAGTAAAATTCGAAACTTTTGCATTATAGCTCACATTGACCATGGAAAAAGCACATTAGCAGATAGACTGTTAGATGAAACTGGAGCTGTAACAGACAGAGAAAAGCAGGATCAACTTCTAGATAATATGGATTTAGAAAGAGAGCGTGGAATTACGATAAAATCTCATGCGATCCAAATGAATTATAATTTTAATGGAGAAGAATATATTTTAAACCTAATTGATACACCTGGGCATGTTGATTTTTCATATGAAGTTTCTAGGTCTATAGCAGCTTGTGAGGGTGCGTTATTAATTGTTGATGCCGCACAAAGTGTTCAAGCTCAAACAATATCTAACCTCTATTTAGCTCTTGAAAACGATCTTGAAATTATACCTGTTTTAAACAAGATCGACCTGCCTTCTGCAAAACCAGAAGAAGTTTCAGACGATATAGTAGATCTTTTAGGTTGTAATGAGGATGAGATTATAAAGGCTTCTGCAAAAACTGGAGAAGGTATTTCAGAAATTTTATCTGCAATTATTGAAAGAATTCCAGCTCCAAAAGTAGATGATAATGATGATTTAAAGGCGCTAATTTTTGACTCTGTTTACAATCCTTTTAGGGGAATTGAAATTTATTTTAGAGTTTTTTCAGGAAAAATTTCTAAAGGTCAAGAAATAAAATTTTGTGCTACTGGAAAAAAATACTTCGCTGACGAGGTTGGCACTCTTAATTTGAAACAACAACCCAAAAAGAGTATTGGTAACGGAGATGTTGGTTATTTAATTACAGGAATTAAAAATGCCAAAGAGATAAAGGTTGGCGATACCATTGTTGATGGGGGTTATTCCGGTGATGGTGCTATTTCTGGTTTTGAAGAGGTAAAGCCAATGGTTTTTGCTGGTATATATCCAGTGGATAGTGATGATTATGAAGACTTAAGGTCTTCAATGGAAAAACTGCAACTTAATGATGCTTCTTTAGTTTTTAGTCCTGAAAGTTCTTCTGCTTTAGGCTTTGGATTTAGATGTGGTTTTCTTGGAATGTTGCATTTAGAAATAATACAAGAAAGGCTTGATAGAGAATTTAATATGGCTGTCATCACTACAGTGCCTAATGTTTCGTATCATGCTTATACCAAAAAACAATCAGACGAAAAAATTATAGTTAATACTCCCTCAGATTTACCTGAGCCATCTTTTTTAGATAGGGTTGAAGAGCCATATATAAAAGCTTCTATTATTACCAAATCTGATTTTGTGGGGCCTGTTATGAATCTTTGCATAGAAAAAAGAGGAGAAATTACAAATCAGACATACCTTACGACTGAGAGAGTTGAGCTGTCTTTTGATATGCCGCTTGCTGAAATTGTATTTGATTTCTATGATAGGTTAAAATCTATATCTAAAGGTTATGCTTCTTTTGATTATAGCCCTTTGGGTTTAAAACAATCAAAATTAATAAGACTTGACTTGCTTTTAAATGGTAACCCTGTTGATGCTTTATCTGCTTTGATTCATTTTGACAATGCATATAGAATGGGTAAAAAGATTTGTGAAAAGCTAAAAGAATTAATTCCAAGACAACAGTTTGATATACCTATTCAGGCTGCAATCGGTTCAAAAATTATAGCTAGAGAAACAATAAAGGCTGTAAGAAAAGATGTGACAGCAAAGTGTTATGGTGGTGACATAACCAGAAAAAGAAAGCTTCTTGAAAATCAAAAGAAAGGAAAGAAAAAAATGAGACAGATTGGAAATGTAGAAATTCCTCAACAAGCATTTATGGCTGTCTTAAAGTTAAGTGATTAGTTTTTGGAATAATTATTGAGGTTTTTTTAATATGAAAAGATTTTACTTTATTATGTTTTTTTTAATCACAATTGTTTCATGCAGTGATGAAAAGGAGCCGATTGAAGACGATGTTGTTATTCCTATTTCAATATATGAAAAAGTTTATGGTGTAACTTCTCAAATATATATTCAAGACGGCTATGTATATATTAACACAAATGGTGTTCCAGATCATAAAAGCCCTTACTTTCCTTTAGACCATGTTTTATACGAGGCTTATGATGGTTCAAATCCATTTGTTAATAATTGGAATAAAAACCCTAATGGAATCACAACGCTTAATTTAAGGTTTAAAATTCCTATAAGCCCTAAAAAAGCGTCATCTTCAACTCCTACATCAATGGGGCCAATTGGAGTCTCGTTAAATGGGGTTCCTTTCTATAATCAATATGCTGGAATGACCCAACCACTAACTCGAGAAATAAATTCTTTTGACCAAGGAAATGGTCATCCTGCACCTATTGCACCTGGACAAGAAAACGGTGTTGATGGTAGATATCATTACCATATGGAGCCTATACTTACAACCCAGGAAAAGGGAAGAAATGTAATTATTGGTTTTCTTTTAGATGGCTTTCCTGTTTATGGACCTGAAGAAAATGGTAATATTATTATAAGTTCTGATCTTGATAACTATCACGGTCACTCACACGGAACATCTGATTTTCCGTCTGGTATTTACCACTATCATTTGACAGCAGATGATCCTTATTTAAATGGAAGTGGTTACTATGGAACGCCTGGAACTGTTAATCAATAGGGCATTTAAGTTGTGAGAAAACTCATTCTATTGTCGCTTTTTATTCCGCTTGTTTCTTTCATAACAATCTTTGGATGTAATTCTAATGAATCGCTTTTAATTATTCATGAGGACTCCAAAAAATTAGATCTATTTAAAAAAAATGTAACATATGGTGAAGGGGTGTATACTGGTTTAATCTATAATACTAATAATTTGGGTGACACTATTTCAATTGGTGGGTATAAGAATGGGTTAAAAAATGGGGTATGGAAAAAATTCTATTCAAATGGAAAATTAAAAGAAAAAAGAAGCTTTAAAAACGGATTAAAGGTTGGTTTATATGAAGGTTTTTATAATAATGGTGCTAAAAACTTTGTTTTTAATTTTAAAAACGGAGAATATAATGGAACCAATCGTCTTTGGGCAAAAAACGGGCAGATTATTGAGGAGTTTAATTATGTTGATGGACTGGAAAAGGGCTCGCAAAAAGTTTGGTATCTTAATGGAAGGATAAAATCAAACTATATAATAAAAAACAATCGTAGGTATGGCTTGCTTGGAACTAAAAATTGTACGAATGTATCTGAAGAGGTTTTCGATATGTAGTTTTCTGTTTTTTATCTTATTTTCTTGTAATAGAAATGCTGTTGAGCTTCCTTATTATAATTCTCCAAGCTTTGATCCTATTTTTTTAAACGACAATGAATCTATAGAAAAGGTTGTCTCTCATAAGATTGAGGATTTCGTCCTTATTAATGAAAAAGGAAATTATTTTGGGTCTGAGAATTTAATTGGGAAGATTCATGTAGCAAATTTCATTTTTACATCTTGTACCCATATTTGTCCAAAAATGACTACAAACATGGGGTTGGTTGAAAAAGAATTTGAAAATAACCCTGAAATAAATTTAGTTTCGTTTAGTGTTACGCCTTGGCTAGACACTCCTGATGTTTTAAATAGATATAAAAAAGACTTTACATTAAATTCCAATAATTGGCATTTTATTACTGGTAAAAAAAGTGAAATTTATACGATAGCTAGAAACTCTTATTTTGCAGAAGAAGAGATAGGTTTTACAAAAGACAGTACAGATTTTTTGCACACTGAACACTTTCTATTAATTGATCCTCAATTAAGAATTAGAGGAATATATAACGGAACGCTTGGCCTTGAAATTGAGCAGTTAATTAAAGACATTAATCTTTTAAAGAAATAATTTCTTTATTTTAGAACAAAATGAAAAAACTTCAAAGGACACTTTCCTTACCCGGAGCAATAGCTGTAAGCGTAGGTGGGATGCTTAGTGGAATTTTTGTGTTGCCTGGTTTAGCTGTTGGTATTACAGGGTCCTCTGTTTGGTTAGCATTTTTAGTTGCTGCTCTTTGTATTTTACCTGCTGTTCTCTCAAAATCAGAACTCGCAACAGCTATGCCGAAATCTGGGGGAACGTATGTCTATATTGAAAGAGCTTTTGGTCCTTTATTTGGTACCATTGCAGGAATTGGGCTTTGGCTTTCACTTCTTCTAAAAAGTGCTTTTTCATTAGTTGGACTCAGCGCATATCTATATGTTTTAATTGAAGTTGATTCTAGCTTAACAAAATCTATTGCACTTCTAGCTTTACTTGCTATTCTGCTGCTTAATATTTTTGGTGTCAAAAAAGTTGAAAAAACTCAGCTTATCATTGTAACTATAAGTGTTGTTTCATTGATTTTAATAGTTTTTTTGGGTTTTAATACTTTTGATTCAAGGCTAACTGAACCTGTTTTTTTAAACGGGAATAGTGGTTTTATTAGCGGAGTGGCTTTTTTATATATTTCTTATGCCGGTGTCACAAAGATTGCAGCCGTTGCAGGGGAAATTAAAAATCCTGAAAAAAATATTCCTAGAACGATGATTTTCTCATTGTTTTTAATAACATCCATATATGTGTTGGTTGCTCTCGTTTTAGTTGGAAATGTTGAAGCAAGTATTTTAGCAACTGATATAAGGCCTATTTATACTTTATTTCAGACAATTGGAGGTGATTATTTTGGATATGCGGCTGGTATTATTGGTGTAATAACTTTAATGTCAATGGCAAATTCTGGTGTTTTAGCTTCCTCTAGATTTCCTTTTGCTATGTCAAAAGACAAATTAATGCCAGACTATCTTGGAAAAATAAGTTCTAAATTTTTAACTCCAGTTTCAGCAATTTTAACAACCTCCGTAATTATTGGTTTAGCTATTCTTTATTTAGACGTAGTAAAAATTGCTAAGCTAGCTAGTGCCTTTAAAGTGTTAATGTTTATTTTTAACGAGCTCTCTGTCATTGTGTTAAGAGAAACAAATGCTCAGTGGTATAACCCTTCCTTTAGATCGCCATTTTACCCTTATGTTCAGATTTTTGGAATTTTAAGTGGAATAGTGTTGTTATCCTACTTGGGCATAATGCCGTTGTTGTCTGTGTTTGGTGTTTTTGTGCTAGGGGTTATAATTTTTGTTATTTATGGTAGCAAAACAGATAGAAGTGGTGTTATATCCAATTATGGATTTTTATCTTTTTTATTCAAAGGCGAAAGATCAAACAAAAACATAGTTGATTCTAATTTGTCATCAAATTCAACTGAAGATATAAGTAATATAAATGCTGAAATAGTTGTGCCTCTTCTCGGCGATGAGGCATCAACAGAGATGCTTGTTGAAATTGCTTCTTCAATAAATGATAAGTCTAAAATCAATACAATAAATTTATTTGAGGTTCCAAACCAAACATTTTTGGAGGCTATCAACCTTAACTCTCCTGCTTCAGAGTCAATAAAGAGAAGATTGAAAAAACTTAGTAAATATAAAAGCCTAAATATCTCATACGAATCAATTGCAACACATGATGTTGCAAATTCAATTGATAATATTACTGGGCAAAGTAAGTGTAAATGGTTAGTTATGGAGTGGGACGGCCGAGAACATGCAGGAATATTTGTTGGGAATCCAATTGGTTGGCTTTTAAGAAATGTTAATTCTAACCTTGCGCTATTTAAAGACAATGGTGTAAGAAGGTTTTCAAAAATCTTAATTGCCTTAAGACCTGGAAGAAGAAATCAATCCTTTATTGAAGTTGCTGATAAAATTTGTCAACATTTTGGAGCCTCTTTAACTCTTTTGCAGATAATTTCTGAAAATGAAAGAAAGACTAGCGCTCTTCAAAAAAACTCTGAAGAGGTAATTTCGTCTACAAAATCTAAGTCTGAATTAAAAATTATTAAAAGCAATAATCCTGTAGAGACTATTTCTGAAGAATCTGCTAGTTATGACCTGCTTATTTTAGGAACACCTGAAAAAGACAATTGGATTAGGGTTCTTTTTGGTGCTGGTGAGGACAGGTTTGTTAAAATGGCTGCCTGCTCTGTTTTAAGGCTGACTATAAGATAATTCTTTACATTTACAATTATGAATGTTTATCCAATTGAAGCTGGTAACTTTAAGCTCGATGGTGGCGCAATGTTTGGGGTTGTTCCAAAATCTCTATGGCAAAAAACTAATCCATCTGATTCTGACAACATGATTGATATGTCTACAAGATGCCTTCTTATTGAAGATGGTAAAAGATTGATTTTAATTGATACGGGAATGGGCAACAAACAGTCTAAAAAATTTTTTAGTTACTACAAAAGGTCAGGAAATCATTCATTGGTAGAATCAATTAATAACGCTGGGTTTGATGTTGGTGAGGTTACTGATGTGATTTTAACACACCTTCATTTTGATCATTGTGGCGGGGCAGTTTTATGGGACTCAGTTAAGAATCGTTATGATATTCAATTTAAAAATGCTAAATACTGGTCAAATAAAAACCATTGGAATTGGGCTACAAAACCAAACCCTAGGGAAAAGGCCTCTTTTTTAAAAGAAAATCTAATGCCCATTAAAGAGTCTGGACAATTAAATTTTGTTGAGGGTGTTTCAAGTAATTTTATATATCACAAAAATCTTGGTTTAGAAATTCTATGCGTTGATGGTCATACCGAAAAACAAATGATTCCTAAAATAAAATATAAAAATAAAGAGGTTGTTTACGCAGCAGACCTTATACCAACAATTGGTCATATTCCAATACCTTATATTATGGGCTATGATGTTCGGCCTTTAATAACAATGAGTGAAAAAGAGTGCTTATTGAACGAAGCTTATGAAAAGGGTTATTATTTATTTTTGGAACATGACCCAAAAAATCAATTAGTTTCGCTTAAAAAAACAGAAAAAGGCATAAGATTTGACAAATCCTTTACAATAGAAGAACTATAATGATGATTAGAAAAATATTTATTTTAATTGCTTTTCAGTTATCTTTTGCTCAAGACTACTGGCAACAGCATGTTGAGTATGAGATGGATATAAGAGTGGATGTCTCCGATTTTACTTATGATGGAGATCAATCAATAATTTATACCAACAACTCAAATGATACAATAAATAAAGTCTATTATCATTTGTTTTTCAATGCTTTCAAGCCTAATAGTCAAATGGATATCAGATCTAGGACAATTAGAGATCCTGACAGAAGGGTTGGAAGTAGGATTATTGCTTTAGAAGAAAAAGACTATGGTGACATAAGCGTAAGTTCGTTAAAGCAAGATGGAAAAGATATTAATTATGAGTTAAATGAAACTATTTTATTGGCTAGACTTAACAAGCCTTTGTTGCCTGGAAAAAAAACCAAACTAAATATGATTTTTACTGCCCAAATTCCTCTTCAAATTAGAAGGTCAGGTAAGTTGAATAAAGAGGGGGTGGATATGACTATGACGCAATGGTTCCCAAAACTTGCAGAGTTTGACCTAGAAGGTTGGCACCCCAACCCATATATAGGTAGAGAGTTTCATGGTGTTTGGGGAAATTATACAGTAAACATCACAATTGACAAAAACTATGTGATTGGCGGTACTGGATATTTACAAAATGCCCATGAGATTGGTCATGGATACTCAGAAAAAGTGCCTAAAGAAAAGGATGAATCAACAAATACTTGGAAGTTTTATGCTCCAAATGTTCATGACTTTGCTTGGGCTGCTGACCCAGATTATATTCATGATATTAAAACAACAGCATCTGGTGTAAATTTACATTTCTTTTATAGACCAACGGTAAACATAGATTACTGGAAAAAACTACAAGAAGATTCTGTTAAGCTGATGGAGTTTTTTGAAGAAAGTATCGGCCCATACCCTTGGGAACAATACTCAATTATCCAAGGTGGTGATGGAGGAATGGAATATGCTATGTGCACTATGATTACTGGTGAAAGACCATACCCAAGTCTTCTTGGCGTTACTGCACATGAAATGGCCCATGCCTGGTTTCAACACTTACTTGCAACAAACGAAGCTAAACACTCTTGGATGGATGAAGGGTTTACAGAATATGTAACCTCTCTTTCTGAAAATTATGTAAACGCCAAAACCCCACAATTCCCACATAAAAGCAGTTATGACAGATACTATCTTTTAGCTAGCTCAGGCTTTGAACAAGCTCAAACAATTCATTCAGATAGATATGATTATAATTTTGCATATGGAGCTTCTGCTTATAGCAAGGGTTCTGTTTTTCTTTCACAACTTGGCTATATAATTGGAAAAGAGAATCTAAACAAAACCCTAAAAAGATATTATGAAGAGTTTAAGTTTAAACATCCAACTCCAAATGATTTCAAAAGGATTGCTGAAAAAGTTTCTGATTTAGAGCTTGAATGGTATTTAAACGAATGGACAAGAACACCCCATAAAGTTGACTATGGAATAGACATTTCTTTACTTGAGAGCGATCGCGTAATTACATTAAAGAGAGTTGGAAGAATTCCTATGCCAATAGAGGTTGTTGTTTCTTTTGATGACGGGTCGTCCGACATGTATTATGTTCCAAATGATTTACTTTATGGTTATAAGTCTTTTAATGATGATGTGTATTTAATGGAGCCATGGAATTGGGTTTCAAAAGAATATGAGTTTAAAGTCCGGGGTTCAAAAAAAATAACAAAAATTGAAATTGATCCTTCCAAAAGAATTGCCGACGTTAATCAATTAGATAACTCCTTTGAAATTGACTGATGAGCTCTTCTTTAAAGAATAAAAAAAAGATTGAAACCATTTTTGAAAAAGGTAGTTTGATAAAAGGTAAAGGCCTTTTGTTAAAAGCTTATGATTTTAAAGATGATGAAATAAAATTTGCGGTGAGTGTTTCAAAAAGACTTTTTTCGTCCGCCGTAAAAAGAAATTTAATTAAAAGAAGGCTTAAGGAGCAGGTGAAATCCTTGGAGGTTTTGGATAGCTTTTCTAGAGGGGTCTCATTTTTTGTTATATATACATCAAAAGAAATTCTTTCATCTAATCACATAAAAAATATTCTACAAGATTTGGTTAAAAAGATTTAATGAGAAGTTTTTATATTTTGTTTTTTGTGCTTATTGGGTGTAGTGAGATTGAAACAAACGTTGATGATTGTGGGGTGGTCACGTACTCTAATTCTCCAAAAATAGACTGGTTTTTTTCTTATGGCGGGTCTGGTGAGGAGTCACATGGACATTATATATTAGAATGTTCAGATGGTGGATTCCTTCAAGTTGGTGAAACTGTCTTTTCTCCAACTAATAAAAAAATACTGTTGGTAAAAGTAAATTCATTAGGTTCCTTGGTTTGGAAGAGAGAGTATACAAATGGAGGAAACAGCTTTGGAAATTCAATTACTGAGGTGTCTGATGGCTATTTTATCTCTGGTGGAGAAAACGACAGCAGCTTAATAATTAAGGTTAATAAATCTAATGGTAATGTGGTTTTTAAAAAAACTTTTGATAATGGAGGAGCTGATTCAATTGAGCAAATAGCATTTGTTGAAGATAAAATTTATGCTGTAGGCTATGTTAACTCAGGGGACAAATACAATAGTTTTTTTTCTGAGGGCCAGGGGGTTATTTCAGTTTTGAATATGAATGGAGGTTTTGTTAAAACGATTGATTTAAACAGCCATATGTCTCATGCATATAGAATTTCTTTTTTTGAAAACAATTTATATATATCGGGAATTAGTGATGGTGCAGAAGATTATAGTTTAATTAAAATGGGGTTGGATGAAAATATTGTTTGGAGCTATAAATATGGTGGAGCAAATCAAGATCATTGTTTTGGAATGGACATTTCAAATGATGGTTCAGTTTTTTTAACGGGTCATACTCTATCCGGGACTGAAAACTGGGACACCTATACTATGAGAATATCTAATAATGGAGAACAATTATGGGAAAACAAAGCTGGTAACCCAAGAGGTTTTAATCCAGTCTATATTCATGATGAAGCATGGGGTGTAAGTGCTACAAATGACGGTGGTTGTATTATCGTTGCTGGGACAGGTGATGAATACGACAATTATTCTGCTGTATGTGAAAACTCTGGTGAAAACTCTAATACATGGAGTGTTTATTTAGTAAGGTATGATGTTAATGGCAATATTATTTGGGAAAATACTTTTGGAGCAAACGAGGAAGATTGGGCTGGAGAAGATTTAAAAATTACAAATAATGGAAATATTATTATTGGAGTTGATAATGGTCAATTTGGCTTTTTGAAAACTAAAGGTTTTTAGCTATCTTTACACTGCATCAAGAACGCAAATGCGTACCAACCGACACACTCGTTGCACGGTGGTTTAGAATGCGGGGCTCCTCCCAAAATAACGAGAAATCCTAAATTCTCTTGTTGCAGTTTAATTTAAATTGTAATAAAATGAAAAAAATAAAAAAAGTTCAAATAAGGTTTATTAACGATAGTGTATATAGAAGGGTCATGTCAATTGACAAAAAAAGTCTTGAACTATATGCTCAAATAATGAGAGATAGATATGGCAAAATTTAACGGAGAGGTTACTTTTAAGGTAAAATTCAAAGACCTTGGTATTCCTGTTGGTTTTGGAATGACTAACTCAATAATATTTCATGAATGCGCAACTCAAATTTATGTTAGATCTGGGTGGTGTAAAATTGATAGAAAAATTAAAGACAAAAGGTTTGAAGTTGAAATTGTTGATAAGAAAATAAATTGGTAAACTGCTGGTTTTATAATTAGTTTTTATTAAATGTAATTACGATATTTAATTCCATGGGAAAACTAAAGGTGGTTGAACTTTTTGCTGGAGTTGGGGGGTTTAGATTGGGGCTGGAAGGTTATGAAAAAAAATCTCCTTCAAGTGGTTATGAAAAAGAAATGCCCTCAAATTTTGAGGTTGTTTGGAGCAATCAATACGAGCCTTTAACTCCTAACAAACAACACGCTAGCTTGGTTTACCAATCAAGGTGGAAAGAATCAAAACACAAACATAGCAACGAGGACATAGAAAAAGTTATAGAAAAAAACTTTAACTCTATAGCCGACCATGACCTTCTTGTTGGTGGCTTTCCTTGCCAAGACTATTCTGTTGCTACAACGCTTAAAAACTCTAAAGGTCTAATTGGAAAAAAAGGTGTTTTGTGGTGGAGCATATATAACATCCTTCAAAAAAAAGAGGAAAACAAGCCTGATTATCTTTTTCTTGAAAATGTTGACAGACTGCTCTCCTCTCCCGCTTCTCAAAGGGGTCGTGACTTTGGTGTAATGCTTAGCTGCCTTTATGAACAGGGCTATGCTGTTGAGTGGCGAATAATAAACGCTGCGGATTATGGCATGCCTCAAAGACGTAAAAGGGTTTATATTCTTGGATATAAAAAAAACTCGTCTGTTTTTAATAAGCTTGCTTCTCAAAACCCTAAATCTTTAATTGAAAAATCCGGTATTATTGGATCAGCGTTCCCTGCATCCATAGTTGGGGGAATGACTGATTTTAAGGTTTCTAAAAATTTCGACAAAGAGTCTAAAAACTTCAATAAAGGCGGCAAGGGTAGTCCATTTAAAAACTCGGGTTTTATGATTAACGGAAAGGTGTTTACTGTTAAAACAAAAGCTGTTTACAGTGGAACATCAAAGACTTTGGGTGATGTTCTAGAAACTAATAATCCCCCTGAAAACCCAACGGATTTGAAAGAGTTTTATATAAATGAAGATGAGCGGATAAATATGGCTCCAAAAATTCAAATTGACGGAACCGAAAAGAGGCTGGATTCTGTTTGGGACAAATGGAAGTATTTGAAGGGTAGTAAGAGCGAACTAAAAGTAAATAAGAACCAGGGTTACAGTTACAAATATGGTGAAGGCAGGATGACTTTTCCTGATTCGCTTGACAAGCCGTCAAGGACAATTATTACTGGCGAAGGCGGCTCAGGAGCGTCAAGATTCAAACACGTTGTAAAAGAAGGCTCTAAACACAGAAGGCTAACCCCCATTGAGCTTGAAAGACTTAACATGTTCCCTGACAATCACACTGCTCACTTAGAGGCAACAAATTCTAAAAGAGCTTTTTTTATGGGTAATGCGCTGGTTGTTGGGGTCATAGAAAATATAGGAGTCGCTCTTAAGAAT
>CABXUS010000013.1 GCA_902515405.1 uncultured Bacteroidota bacterium | reverse complement strand
TTAATAGACCTTTTGCATCTTTTTCAGTGATTCCTCTTGTTTTTAAATAAAAAAGAGCAGATTTATCTAATTGACCAATAGTACAGCCATGAGAACATTTGACATCATCAGCAAATATTTCAAGTTGAGGTTTTGTATTGACTGACGAGTGATCTCCAACTAGAAGATTATTATTTTGTTGAAATGCATTTATTTTTTGAGCAACTCTATCAACAATAACCTTACCATTGAATACACCTGTTGATTTATCATTATATATACCTTTATATTCTTGATAGCTTTCACAATTTGGGTTAGCATGATGAACCAATGTATGGTGATCTGTATGCTGGTTAGAACCTAATATTGTAATACCTTTTAAAATCGAATTAATATTCTTCCCATTTTGATAGAAATTAAGATTATTTCTTACAATATTACCCCCAAACGAAAATGTATGGCAGCTAGCAACACTATTCTTTTTTTGATCTATATAAGTGTTGTCAATTATTGAAGATGTGTGTAAATCATTTTGAATTTTATAATAATCAAGGTTGGCATTATCTTCAACATGAATTTCAGTTAAAGTATTGGTCAGTGTGTCCGCGGGTATCTTTTCATTTTTATTATTTAATGAATAATGGCTCTCAATAATTTGTGCTTTAGAGCCTTTTTCTAGAATTATCAAGTTTCTTGGCTGTAACATCAAAGAAACTTCTGCTCCGGAATTAATGTGTATTATTTCAATAGGCTTATCTAATTCAATATTTATTGGAACATGAATAAAAGCTCCTTCCTTTGAAAAAGAACTGTTTAATAAACCAAATGACTCATCTTTATCAACTAATTTATTGTAATATTTTGATATATGATCAGAATATTTTTCATTTTCTAAAACAGATGATAAAATACAAATATCGGAGCCCTCATGAGTTGTTTCTGACCAGAGAGGGTCATACATTCCATCAATAAAAACAATTTTATATGATTCAATTCCACCCAAGAAAAAATCTTTTACTTTATCAAATTCTATTAAATGTCTTTTCTTTCTAAAAATTGTTAGTTGTTCATTTAATATTTTATTTATCGGTGTATACTTCCAGTATTCATTTTTCTTATCTGGGAAGCCTATTTTTTCAAATCTTTTAATAGATTTAGATCTTACATCATGAATAGGTGAGTTAATATCATTGTCTAATTCAAAAGCTAAAAATGATGAAACTAGTTTTTCTTTTAAACTCATATAATAAAAGTTAAATCCAATCGTATCCTTTTTCCTCTAATTCAAGTGCAAGATTTTTATCACCTGATTTAACTATTTTTCCATCCTGTAAAACATGTACATAGTCAGGAATAATGTGATCAAGTAGCCTTTGATAATGCGTTATAACAACAATTGCATTATCCTTGTTTTTTAATTTATTCACACCACTTGCAACAATTCTTAAAGCATCAATATCTAATCCAGAATCTGTTTCATCTAAAATAGCTAATGTTGGATTTAACATTGCCATTTGAAAAATTTCATTCCTTTTCTTCTCACCACCAGAAAACCCTTCGTTTAAAGACCTTGATAGAAATTTAGAGTCAATTTCTAAAAGGCTTGCTTTTTCCCTTATGGTTTTTAACATTTCATTAGCTGGCATTTCTTTTTTTCCTCTAGCCCTAAGATTTGAATTTATAGCAGTCTTAATAAAGTTTGTAACTGTAATACCGGGAATTTCAACAGGATATTGAAAAGACATAAATATCCCTTTATGAGCTCTTTCTTCAGCGGATAAATCTTCAATATTTTCATCATTGTAAAGAATTTTACCCTTCACAACTTCATAAGCCTCATTTCCAGCTATTACTGAGGAAAGGGTGCTTTTACCAGATCCGTTAGGACCCATTATTGCATGAACTTCTCCAGTCTTTACTTCTAAATCTAGACCTTTAATAATCGATTTATCATCGATGTTTACGTGTAAATTTTCAATCTTTAACATAATTTAATTTTATCCAACAGAACCTTCTAGAGATATTTCTAATAATTTTTGAGCCTCAACAGCAAATTCCATAGGTAGGTTATTTAAGACCTCTTTACTAAAACCATTAACAATTAAAGCAATTGCTTTTTCTACATCAATACCTCTTTGATTACAGTAAAATATTTGATCTTCACCAATTTTACTTGTAGTTGCTTCATGTTCAATTTGGGCGGTTTTGTTTTTAACTTCAATGTAAGGAAATGTATGAGCACCACAATTATTACCCATAAGAAGTGAATCACACTGAGAGAAGTTTCTTGCATTTTCAGCTCTTTTACCTATTTGAACAAGACCTCTGTAGCTGTTCTGAGATTTCCCAGCAGAAACACCTTTAGAGATAATAGTACTTTTAGTATTTTTCCCAAGATGAATCATTTTGGTTCCAGTGTCTGCTTGCTGGTAATTATTGGTAACAGCAATTGAATAAAATTCTCCAATACTATTATCGCCTTTTAAAATACAGGATGGATATTTCCAAGTAACCGCAGACCCTGTTTCAACTTGAGTCCATGATATTTTTGAATTTGTATGACATAAACCTCTTTTGGTAACAAAATTAAACACACCGCCTTTACCATGTTTATTGCCTGGGTACCAATTTTGTACAGTAGAGTATTTTATTTCTGCATCATCAAGAGCAATCAGCTCAACTACTGCGGCATGTAATTGATTTTCATCTCGACTAGGAGCAGTACAACCTTCTAAATAACTCACATAACTTCCCTTGTCAGCAATAACTAAAGTCCTTTCAAACTGACCAGTTCCTGACTGATTGATTCTAAAATATGTGGATAATTCCATAGGACATCTTACACCCTTTGGTATGTAACAGAAAGAACCATCTGAAAAAACAGCAGAATTTAAAGCAGCATAAAAGTTATCTTTTTTAGGGATAACTTTACCAATATATTTTTTTACTAAGTCAGGATAATCTTTTATGGCTTCAGAAATTGAACAAAAAATGATTCCATCTTTAGCTAAAGTTTCTCTAAATGTTGTAGCCACTGATACAGAATCCATAACTATATCAACAGCAACACCAGAAAGTTTTTTTTGTTCTTCAATTGAAATACCAAGTTTATCAAAAGTCTTTAATAGTTCAGGGTCTACTTCATCTAAGCTTTTATATTTTGTATTTGTTTTTGGGGCTGAAAAATAAGATATAGCTTGAAAATCAGGTTTTTTATAAGTAACATTAGACCACTCTGGTTCTTCCATTTTTTTCCATGCAGAAAAAGCATCTAATCTCCAATCAGTCATCCATTTGGGTTCATTTTTCTTTTTTGAAATAGATCTTACTATATCTTCATTTAAACCAACTGGAAATGTTTCAGATTCAATTTTAGTTGTAAAACCATACTGATATTCCTGTTGTTCTAATTCTTTTTTTAATTCTTCTTCTGTATATGCCATTTTTTTAAATTAAAGAGAAAAACTTTCGCCACATCCACATGTTCTGGATGCATTAGGATTAATAAAAACAAACCCTTTGCCATTGAGTCCTCCCGAGTATTCTAATGTTGTACCTATCAAGTATAAAAAACTTTTCTTGTCTACTACAATTTTTATACCATTATGTTCAAAAACTTTATCATCAGTATCTTTATTCTTATCAAAATTAAGCTCATATGATAATCCTGAGCAACCACCACTTTTTACTCCAACCCTTACAAAATCTTTTTCAGGGCTAAATCCATCAACTTGCATAAGCTTATAAACTTGACTTTTAGCTGTATCGGCAACTTTAATCATATTTTGCAAATATAATCCTTTAAAAAATAATTATTACTCTAAATTTGAAAATCGATTGATTAATTTTTTATTTAAATGGAAGAAAATTCTAATAAACTTACTGATATAAACGAGCTAGGAGAGTTTGGGCTAATTAAGCTTATATCTAAAAATATTAAACTTAAAAATAAATCATCAGTTTTGGGTATTGGAGATGATTCAGCAATTATTGATAATTCAAAACTTCAAACAATAGTTTCAACTGATATGCTTGTTGAGGGTGTACATTTTGATTTATCTTATTTTCCATTAAAACACTTGGGTTATAAATCTATAATTTCCAGTATTTCGGATATATATTCTATGAATGCTGAATGCAATCAAGTAACTGTTTCAATTGCAATATCAAATAGATTCAAAGTTGAATCTATTCAGGACTTATATTCGGGCATTAATTTAGCTTGTAAAAATTATGGAGTTGACCTTGTAGGTGGAGATACCACCTCCTCAAATAAAGGAATAGTAATTTCAATTACAGCAATTGGCTCTGCAAAAAAAGAAAAAATAGTTAAACGATCTGGTGCAAAAAATAATGATTTGATTGTTTTAACTGGAAATTTAGGTAAAGCTTATTTAGGATTACAGGTGCTTGAAAGAGAAAAACAAGTTTTTTTAGTAAATCAAAATAGTAAACCGGACCTATCTACTTATACTAAATTAATCGAAAGCCAATTAAAACCAGAAGCTAGAAAAGATGTAATATTATTTCTTGATCAAAATAATATTATCCCTAGCTCAATGATTGATATAAGCGATGGCTTATCATCTGAATTAATACATTTATGTAGTTCGTCTAAGGTTGGATGTCAGATTTATGAGGAAAAATTTAATTTTGATGAATCATTTTTAAGCACCTGTAAAGAATTTAATCTAGAACCCTCAACTATATTTCTTTCAGGAGGAGAGGATTACGAATTATTGTTTACTATTAATCAAGATTCATATGAACTAATTAAGGACAATGACTATTTTAATGTTATTGGCCACATTACAGAAAATTTAGATTTGGAATTAAATGGAAAAGATTCAAAAAAAACAATCATTAATTCTATGGGTTGGAAGTCATTTTAATTCATCGATTCTTCAATTTCTTCAATTTCTATAGGAATATTTGCCATTAAATTAGTTGGACTACCATTTTCATTTATAACTACATCATCTTCAAGCCTTATACCAAATCCTTCTTCCATTATATATATTCCAGGCTCAACAGTCAGAACCATGTTCTTTTCAAAAGGTATATCTAAATCACAATAATCGTGTGTGTCAAGACCCATATGATGAGAGGTACCATGACTAAAGTATTTCTTATAAGCAGGTTTCTTTTTTGTTTGATTTTGGATATCAACCTTATTTAGAAGACCAATTTTTAGAAGTTCTGATGTCATTATATTGCCAACTTCAATATGAAAATCTTTCCATAATACACCAGGCCTTAGTAATTCAGTTGCAATTTTTTTTACATTTAATACAGCTTGATAAATAGTTTTTTGTCTAGTTGTAAATCTGCCATTTACAGGAATTGTTCTAGTCATGTCGCTAGAATAATTAGCATATTCTGCTCCAACATCCATCAAAATGATTTCACCTGATTGACACTGTTTGTTGTTTTTTATGTAATGTAAATAATTAGAATTTATTCCAGAAGCAATTATAGGATTATAAGCAAACCTTTTAGACTTATTTCTTAGAAATTCATGCGAAAATTCTGCTTCTATTTCATATTCCCATATACCTGGTTTTACAAAAGATAAAACTCTTTCAAACCCTTTTTTTGTTATTTCACATGCTTTTTTAATTAATTCAATTTCTATTGGATCCTTGATCGATCTTTGTTTTTGCAAAATAGGATTACTTTTTTTAAAGTTTATACCTCCAATTTTTTTTAATTTTTTAATAAATCTATCTTCTCTAGTTTCAGTTTCAACATTTTGCCTGTAATGTTCATTTGTATTAATGTATATATTATCATGGTTTTTTATCAATTCATCTAGAAACCTATCAAATTCTCCTAACCAGTGAACAGTATTAATTCCTGAAACCTCAGTAGCCTCTTTTTTTGTTAACTTTTCTCCTTCCCAATGAACAATGTGGTCATTGGTTTCTCTAATAAATAACATTTCTTTGTAGTCATAATTTTTATTATTGCTAATAACCAAAATACTTTCTTCCTGGTCTATTCCGCTTAAGTAAAAAATATCTCTATGTTGTTCAAAAGGTAAAGTTGAATCTGCACTAATTGGGTAGATATCATTTGAATTAAAAAAAGCAATGCTATTGGAGGCAAGTTCATTTATAAAATCTTTTCTGTTCTTAATAAATAATTTATTATTTATTTTATTGTATTTCATTTAAATTTATAAATTCCAAATTTAATAATTTAAAACTTAAAGTTCTTGTTTCTAAAATTTTCAAAGACTAATTTTGAAGCATTAAATAATTAATGAAAAGTTTTTTTAGATCCTCAATTGGCAGAAAAATAGCGATGGCTTTATCGGGGATTTTTTTAATAGTTTTCTTAACTCAACACTTTCTAATTAACATTACATCTGTTTTTAGTGAAAGCATTTTTAATATGATATCACATTTTATGGGTAACAATCCGTTGGTTCAGTTTATACTTCAGCCAATATTAATTGCAGGAGTAATGTTTCATTTTATAATGGGTTTTGTTTTAGAATGGCAAAATAGAAAAGCAAGACCTGTCACATATGCTATGTATAAAGGGTCTAAAAATTCAATGTTTGTTTCTAGGAATATGATAATATCAGGAATAGTAATTTTATCCTTTTTAGCGCTTCATTTTTATGATTTTTGGGTTCCTGAAATGGATTATAAATATGTCCAATCTCTACCAGAAGATCCTGATAGATATTATGAAGAATTAGTTCATAGATTTGAAAATCCAATTAGAGTTGGATTATATTGTGTATCATTTATTTTTCTTTCTCTACATTTAATACACGGTTTATCTTCATCTACACAATCATTGGGAACAAATAATAAGTATGCAATGACTATAAAAAAGCTTAGTTATGCTTTTGGCATTGGTATTCCAATAGGCTTCTGTTTTATTGCTTTATATCATTATTTTCTTCATTTATAACACATAATGTACTAATTTGTAACACTTAATGAATAATATATTGTGTTACAAATATCACTAAATAACTGATTATATATGTGTTATAAAAATGATTAAATTAATTTTTTTTTATTTAAAAATTAATTCTTAATTTTAACACGTGAATGAAAAAAATAACCTACTCATTAAATTATAGAAAACCTAAAGAAGAATATTCCAAAACTGACGAATTAACTGTATGTGTTAGATATTACCAAAATTTACCTAATGGTAAAAATAAGGTTGTAAAGAAAAGTACTGGTGTTAAATGTAAGCTTAAGGATTGGGACTCTGACTGGCATAAATCAGAAAATAGACACCCTATCAAATCTACTGATTCAAATTACTTAGAGAAGAACAGGATTATTCGTAATAAGTCTATCGATCTTCATTCATTTATTAAAGATTTCAGTCCCCTAAAAAGTATTTCATCCTTAAACTCAAAAGTTCCTAAAGGTCCTCTTCATTTAAAATGGAGTAATCACAAGAATGATGTTAGATTAGTAAGTCCTGCAAATAAAAGAAACATTGATATAATCGTGGTTGGTACTGGTTTGGCTGGAGGTTCTGCTTGTGCTACACTTGCAGAACAAGGATATAATGTTAAGGCATTTTGTTTCCAGGATTCATCTAGAAGAGCACACTCCATAGCTGCTCAAGGTGGTATTAATGCTGCAAAAAATTATCAAGGAGATGGTGATTCTGTACATAGACTTTTTTATGATACTATAAAAGGTGGGGATTATAGATCTCGAGAATCCAATGTATATAGATTAGCAGAAGTATCATCTAGTATTATTGATCAATGTGTAGCTCAAGGTGTTCCTTTTGCTCGCGAATATGGAGGGCTTTTAGATAATCGTTCTTTTGGTGGTGTTTTAGTTTCAAGAACTTTTTATGCAAAAGGCCAAACAGGACAACAGTTACTTCTTGGAGCATATTCTGCTATGAATAGGCAAGTAGCCAGAGGAAAAATTCAAATGAATACCAGACATGAAATGATGGATATTGTTGTTGTTGATGGTAAAGCCAGAGGAATAATAACGAGAAATTTAATAAATGGGAAAATTGAAAAACATTCTGCCCATGCCGTAGTCTTAGCAACTGGTGGTTATGGCAATCTATTTTATTTATCAACTAATGCAATGGGTAGTAATGTTTCTGCTGCTTGGAAAGTTCATAAGAAGGGAGCATTATTTGCTAACCCATCATTTACTCAAATTCATCCAACTTGTATTCCAGTTTCTGGGGATTATCAATCTAAACTAACTTTAATGTCAGAATCCTTAAGAAATGATGGAAGAATTTGGGTCCCTAAGAAAATTGAAGATGCTGATAAAATTAGAAAAGGTGAATTAAAGCCAGTAGATTTGAAAGAGGATGATAGAGATTATTATTTGGAGAGAAGATATCCTGCATTTGGAAATTTAGTTCCTCGAGATGTTGCATCCAGAGCTGCTAAAGAAAGATGTGATTTAGGATTTGGTGTAAATAAAACTGGAGAAGCAGTTTTTCTTGATTTTTCATCATCAATAATAAGATATGGAAAAGAAAAAGCTTTAATCAATGGTTTAGACACCAAAGATTTAAAATTAGTAAAAGAATTAGGTGAGGGTGTGATTAGATCTAAATATGGAAATTTATTTCAGATGTATGAAAAAATTGTTGATGAAAATCCATACAAAACTCCTATGATGATTTATCCAGCAGTACATTATACAATGGGAGGGTTATGGGTCGATTATAATTTGATGACAACTATTCCTGGATGCTATGCAATTGGAGAAGCAAATTTTTCAGATCATGGAGCAAATAGGCTTGGTGCGTCTGCATTAATGCAAGGACTAGCAGATGGATATTTCGTATTACCTAATACAATTAATGATTATTTAGCTGATGATATTAAGACAGGTCCAATTTCTGATAAAAGCCCTGAATTCGAAAAAGCTAAGAAAAATATCGAAGAAAAAATTTCTAAAATTATGAATAATAAAGGCTCAAAATCTGTTGATTATTTCCACAAGATATTGGGTAAAATTATTTGGAATAACTGTGGGATGTCAAGAAATAAAAATGATTTAAAAAAGGCAATAAAAGAAATTCAAAAATTAAGAAAAGAGTTTTATAAATCTGTTAGAGTTAATGGTGATCAGTACTCTTTCAATGAGTCTTTAGCAAAGGTATTAAGAGTAGCTGACTTTATGGAGTTAGGTGAGCTATTTGCATTAGATGCTTTAAATAGAAATGAATCTTGTGGAGGACATTTTAGAGAAGAATACCAAACTAAAGAAGGTGAAGCGCTAAGAAATGATGAAGATTATAAATTTGTTTCAGCTTGGGAGTATAATCAAAATATTGAGTTTTCTAAATTACACAAGGAACCTTTAGAATTTGAAAATGTTGAATTAAAAAATAGATCTTATAAATAAATGAAATTATTTTTAAAAATATGGCGTCAAAAAAATAATAAATCTAAAGGTTCAATGGTTGATTACGAAATTGAAGATATTTCACCTGACATGTCTTTTTTGGAGATGATGGATGTTTTAAACGAAAGAATAATTGATGAAGGTGGAGATCCTGTTGCTTTTGATCATGATTGTAGAGAAGGAATTTGTGGATCTTGCTCTATGTTTATAAATGGAGAGCCTCATGGTCCCGAAAAATTGATTACGACATGTCAATTACATATGAGAAAATTTAAGGACGAAGATACTATATATATTGAACCATTTAGAGCAAAAGCTTTTCCCATTATAAAAGATTTAGTTGTTGATAGAACAGCATTTGATAGAATACAACAATCAGGTGGATTTATATCTATCAATACATCTGGTAATACTTTAGACGCTAATACAATCCCAATTGAAAAAGAAAGTGCTGATAAAGCATTTGACGCTGCAACCTGTATTGGTTGTGGGGCATGTGTAGCAAGTTGTAAAAATTCTTCTGCAATGTTATTTGTTTCAGCTAAAGTTTCTCAGTTCTCACTTTTACCACAAGGAAAAGTTGAAGCAACAGATAGAGTACTAAATATGGTTAATCAAATGGACGAAGAAGGCTTTGGAAATTGTACTAATACTGGAGCTTGTCATGTAGAATGTCCCAAAGGAATTTCGTTAGATTATATTGCTAAACTTAATAGGGAATATGTAAAGGCAAACTTAAAAAAATAGTCTAAATATTTTCTCTAATTATCCAGTTAGCTCTAATCTTAATTTTTTCTAAATTATGAATTGTCCTTTCAGGATTAATTTTTTTAAGATAGTTACCGGTATCCCATTTTTGATTTTGATTTTTATCATAAATTAATCTAATATTATAATCCCCAGCCGTAATATTTTCAAAAATACAAGCTTCTTGATTATTTAATAGATAGTTACTTTTAATCACTTTTTCATTTGAGTCTAATAAATCAACAATTAATGGATATTCATTGATAGATTTTATTGAAAGAATCAGTTGACCATAATTAGATCTATCTTTTGTATCAAAAGAGTAATTTAAAGTATCATTAGTATTTTCGTAGAAATCAACTATTGCATTTGGGAGAATCATTAAAGAATATTTATCATTAGGAAGAATCTCAAAATCAAATTCTATATCCATTTTTTCTTTAATATTAGTAATAAAATTAACCTCTAATGAATCCTTATCAATAATCTTTATTAATTCATTGTTAATTTTTTTTAGAGGTATGTTACTGTTTAAAATAAATTTTGAACCTAAATCAACGTAATTTTTATTGTCAGAATTAATTTCCAATGAATCCTTTTCAATTTCTTTTTTTGGAAATGGTATTTTAAACTTTTCATTATAACTATTATTTGTCACTTTCAAGTATAGCGTATCATACTCAAATTCATTAAACCAAAAATTTAAGGTATCAGTTTCCTTTTCATATGTTATATCTGTCATGGGTTTAGATCTTTCATTTTCAATATTAATTTTTAAATTTTCAGTATTTCCACGAAAACCAAAACTTATTCTATTGTATTTATCCTGAAAAGGTTTAAAAATAAAAAAATCAGGATTTTCCTTGAATATGTTTAATTCTATTTTTTCTTCTTCATTAGGTAAATCAACTACATTTTCATAAAAAGCAATTTTATCAATTAATGGATCAAATAAATAATTATTGTTATTATCCTTAATGGCAATCAATTGGTATTTTCCTGCTTTTACATTTGTGAAATTAAAATATGTACTATCAAGCGTGCTAGCTACGTAAGTTGGTTTTTCTTTGTATATAATGGAATCATAAAATTTATTATTGTAAGGATACAGCATAGCAGTAATTAACTTATCAGTTTTTGCTGAAAAACTATCATATATCATTCCATCAAGTTCTAATGAATCAATATATGAACCAGTTGAAAATGCGTATTTATAAAAAGGCAATTCATTATTTTCATTATTATCTATTATGCTTTGGCCAAAATTAAATACATATGTTGTACTATCAGTAAATGTTTCATTAATTTCTATATCAATATATTTAGAGGCTCCACCTTGAGGAAAGATTGAATATTTATTTTTCTCTATTGGAGGGGATACTACAAGTTGTGAATTTAACTTTTCAAGTTTTATATACTCATTAAAAAAAATTCTAATTTTATTATCATTAAAAAAAACTGAATTATTTTCTGGTTCAGTTTTAATCACTTCTGGGGGACTTTCGTCAATAGGACCGCCAGTGGGATTACCTCGTTTTGCACAAGAACCTAAAACTGAAATAGTTAAAAGAAATAAAAAAAAAGATTTCATTTTTATAAATAGCTTACAATAATTTTTTTCAATCAAATTAAAATGATTTATTATTGATGAATATAGTATTTTTGTTATATGTCTGAAGAAAAATTCAAAAAAATTATTTCACATGCAAAAGAATATGGTTTTATTTTTCAATCTAGCGATATATATGATGGATTAAGTGCAGTTTATGACTACGGACAAAATGGAGTTCACTTAAAAAATAATATTAAAGATTATTGGTGGAAATCAATGGTTCAATTAAATGACAATATAGTTGGGATAGATTCTGCAATTTTTTCACATCCAACTACTTGGAAATCAAGTGGACACCTAGATGCTTTTAATGATCCTCTAATAGACAATAAAGATTCTAAAAAAAGATATAGGGCTGATAATTTAATCGAAGATTTTATTCAAAAAATTGAAAATAAATTAATTAAGGAACTTAATAAGCAGAAAAAAAGATTCGGTGTAAAATTTGATGAAAAAACCTTTTTGTCTACTAATGAAAGAGCTCTTAAATATACCAATCAAATAGATGAATTAAAGTCTAGATTTAAAAAGGCTTTGAATAATGATAATTTAAGTGAACTAAAAAATATAATATCCGATAATAACATTATTTGTCCAGTCTCAGGATCAAGTAATTGGACAGACGTTAAACAATTTAATTTAATGTTTAAAACTCAAGTTGGTGCTTCTAAAGAAAGTTCTTCAGATTTATATTTAAGACCAGAGACTGCCCAAGGAATTTTTCTAAACTATTTAAATGTTCAAAAAACAGGAAGAATGAAAATACCATTTGGTATTGCTCAAATAGGAAAAGCATTTAGAAATGAAATTGTAGCAAGACAGTTTATCTTTAGAATGCGTGAATTTGAGCAAATGGAAATGCAATTTTTTATTAAACCAGGGGAACAAAAAAAGTGGTATGAATACTGGAAAGAAAATAGAATGAAGTGGCATCTCTCATTAGGTATTAAAGGAGATAATTACAAATTTCATGATCATGAGAAGTTAGCTCATTATGCTGATGCAGCATGTGATATTGAATTTAATTTTCCATTTGGATTTAAGGAGCTTGAAGGTATTCATTCTAGAACAAATTTTGACTTATCAAATCATGAAAAATTTTCATCAAAACAAATCAAATATTTTGATCCCTTAGATCAATCTAAATACACGCCTTATGTAGTCGAGACATCAATTGGATTAGATAGAATGTTTTTAGCAATATTTTCAAATTCTTTAATAACTGAAAAATTAGATGGTGGTTCAGAAAGAATTGTATTAAAAATTCCTAAAATATTAGCACCAAATAAATGTGCAATACTTCCGCTAGTTAAGAAAGATGGACTTTCAGAATATGCAAATAATATTAAAGACAAATTAAAGATAAAGTTTAAATTAACCTATGATGAAAAGGATGCTATAGGAAGAAGGTATAGAAGACAAGATGCTCTTGGAACACCATATTGTATAACTATAGATCACCAATCAATCGAAGATAATACGGTTACAGTAAGAGAAAGGGATTCAATGAAACAAGAACGTATTAAGGTAGATTTAATCGAAGAATTTTTAGTAAAATCATTGGACATCTCTAACTGGCTTCAATAAAAAATTGATTAAAATTTTTTCATATAATATAAATGGAATAAGAGCTGCTTTAAGAAAAGATCTTTTAAAATGGCTTCAAGAAGCAAATCCTGACATAGTGTGTTTTCAAGAAATTAAAGCAAATACTTCCCAGTTTGAAACGTGTTTATTTAAGGAGCTTGGATATTATAATTACTGGTTCCCAGCTCAAAAAAAAGGATATAGTGGAGTTGGAATTATAACTAAAATTAAACCCTTAAATATTAAGTATGGGACTGGGATTGATTTTATGGATTATGAGGGAAGAAACTTAAGACTGGATTTTAAAAAATTTTCTGTTATGAGTTTATACTTACCATCTGGAACTAATGATGATCGATTAGAATTCAAGAAAAAGTATATGTATGAGTTTAAAAAATATATCAAATTAATTAATAAGGATATTCCAAATATGATAGTTGGTGGAGATTTTAATATTTGCCATGAAGAAATAGATATTCATAATCCAAAAATTAAAGTTTCTGGATTTTTACCTTGGGAAAGAAAATGGATTGATAAATTTTTAAAAGATGGCTATGTGGATTCGTTTAGAATCCATAATAAGTCTCCACACAAATATTCATGGTGGAGCTATCGCGCAAATTCAAGAGCAAATAATAAGGGATGGAGGATTGATTATTTGTTAGCAACTAATCAATTGGAGAATAACATAAAAAAATCATATATTTTGGATGATGTTGTTCATTCTGATCATTGTCCAATAGGAATTAATTTAGAATTATAATGGAGTATAATTTATTACCATCCACAAATATAAAAGTTAGTAAAATTTGTCTTGGTACAATGACCTGGGGAAGACAAAATACTATAAATGAAGCTTTTGATCAGATGAATTACAGTTTAGAAAATGGTGTAAATTTTTTTGATACAGCTGAACTCTATCCAGTGCCAGCAACACCTGATAAATATGCTGATACTGAAAAAATTATTGGAAAATGGTTTAATGAATATAAAAAAAGAGATAAAATAATTCTTGCAACAAAAATTGCTGGCCCTGGTGCTTATACAGCACACATAAGAAAAACAGGGTTTAAGGGGAATTCAATTGAAGAAGCATTAAATGGGAGTTTAAAAAGATTAAATACAGACTATATTGATCTATATCAATTACATTGGCCAGAGAGAATTACAAATACATTTGGAAATAGAAGCTTTTCTGATACAAAAGATTCATGGGAAGATAATTTTTTGGAGGTTTTAGAAAAATTGAAAAAATGTGTCAAATCTGGTAAGATAAGACATGTAGGATTATCTAATGAAAACCCGTGGGGAATAATGAAGTTTTTGGAATATTCAAATAAAAATCTTCCAAAAATGATTACAATACAAAATCCTTATTCTCTATTAAATAGATTATTTGAGATAGGAAGCTCTGAAATTTGTAAAAGAGAAAATATAGGACTATTGGCATATTCACCGCTTGGTTTTGGGGTTCTAAGTGGGAAATATTTTAACAATAAAATGCCAAAAAATAGTAGATTAGATTTATTCCCAAATTTAAAAAGGTATAATGGAGAAAATTCTATGAAAGCAGCAATTTTATATAATGAAATTGCAAATAAATTCAATATATCACTAACTCACTTAGCTCTTTCATTTGTAAATGATAGACCTTTTGTAACAAGTAATATAATTGGAGCTACTTCAATTAAACAATTAAAAGAAAACATTGAAAGTATTAATATAAAATTAAGTGAAGAAATAGTAAATGAAATTAACTTAGTTCAAGAAAAATATCCTAATCCTGCTCCCTAAAAACTTCTTTAACAACATCATTTAATTTAGAAAACTTAAGAATTTGAATTTTTGAATTATTATAATTTAACTTTGAGCCTTTCGAAATGATAATTTTTTCATAACCTAATCTTTCAGCTTCCGAAATTCTTAAATTTATATTGCTAACATTTCTTAATTCACCAGAAAGTCCGATTTCAGCGCAAAAACACACTTTAGAATCAATACTTAGATTTGTGTTTGAAGATAAAATTGAAGAAACTACCGCTAAATCTAAAGCTGGATCTTCAATTTTTATTCCCCCAGTTATATTTATAAAAACATCTTTAACACCAATTTTAAATCCTAATTTTTTTTCTAGTATTGCTAATAACATATTTAATCTTTTTGAATTAAATCCATTAGAAATTCTTTGAGGAGTACCATAAACCGCTGAACTTACTAATGCTTGTATTTCAACCATTATAGATCGATTACCATCAATAGTAATACCTATTGAATTACCACTTAAAGCTTCATCTCTATTAGATGTAAATAATTCACTTGGGTTTTTAACTATTTGCAGACCTTTATCAAACATTTCATAAATTCCTATTTCAGATGTTGATCCAAATCTATTTTTCTTTGATCTTAGTATTCTATATTGATGGTTTTTATCTCCTTCAAAGTTAAGGACAACATCTACCATATGTTCTAAAACTTTTGGACCAGCAATATTTCCATCTTTAGTTATATGTCCAATTATAATTATTGGGATTCCAGTTTGTTTTGCAACTTTTATCAGAGTAGATGTACATTCTTTAATTTGAGGAGTACTTCCCTGGCTATTATCAATATTATCTGTCTGAATTGTTTGAATAGAATCGATAACAATAATTTCTGGTAAAATATTTTCAATAGATTTTAAAATTAATTCAAGATTAGTTTCAGTTAAAATGTAACATTCTGTCTGATCATTTGAAATTCTGTCTGCCCTTATTTTTATTTGTTGTTGACTCTCTTCTCCAGAAACATATAAAACTTTTTTATTAATGGAAATTGAAATCTGTAATACAAGAGTTGATTTTCCAATACCTGGCTCACCGGAAATCAAAATTAAAGATCCAGGAACTAAACCTCCTCCTAAAACTCTATTCAATTCATTATCATATATTTTAATTCTTTCATTTTTTTGAGTTGAGATATCTTTGATTTCTTGAACTTTAGAGTTATTTTCTAATATTTTTTGTTCTGGATTTTTTTTTGATTTAACTATTTCTTCTTCAATAGTATTCCACTCACCACAATGAACACACTGTCCCATCCATTTGGGATACCTTGCTCCACAGTTATTACAAGAAAAAATTTTTTTTATTGTTGCCACCTTAGTTTATAAGAAGATTATCAATTAATCTTATTCCTTCAACTTTTACACAAATGAATGCCCTATATGATTTTTTTTTATTGTTTTCATCATAAGGATTTAGTGTTTCACTTTCTCTTATTTCAAAATAATCTAATTTAAAGGTACTAATATCTTCAATTTTTTGTTTTACACTTTTTTTTAATTGTTTGTATGAAGTTTTTACAAAATTATTTTTTACAAAGAGTAATGTTTCAAAAATTATTCCTGAGTTATTAAGAGCTTTTTTTGAAATTAATTTATTCCTTGAGCTTAATGCTAATCCATAATTATTTCTAATTGTAGGGCACGTAATTAGAGTAATTTTTGGGAAATAAGAATTAATTATTTCTCTTACAATAATTGTTTGTTGAAAATCTTTTTCGCCAAAAAAAACTTTTAATGGCTTAATAGTTTTGAATAATTTTTTTACAATTGTTGCTACACCATTAAAATGACCGGGTCTATGTTTGCCTTCTAAAACTTTATCCAAGTCATTAAAATTAAATTTTTCAGATGAAACTCCATTATTATATATTTCACTAACAGATGGATAAAAGACATAAATTTTTGATGAAATAGTTCTAATTTTTTTTATATCATTCTCAAGTTCATTGGGGTAAGAATTATAATCATTTAAATCATTAAATTGGGTAGGATTAACAAAAATTGATACCCAAACTATATCACACTTTTTATTTGCATCTCTAATTAGAGCTAGATGCCCATCATGTAATGAGCCCATTGTTGGTACCAATCCTATATTTGATGTTTTTGAAGATTGGTTTGATATTATATTATTTAAATCGGAAATATTCTTAACAATAATCATTTAAGAAAATTTTAACAGCATGCAAACTTAACACTTTAGATTTAATTTTTGTAATTTTGTGGACCTTGTAACATAGGATTTATGAAAGGAAAAAGAATTTTATATATTTCATCTGAGGTGATTCCCTATATGCCTCAAACTGAGATAGCTACAATGACTTATAGTTTGCCTAAAATGGTAAATGAAAATGGAGGTCAAACAAGAATTTTTATACCTAAGTACGGAATTATTAACGAGAGAAGACATCAATTGCATGAAGTTATTAGATTATCAGGAATCAATTTAATAATTAATGATATGGATATGCCACTAATTCTTAAAGTTGCATCAATTCCAAAAGAAAGAATGCAAGTTTATTTTATTGATAGTGAAGATTATTTTAAAGATAGAAATGTAGAATTTGATAAAAACAATAAGCTCTACAAAGATAATGACGAAAGATCTATATTTTTTGCTAAGGGTGTGATTGAAACAATTAAAAAATTAAACTGGATTCCCGACCTTGTTCATGTTCACGGATGGATAGCTTCTTTTGTCCCATTATATTTGAAAAAATACTATAATCAGAATCCTCAATTTGAAAACACGAAAGTTATAGTTTCATTATATGAAAATATTCTTTCCGGTAAAATGGATAAAAAGATAGTTAATAAATTAAAATATGATGAAATTCAAGATAAAAATCTTTCACTTCTCGATAATCCAACATATGAAAATCTTTATAAGATTTCTTTAGCCTTTTCAGATGGAGTAATTTTTACATCTGATATTAAGTCTGATTTTGAAGACATACTTAAAAAAATAAAGATTCCAACATTGGAATGTTTTACAAAATCTGATTATGAAAAAGAATATATAGGGTTTTATGAAAAATTTTTAAATGATGATAAATTATAAGATATATACTTTTTTATTTTTCTTAATTTTTATTTCCTGTAACAAAGAATATAATACAATTGGAACGGATATTCTTAAATCAGATACTTTTCAAACAAACATTGAGTATGTTAATTTAGAAGTCAAACAAAAGCAGATTCCACCATTTAAATCTATAGGACTTCCTATATATCAGTTAGGTACAATTCAAGACAATATTTTTGGAGATAGAGAAGCTTCTTTTGTTACTCAATTAACACTTGAAGAGTTAAACCCAATTTTTGGAGTTACAAGTCAATCAAAAGAAGAAGCTGGAGATGTATCAAATATTCAAATTATTAAAGAAAATGAAATTATAACTGATGCATATTTAGATATTCCATTTTATACAAATACATATGATTCAGATGGAGATGGTGTTATTGATATATATGATGTTGATTCAAATGACATATATAGCGATAGCGATGGTGATGGATTGTCGGATATTCTTGAAAGAACAAATGGAACAGATCCTTTAGATCCAGATACCGATGATGATGGTATTTTAGATGATGTTGATACTGAAACTATTAATCCAAATAAAGGGACTACTCTTTATGATGTTGATTCTTTAATTGGAAATAAAGATGCAACTTTTAAAATTAAAGTTCAAGAATTAGATTATTTCTTAAGTACATATGATCCAAATAATAATTTTGAAACTCTTTTGAAATATTATTCAGATAATAATATAATTGAAAACTTTGCAGGAACAACTTTATTTGATGGTAAAGTAGAAATTAGTACTGATGAAATTGTAGTATATAGAGAAGATGATCCTGATACTGATGATTTTGATGAATCAACTGAAGTTAAAGAAAGGCTCTCACCAAGAATAAGAATTCCAATTGATAAAGAATATTTACAATCTAAAATAATAGACAAAGAAGGAGATATCGATTTATCCAATCAGGATAATTTTAATTTATATTTTAAGGGGATAACCCTAAAAGCATATGATTTTTCAGACCCTCTCATGCTAATATTAAATTATAATGAAGCATCTATAAATATTGTTTATGAATATGACCGCTATAATAGAAATGACACACCTGATGATACATCTGATGATACTATCGATAGAGAAGAAGAAAATTTCCAACTTAATTTAACTGGAAATCAAATTAATTTATTAAAAAATGATCCTTATTCATCTGATATTTCTGAGGCTTTAAACAGTAATTCTAAAGATTTAAAAAGGATTTATTTGAAAGGAGGAGAAGGTATAATGCTGGAGATAGATCTTTTTAAAGATGATTCTGGCAATGATATATTAGATGAGATTAAATCTAAGGGCTGGTTAATAAATGAAGCAAACCTAACTATGTATATTGACAATGAAACAATTGATGGAAATGGTGGAATTATTGAGCCATCAAGATTATATCTATATGATATTGAAAATAAATCTCCAGTAATCGATTACTTTATCGATAATTCTCAAGGTCAAAAACAAAAAAATCAAAAAATGGTACATAGCGGTTTAATTGAATTAGATGAAGATAATAATGGAGTAAAATATAAGATTAGAATTTCTGAGCATATAAAAAATATTATCCGAAATGATTCTTTAAATAAAAAACTTGGCTTAGTTGTTTCATCAGATATAACAAATACCATCAATACTGAATTAAAAAATAATAATCAATTAGAATTTATCCCTATTTCATCTGTAGTTAACCCACTCGGAACAATCCTTTATGGCCCAAATCCTGAACCAATTAATAATGATAAGCGAATTAGACTTGAATTATTTTATACGGAAATAAATAATTAAAAACCTATTATTTTTTTAAAAACCCCTCTTTTTTCTTTTAAAAATGGCGATAGTAAAAATAGCTCAATAAAGTTAGATAAATACAATAAAAAACAGAGAGTTTTTCTGTGTAAACCACGATAATGTTTATTTATAAAAATAAATGACGATTTTATAACTTCTGATTTTGATTTGATTTTAGTTTCTAAATCGATCCTGGAAGATTTTCCATGAAAGTGATAACAATGTAAATCATTATAGAATTTAGTTGATATACCAAATTTTTTAGCTGTTTTACATAAATCCATATCTTCATAATACATCCAGAATTTTTCATCTAAGCCTCCAATTTTTATAAAATCCTTTGATTTAATTAACATAAATGATCCTGAAATCCAGTCAGGGGAAAAAGATAGTTTTGTATTATTTTCCTTTTTTGATAAACCAGAGAATAATCTATAAATAAACCTAAAAATCCCATTTATTGAATATAGATTTAAAAACATCCCATATGCATGTGTATCAATACCTTTTTCATTAAGTTGTTTAATACTTATTATCTCATTTTTAGAATCTTTGACCTTATTAGTTAACTTTTCAAAACAATTTTTAGGAATTAATGTATCAGGATTTAAAAATAAAATCCATTTTGATTTAACTTTTTTCGAACCTTTATTACATGCTTTTGCAAAGCCTAGGTTTTCATCATTTTTAATCCACTCAACGGATTTATATTTTTTTTTAAAATCATTAAAAATATCGTCGTTAGAATTATTATCTAATACTAATATTTTAGGCATTATTATATTTTGAATTAAAATACTATCTAAACATTTGGTTAGTGGGACCCATGATTTATAATTAACTATGATTATTGAAAAATCATTCATTATAATTTTCTTCTTAGCCTAGCTACTGAAGCTCCAATCATTTCTCTATATTTAGCAACTGTTCTTCTTGCAATTGGATACCCTTCTTTGTTTAATAGCTTAGTTAATTGATCATCTGTAAATGGTTTTTTCTTATTTTCATTATTAATTATTGATTCCAAAGTCTTTTTAACCTCAATAGTTGAAATATCTTCACCTTTAGAGTTTTTAATACCTTCCGAAAAAAATGATTTAATTAATTTAATACCATAAGGAGTATCCACATATTTACTATTGGCTACTCTAGAAATTGTTGATATATCCATAGTTATTTCCTCTGCAATATCTTTTAATATCATTGGCTTTAATTTTTTTTCATCACCACTTAAAAAATATTCTTTTTGAAAACTTATTATAGCAGACATCGTCATTATTAATGTTTGGTTTCTTTGCTTTATTGCTTCGATAAACCATTTAGCTGAATCTAGTTTTTGTTTAATAAACAATACAGCATCTTTTTGACTTTTAGTCTTTTCTTTTGATTCCGAGTAACCAGAAAGCATATTTTTATATTCTTCAGATACATATAAATCAGGCGCATTTCTTGAGTTTAATCTAAGTTTAATCTCTCCATCAATTATTTCAATGGTAAAGTCAGGTACTATAGAGGAATTAATTTTTATATTTTCATTATAACCACCTCCTGGTTTTGGATTTAACTTTTCAATTTCTAAAATACTTTCCTTTAATTCATTAGAGCTAATATTTAATTTGCTCTTGACCTTATCAAAATGTCTTTTAGAAAACTCATCGAACAAATCTTCTGTTATTTTTATAGCATTACTAATTTTTTTAGTTACTTTTTTTCTCTTAAGTTGAATTAATAAACATTCTTTAAGATTTTTTGCTCCTACACCAGGTGGATCAAGTAAATATATCTTATCTAAAATTTTTTGAATTTGATTTTCATTTGCATCAATCCCCAGAGAAAAAGCTAAATCATCTGAAATATCAATTAGTTCTCTTCTTAAATATCCAAATTGATCTAAGCTTCCTACAATAAACTCAGCTATTTTTAAACCTTCATCATCAAAGGAAAATGAATGTAATTGGCTTTTTAAATATTGATTAAATGATGTGCCTGATGCATATGGAATAGCTGTTTCATTTTCTTCACTATAATTATTTGATCTTAAATTATATTCAGGAATATCGTCATCAGATAAATAATCAGATATATCAATCTCATCATTATTAATATCTTCATTTTCAAAGTTATCTTCTAACTCAAAATCATCTTTTTCTTGTTCTTGATTTTCATTTATTGTATCTAACGCAGGATTTTCCTCAATTTCAGTTGAAAGCCTTTGCTCAAATTCAAGAGTTGATAATTGTATTAACTTCATCAACTGTATTTGTTGAGGGGATAATTTTTGAGAAAGTTTTAACTGTAACTTTTGATTTAACATTTTAGATAATTAATCTAAAATTACAAAATAACAGGGAGAAAAAATTTAAAATTCAGCGTTTTTAGGAGTTCTTGGAAATGGAATTACATCGCGAATATTACCCATACCTGTAATAAATAAAATAAGTCTTTCAAGACCTAATCCAAATCCACTATGTTTTACAGATCCATATTTCCTTAAATCAAGATACCACCAAAGTTCTTTTTCATCAATATTTAAATGGGCAATACGTTTTTTTAAAACATCAAGTCTTTCTTCTCTTTGAGATCCCCCTACAATTTCACCTATTCCAGGGAATAAAATATCCATAGCTCTTACAGTCTTATTGTCATCATTCAATCTCATATAGAAAGCTTTAATTTTGGAGGGGTAATTATATACAACTACAGGACTTTTAAAATGTTTTTCCACTAAAAATCTTTCGTGTTCACTTTGAAAATCAATTCCCCATTCAGAGATAGGATATTTAAATTTATTTTTTTTATTAGGTGTAGAATTTTTTAAAATTTCAAAAGCTTCATTGTAAGTTATTCTTATAAAATCATTATTTATTACAAAATTTATTCTTTTATCAAGACTCATTTCATTTCTTTCATTTTTTGGTAAATTTTGTTCTTCTTTAAAAAGTCTTTCACTCAAAAACATGATTTCCTTTTTACATTTTTTATAAATATTTTGAATAATAGATTTAATAAATTTCTCAGCTAAATTTATATTGTCTTCAAGTTCATAAAATGCCATTTCTGGTTCAATCATCCAAAATTCCGCAAGGTGTCTAGATGTATTTGAGTTTTCTGCTCTAAATGTTGGGCCAAAAGTATAAACTTTACCCAAGCCAAGAGCATAAGATTCTGCTTCTAGCTGCCCCGAAACAGTCAAATTTGTTTCTTTACCAAAAAAATCTTTGGAAAAGTCAATTTCCTCATTTTCGTTTTTTGGAACATTATTAAGATCTAAAGTACTAACTTTAAACATTTCACCAGCACCTTCAGCATCACTTCCAGTAATTATAGGAGTATGAACGTAGTAAAAATTATTTTCATTAAAAAATTTATGAATTGCATAAGAAAGTTCAGATCTAATTCTCATAACAGAGCTAATAGTCTTTGTCCTAATTCTAAGGTGAGCATTTTCTCTAAGAAATTCAAAAGAATGTTTTTTAGGTTGAATGGGATATTGATCTGGATTACTCAAACCTAAAACTCTTATTTCATTTACAACTATTTCAACACTTTGTCCTCTTCCTTGACTTTCAACAACTTCACCGATAATATTAAGTGAAGATCCTGTATTTATCTCTGAAAGAATTTTTTTATCAAATTTTTCAAAATCAATTACACATTGCAAGTCTTCCATACATGACCCATCATTAAGATTAATAAACCTATTTGACCTAAAAGTTCTTACCCAGCCATTAATAGAAACTTTTTCTCCTAAATTTATGTTCTGAAAAATATTTTTTATATCAATAGAATTCAACATATACTATAATGATAAAATTTCTTTTTCTTTAACAGAAAATATATTATCAATTTTATTTATAAAATTATCAGTTAGTTCTTGAATATCTTGTTCGTAATTATTTTTTAAATCATCAGAAAAATCGGATTTACGGATTTCATTATTAGCTTCTTTTCTTGAATTTCTTACACTAACCTTAGCTTTTTCAACCTCAGATTTTACAACTTTAACTAATTCTATTCTTCTTTCTTCAGTTAGTGGAGGAATATTTATTAAAATAGACTCTCCATTATTCATTGGATTAAATCCTAAATTACTTGTTAAAATAGCTCTTTCAATATCCTGAAGTTTATCTTTTTCCCATGGTTGTATAGAAATAGTTTGAGGGTCTGGAGTATTAATATTAGAAATTTGATTTAAGGGAGTTAATGCTCCATAGTATTCTACTTTAACTGTTGACAACATATTAGGATTTGCTTTTCCAGCTCTTATATTCACTAATTCTTTTTCTAAATAAGTGATTGCATTATCCATCATTTCTTTAGAGCTTTCCAATATAAAATCTAATTCTTCCATATTAACTTACAATTGTACCAACTTCATAACCTTCAACAATTTTCTTTAAATTTCCAGCTTTATTCATGTTAAAGACTATAATTGGCAATTTATTTTCTTGACTTAAAGTGAAAGCAGTTGAATCCATTACTTTTAGCTTTTTATTAATTGCTTCATCATAACTTAACTCTTTAAATCTTACAGCATTTTTATTTTTTTCAGGATCAATATTATATATTCCATCAACTCTAGTCCCTTTTAAAATTGCATCAGCATTTATTTCTATAGCTCTTAAAACTGCAGCAGAATCGGTGGTAAAAAAAGGATTTCCTGTGCCAGCACCAAAAATAACAACTCTTTTTTTCTCAAGATGTCTTACTGCTTTTCTTTTGATGTAAGGTTCAGCAACAGCTTCAATTTTAATAGCTGTTTGAAATCTGGTTTGTACTTTGAGTTCTTCCAAACTACTTTGAAGTGCCAATCCATTTATAACAGTTGCAAGCATACCCATGTAATCTGCCTGAACCCTATCTATACCATTACTTGCACCAGAGATTCCTCTGAAAATATTACCTCCTCCAATAACAATAGCTAATTCAATTCCTGAATTAACAATCTCTTTAATCTCTTTGCTATATGCTAAAATCCTTTTTGGATCAACACCATAGCTTCTTTCACCTAATAATGCTTCTCCACTTAATTTTAATAAGATTCTTTTATATAACATGTAAAGTGATTACGTAAATATAATCATAGTATTTCAATATGAGAAGAAGAATTTTTTTGGAAAATTATACTAAAGCAACTCTTTTAAAATCAGTAATTGTACAACCTTTATTTTCAGATTCAATATAATTTTTAATACTTAATTTATTGTCCTTAATGTAAGATTGATTAACAAGTGTATAATCTTTGAAAAATTTTTTCAATTTGCCCTTTGCAATATTATCAAGCATAGCTTCAGGCTTACCTTCAGCTTTTAGCTGTTCTTTGGCTATTTCTATTTCTTTTTCAATAATTTCTTTACTTACCTTTTCTTCATTTAAAGCAATGGGGTTCATAGCAGCAACTTGCATAGAAACATTTTTAGAAACTTCCTCAGAGTTTTCAAACTTATTAGAAAGCCCAACAAGGGTTGCAATTTTATTTCCAGCATGGATATAAAATCCAACAAATTCTGAATTAACTAATTCAAATGAACCTATTTCTAATTTTTCACCAATAACACCAGTTTGTTCAATTAGTTTTTCTTTAATTGTCATCGATTCATAATTAGATGATAATAAATCATCAATAGTAGAACATTTTAGAGCAATAGAACATATTGATTTAGCAAAATTAACAAAGGACTTATTTTTAGCAACAAAATCTGTTTCACAGTTTAGTGAAATAATAACTCCCTTATTTTTATCTTCATTAACCATAGCAATAACTGCTCCTTCACTTGAATCTCTATCAGCTCTTTTAGCTGCAACTTTTTGCCCTTTTTTTCTTAGATTTTCAATTGCAATTTCAAAATTTCCATTAGCTTCAACTAACGCTTTTTTACAGTCCATCATTCCTGCTCCGGTTGACTTTCTTAATTTATTTACTTCAGCTGCAGTTATTTTACTCATAATTTATTAGTCTTTTCTATTTTCTTTAGAATTAGGTTCATCTACTTTTTCTTTCTTAGCTTCATTTTCTAATTTTTCATTTTCTCTAGCAGCAAGCCCTTTTTTTATTGATTCTGAAACATAACTTAAGATTATCTCAATAGATTTTGTTGCATCATCATTTGCAGGAATTCCAAAATTAACTTGCTTAGGATCGGAATTTGTATCAACTAAAGCAAATATTGGAATGTTTAATTTATTAGCTTCCCTAACGGCAATTTGTTCTCTTCTAATATCAACCACAAAGATTGCACCAGGAAGTCTATTCATTGAAGTTATAGAACCTAGATTTTTTTCAAGTTTAGCTCTAGTTCTATCAACTCTTAATTTTTCTTTTTTTGACAATGTTTCAAAGGTACCATCCTCTTTAGTTCTATCTATTGCTGACATTTTCTTTACAGCTTTTCTAATGGTAACAAAATTGGTTAGCATTCCACCTGGCCATCTTTCAGTTATGTATGGCATGTTTAAGTCAGAAGCAGTTTTAGAAACAGCATCTTTTGCTTGTTTTTTTGTAGCAACAAATAATATTTTTCTACCAGATGATGATATTTTTTCTAATGCAGTACAAGCTTCTTCAAGTTTATTTACTGTCTTATAAAGATTTATGATGTGAATTCCATTCTTCTCTGAATATATGTATGGAGACATATTTGGATTCCATTTTCTTGTAAGATGACCAAAATGGACTCCTGCTTTAACTAATTCTTTTATTTTAATTTTACTCATTTTTATTTAGTTTACGTTCTTAAATTTTAGCAACAAACAGATAATGTTCGTTTAGATGCTAAACTAAACTTCAATAATATAGCCTGCTAGAATAAAAAAACTATCTCTTTGAAAACTGGAATTTCTTTCTAGCTTTCTTTTGACCAAACTTTTTTCTTTCTACCATTCTTGGATCTCTAGTTAAAAGACCTTCTTTTTTTAAGGCAGATTTATTTTCATCTGACATTTCAGAAAGAGCTCTAGAGATGGCTAATCTTATTGCTTCAACTTGACCAGTAATTCCTCCACCATAAACATTGACAGATAAATCAAATTTACCTATATTATCTGTAAGCTTGAATGGTTGAATAATTTTATACTGTAGTGAAGTCGTTGGAAAATAATCCTTAAAATCTTTTCCATTAACAGTGACCTTATCTTTACCTTTAGAAAGATAAATTCGTGCAACTGATTTTTTTCTTCTTCCAATTTTATGTATTACTTCCACAACTAAAATTCATTAATATTAATTAATTCAGGATTTTGAGAGTCTTGATTGTGATTTTCATCATTATAAACTCTAAAGTTTTTAAATATTGCAGCTCCTAGTTTATTTTTAGGTAACATACCTTTTACAGCTTTTTCTATAAGAATAGATGGGTTTTTATCAAAAACTTGTTTTGCAGTTTTAATTTTTTGTCCACCAGGATACCCAGAGTGACTTATATAAGATTTATTTTCCCATTTATTACCTGTAAGATTTATTTTTTCAGCATTAATAACTACTATATTATCGCCACAATCAACATGGGGAGTAAATGAAGGCTTATGCTTTCCTCTTAAAATTTTAGCAATAACTGAACACATTCTTCCAAGATTTTGATTACTAGCATCAACTAGAAACCATTTCTTTTGAACGTCTTCTTTTCTTAACGATAATGTTTTATAAATATTTGTATCCAAAACAATTAATTAATTGGGCAGCAAAACTACAATAAATAAATAAAAATGCAAATAATTCATCTATAAAAAAAGATGGCTTAATGTGCTTCAAGCCAATTCTCCCCAACTCCTATATCAACACTCAAAGGAACCTTAAGCTTATAAGCATTTTCCATGTTACTTTTTATTAATTTTTTAGTAATTTCTAATTCATTAATTGGTGTATCAAAAATAAGTTCATCATGAACTTGAAGAATTAATTTAGAATTTAAAGATTTTTTTTTAAGAGCATTATTAATTTTAATCATTGATAATTTAATTATATCAGCTGCGCTACCTTGTACTGGTGTATTTATTGCATTTCTTTCAGCCGAAGATCTTATCATTCCATTTCTTGAATTTATATCTTTTAAAAATCTTTTTCTTCCAAGAATTGTTTCTACATATCCATTCTCTCTTGCAAAATTTATTTGATAATTCATAAAATCTTTTAATAATGGATAGGTATTATAATAATTATCAATAATTATTTTTGACTCAGATCTAGTTAAGTTTGTCTGGTTACTTAATCCAAATGCAGAAACTCCATATATAATACCAAAGTTTACAATTTTAGCATGACTTCTTTGCTCTCTAGTTACTTTGTCTAATTTTATTCCAAAAACTTTTGCAGCAGTGGAAGTGTGTATATCTTCATTTTTATTAAATGCTTCAATCATGTTTTTGTCTCCGCTCATTGATGCGATAACTCTTAATTCAATTTGAGAATAGTCAGCAGAAATTAATAAATGATCTTTACTTCTTGGTGTAAAAGCTTTTCTAATCAGTTTACCATTTTCTGTTCTAATTGGGATGTTTTGTAAATTAGGGTTATTACTACTCAGTCTTCCAGTTGTAGTATTTGTTTGATTAAAAACAGAATGAATTCTATTGGTTTTATTATCAACTTGATTAGGAAGAGCATTAACATATGTAGTCATTAATTTTTGTAATGATCTCCAATCTAAAATATCCTTTACTATATCATGTTTTTTTGAAAGTTTTGAAAGATTTTCCTCAGAAGTTGAATATTGACCTGTTTTTGTTTTTTTTGGATTTGATTCTATTTTTAATTCATCAAACAAAACTTCACCCAACTGTTTCGGGGATGCAAGATTAAAATCTTTTCCACAGAAATCGAAAATATTAGTTTCTAAATTATCTAAATTAGATTTAAAATCAATACTTATATCTTTAATTAAATCTTTATCTAGGTTAACTCCTTCAAATTCCATTTCCATCAATATTTTTGACAAGGGCATCTCAACATTATAAAAGAGATTAATTAAATTATGTTCTTTAAGCTCCTT
>CABXUS010000012.1 GCA_902515405.1 uncultured Bacteroidota bacterium | reverse complement strand
ATCTTACATTGATATATTAACTACTTCTATATTCTTTATAGGGATGTGGTTAATGGCAAGAAGAAAAATTGAGAGTTGGATTTTTTGGATTTTAGGGGATGTTATATCAGTTCCCTTGTATTTCTATAAAGGATTGACATTTACTAGTTTTCAATACTTTATTTTTACCTTTATAGCTATTGCAGGATATTATAAATGGAAAGCTATTTACAACAAAAACCATCCAATTGTTTAAAGATAGTTTTATTTGGGCCTGAATCAACTGGTAAATCTACATTAGCACAAGAATTAGCAAAACATTATAATACAAACTTTGTTAAAGAATTTGCAAGGAACTATTTGCAAGCAAAATGGGATAAATTTCAGTTAGCTTGTGAACTAAAAGATATAATGCCAATAGCTAAAGGACAGATAAAAAATGAAAATATTATTGCAGAAAATACAACTAAAATACTTTTTTGTGATACCGATCTTTTAACTACAGCTACATATTCAAAAATGTATTTTAATGGATACTGTGATCCTGATTTGCAAGAGTATGCAACTAAAAATCATTATGATTTATACCTTTTAATGGACATAGATATCCCATGGGTCAAGGATGATTTGAGGGATAGGCCTAATGATAGAAGAGTTTTTTTTAATTCATTTAAAAATTCACTGGATTTGAATGAAAAAAAATATGCTGTTATATCTGGAGATTTTGAAAAAAGAAAAGAAACAGCGATTTGTTTAATAAACAATTTACTAAATTTGCAATGATTTTCTAAAGAATGTCAAAAAAACTAATTATTTCCCTTTTTATTTTTTCGTTATCAATTCCTTATATGGCTACTGTTTTGCATGTTTTTATGCACTCTCATGACCATTCACACGAAACTCATAATTCTTATTTTGAAGGGGTTCATCAAGCTGAGGAAGAATGTAGTTTTTGTTATTTACTAACAAATCCATTAAATAACTTCATTTTTCCATTTATTTCAATATTGATTATTTTAATTTATAGTAATTCAATATTATCTAAAAAATTAAACTTAAAATTTTCAAATCAATTTATTATTCATTTACGTGGTCCACCTAGCTTTAATTTTTAATTAAATCAAACAATAAAAATTAATTAACGTAAATAAATAAAATGAAAAATATAAACAAAATTGTTTTAGGATTAATATTAATCTTAAACTTTAATTTAACGAATTCACAAGAGGCAGTTAATGACACAATAGTACCTGTTTCATTAGAGGGAGTTGTTGTATCAACGCCATTTAATGAGTCTCTTGAAAACAACGTGATTAGCGTTGATAAAGTTAATTTAGGAGATCTTGGCTTTTTGAAAAGTCAATCAATTCCTAAAGCACTTTATAATGTGCCTGGCGTATCATTTATTACAACTGGACCAGGTATTCAAAAACCTATAATAAGAGGTTTAAGCGGAAATAGAGTTGTAACAGTTTATCAGGGTGTTAGATTTGAAAATATGCAATGGGGAGACGAACATGGCTTAGAAATCCACACATCTGGTATTTCATCAATTGAAGTAATCAAGGGCCCAATGTCTGTACTTTATGGAAGCGATGCTATTGGAGGCGTATTATATATATCTCCTGAGAAGTATCTTTCTGAAAATGGACTTAAGGTTAATATTGAAAGTTTATACAATGCAAATTATTCAGGAATCAACTCATCAGTTGGCTTAAATGCTAAGATTAATAAGTTTAGTCTTCTTGCTAGAGCAAGTATAATTGATGCAGGAGATTATGAAAATGCTGATGGAGTTGTAGAGAATACTTGGAATGAAATGACTGACTTTAAGTTTGGTCTTGGATTTAATTCTGGTAGTTATGAATCAGACTTAAGATTCAATTACACTGCAACCAATTTAGGAATTCCTCATGAGGAAGAGCATGGTGACCATGATGATCATGATGATGACGATCATGATGATGAAGAACATGAAGAAGAGGAAGAAAGCTATCAGGAATTGGAAAACACTATCATTAGTTGGAAAAACTCTTTAAAGTTTGATAATAAATCAGAACTACAAGTTACTTTAGGTATCTCTGATAATTTAAGAAAAGAGTTTGGTCATCACGATGAGGAAGGTCACGATGATCATGATGATGATCATGACGACGATGATCATGACGACGATGATCATGATGATCACGAAGATCATGAAGGTGAGGCTCATATTGATATGCAGCTTCAAACTACATCTTTAGATTTTAAATATATATTTCCAAAGACAGATAAATTTGAATTCATATTAGGTGGTAGTATTTTAGATCAAGAAAATTCCAATGCTGGTGAAGAGGAGTTAATTCCTAATGCTGAGAAGCAAGATTTAGGGTTTTATGGTATATCTCATGTACACTTAGATAATTTAGATTTGATGGTAGGTTTTAGAGGTGATCAAAGAGATATTCAAACTCACGATTTTTCTAAATCGTACTCAAGTTTTACTTCATCAATTGGTCTAAAGACAAAAATTAGAAGCTCATCTAACTTAAGAATAAATTATTCTAGTGGTTATAGAGCTCCTAATCTATCTGAACTTTTTGCTGATGGTGTACACCACGGTGTAGCTAGATATGATAAGGGTGATGCAAACTTAGGAGTAGAAAAAAGTAATCAATTAGATATTGTATTTAATACTTTTTCAGAAAAAACTACTTTTGGAGTAGACTTTTTCTTCAACTCCCTTGATAATTACATATATATTAAGCCAACAGGCACTGAGATGAATGATATGCCTCTATATAATTATGTTCAAGAGGATGCAATTCTTTTTGGGCTAGAAGTTTCAATTTCAGGAAAAACAAGTGCTGATTGGTTAACTTATAATACTTCTATTGAATATTTACAAGGTAAAGTAAGAGATGGTGGTTATTTACCATTCATTTCTCCGTTAACATTCAAATTAGATTTTGATTTGGATTTCGATGAAGCTGGTAGCTATGAAATAGGGTTATTATCAAAAGCAAATCAAAATGATGTAGCAGATTTTGAAACTACTACAGAATCTTACAGTCTTGTTGATATCTCTGGATCTTATATGTTAAATATGGCAAACAATGATCTAAATTTATTTTGGTCCGTTTCAAATTTGTTTGATAAGGAATATATTGACCATTTATCTAGGTTAAAAAACTTAAACCTTCATGCAATGGGAAGAAATATTTCTGTTGGATTGAAATATTCTTTTTAATCAAGATTAATTTACTTTTAAAAAAGGGCCATGTGCCCTTTTTTTTTTAGTTTTGATGTGAATTTGGGGTGCTAAGGCTGAGATTATACCCATTGAACCTGACAAAGTAATTTTTGTAAGGAAAAATGATACTCACTTAATTATTGCCCCGTTAATATTACAATTATGAAAAAATTTTTATTGACGGTGTTTCTAATTTCTAATTTCATTAACTCTCAAGAAATTATTAATGACACATTACAAGCAACAACACAAAATTTAGATGAAGTTATTGTAAAAGGTATTCGTGCAAAATTTTCTACACCAATTAGTTATTCAAATATTGATAAAGATGATTTAGAATCGAAAAATCTTGGTCAAGATCTCCCGGTTTTATTAAATTTTTTACCATCTATTGTCACCACCTCTGATGCTGGTGCTGGCATAGGTTACACAGGAATTAGAATTAGGGGTGTTAGTCCACAGTCTACAAATATTACCATTAATGGAATACCCTTTAATGACCCTGAATCAATGGGGACATTTTGGGTTAATTTACCAGATTTTACTTCATCAGTTGAAAGTTTACAAGTTCAGAGAGGAATTGGAACATCAACTAATGGTTCAGGTGCCTTTGGAGCTAGTATTAATATTTTAACTGATCTTATATCAAATAAACCATATGCTGAGTTATCAAGCAGCTTTGGAAGTTATAATACTTTAAAAAATACTATTAAGTTTAGTACTGGAAAAATCAATGATCATTTTGAGCTTTCAGGGAGATTGTCAAAAATTGATTCTGATGGATATGTAGATAGAGCTTATTCAGACTTAAAATCTTACTTTGTTCAAGGCACATATACAGATAGAAATACATTAATTAAGTTTTTGTCATTTGGTGGACATGAAAAAACTTATCAATCTTGGTATGGATTAACTATGGATCAGCTTAAAGAAAATAGACGTCAGAATCCATATACATATGAAAATGAAATCGATAATTATAAGCAAGATCATTATCAATTGCATTTGAATGAAAAAATAAGTAATTATTGGTCATTCAACTTAGGTTTAAATTACACTTATGGAAGAGGCTACTTTGAACAATATAAAGAGGATGATGATATTAATACATACGATGGAATTGTTTCATCAGATAAAGATATCAATGGAAACGAATTAGGAACGACTGATTTAATTAGAAGACGCTGGTTAGATAATGACTTTTATGTTTTAAATAGTTCATTGAACTACAGCAAAGATAAGATTGATTTAACTATAAGTAGTTCTTATAGTTCTTATGTTGGAGATCATTACGGTGAGGTTATTTGGGCTCGAAGCCTTAGCAATACTGGTGAAATAAGAGATAGGTATTATGAGGGCCTTGGTGAAAAAAAAGATTTAAGTTTTTTTACTAAACTATTGTATTCTATTAATGAAAAAACTGAATTGTATACTGATTTGCAGTTCAGAAGAGTAAAATACAATACATCTGGAATTACATCAGATTTAATTAATATGGTTTTAGATAAATCATATAATTTTTTTAATCCTAAAATTGGAGTATCATTTAAGGTGAATTCAAAATCATTAATATATGCTTCATTTGCAAGAGCAAATAGAGAACCAAATAGAACTGATTTTGAGAGTAATTCTGAGATTAAACCTGAGAAGTTAAATGATATAGAAATAGGTTGGAGGTATAGAACTGAAAATATTTTACTTAATCTAAATAGTTATTTTATGCTTTATGATGAACAGCTTATTTTGACAGGCGAAATTGATGATGTTGGAAATCCCAAAAGAACAAATAGTGGTTCTAGTTATAGGATTGGATTAGAAATTGAAAATTCAATAAAATTATCGGACTTATTTTTATTACAAACCAACGTTACTTTTAGTTCAAATAAGAATAAAAATATTTTTTCAATGGTTGATGGTTTAATATATAATTATGGGAAAACAAATATTTCTTTTTCTCCATCATTTATTGGTTCTAATAGTTTAAGTTATAAATACTCAAATAATTTAAGTTTTTCATTAATATCTAAATATGTTGGCAAGCAATTTATGGGTAATACTGATCAGCCTAACTCAATCCTTAAAAGTTACTTTGTAAATGATTTAAGTATTTCATATTTATTAAAACCAAATAAAATTTTTGAATCTATCTCAGTTAATTTATTAATTAATAATTTACTTAATAAAGAATATATCTCAAATGGATATTATTATACATATGATGATACTTGGAGTGTTCCAGGTCAAATAACAACATTAGATGGAGCTGGGTATTATCCTCAAGCTACAACGAATTTTTTGACAGGATTTATTTTTAAATTTTAATTATAAACTCTCAGATTTGAACCAATTAGTTCGGTTTTATAACGAATAAGCGGATAATTAGATGTCATGCTACTGTTCAGTAATTGGCCAGTCGCTAGACTGTATATATTTCCTACACAATTACATTTTGCTTGAACACCGTCAATATCAAGACTTGGACAATCATCTCTTTTTTTATGGTTTGGATCACAAGCTTCCCAAGCTAAGATATCATCATTAAAATTAAATAGTATTACTCCGCAAACCCCAAGTCCATCAATTATAACAGATCCGCCAGTAAAATTTAAATTATCATAACTGGGCAAATTTAAATTTATAATCCTATCAAAGCTTATGTTTGGTATATATGGATTGATATTAGTTTGTTCACTTTCACAGCTAGTTAAGATTAATAGAATTATTATATATCTTTTTATTATCATTCCACCTCAAATTTAAATAAATAACACTTAATAAATTTGTATATTAGATTTACCTCTAGATATAGAGGGTTTTTTTTTAATTATGGGAATCAATTATTACACTCAAGAAGGTTTAGATAAGCTTAGAGCAGAGCTCAATCAACTAAAAGATGTTGAAAGACCGAATGCTTCAAAAGCTATTGCTGAAGCTAGAGATAAAGGAGATTTGAGTGAAAATGCTGAATATGATGCTGCAAAAGAAGCTCAAGGGTTATTAGAATTAAAAATATCTAAGTTGGAAGAAACTCTATCACAAGCTAGGTTAATTGATGAATCTCAATTAGATACTTCTAAAATTCTTGTTTTATCTAAAGTTGAAATTAAAAATGAATTAAATGGAGCAACTATGAATTACCAACTTGTGGCAGAAAGTGAAGCTGACTTAAAAAGTGGTAAAATATCTGTAAACTCTCCAATTGGTAAGGGATTACTTGGTAAGTCAGTTGGTGATTTTGCTGAAATTAGTGTTCCAAATGGCAAAATAAAATTTAAAATTCTCTCAATTACTAGATAAAATTGTCCTCTATATTTACTAAAATAGTTGAAGGTAAAATACCTTGTTATAAAATTGATGAGTCTGAAGATTGTTTAGCTTTTTTAGATATAAATCCAAATGCTTATGGCCATACTTTATGTATTTTAAAGAGAGAGGTTGATTATATTTTTGATTTGAGTGATCATGAATATCTTTCATTAATGAAATTTTCAAAAAAAATAGCTAAAGCATTAAAAAAATCAGTTAATTGTGAGAGAATTGCAGTTTCAGTTGTTGGACTTGAAGTTCCTCATGTTCATGTTCATCTTATTCCAATTAATAGTATGAAAGATTTAGATTTTTCAAATAATTTAGAAATGCAAAAGAATAATTTTGAGGAGGTTTGTAATAAAATAAAAAGTAACTTAGTTTAAGTATGAATATATCAGGTAAAATTAAATTGATTAATGAGACTAAAGAGTACGGTTCTAACGGTTTCAGAAAAAGAGAATTAGTTGTAACAACTCAAGAGCAATATCCTCAAAATATTTTGGTTGAATTTGTCCAAGACAGATGTGAACTTCTTGACTCATATAATATAGGGGAGTTAGTAAAAATTGACATTAATATCAGAGGAAGAGAGTGGACAAATAAAGATAATGAGGTAAAATATTTTAACTCAATACAGGGCTGGAGAATTGAAAAAATTGAAGAAAATTATGATTCACAACTTCCACCACTGCCAACTAAAGAAGAGCTTAACGCTGATGAAAATTCCAGCAAAGAACCTGATGACCTTCCATTTTAATTTTCATGGTAAGACTTGGTGATGAATACGTTTTTCCTTCACCTAGAAGTGCTGATAAGCATGGAATTGTAGCCTATGGTGGAGATTTAGATCCTGAAAGAATTATTGAAGCATATAAAAATGGGATTTTCCCCTGGTTTGAGTCAGATCAAAATCTTTTATGGTGGAGTCCTGACCCAAGAATGATTTTATATCCAAGTAAAATTAAAGTTTCTAAAAGTTTAAAGTCTTTTATCAAAAAAAGTCCGTTTAAGATTACTTTTAATAGTGATTTTGAGGAGGTAATTAACAGTTGCTCAAATATAAAAAGATTAGGTCAAAAAGGCACTTGGATAACTGATGGATTAAAAGATTCTTTTTTAAAATTACATGAAATGGGATTAGCCATGTCCGTTGAGGTTTGGGAGAATTCTGAGATAGTAGGTGGTTTATATGGTTTAGATTTAGGTGATGTTTTTTGTGGAGAGAGTATGTTTTCTAAATCTTCAAATTCTAGTAAAGTTGCACTTGTGGCTCTTTCAGCTGAATTAAAAAAAAATAAATATAAATTTATTGATTGTCAAATACCAACAGAACATTTAAAAAGTATGGGTGGAGAAAAAATCTCTAGAAATGATTTTTTAAAATTATTAATCAAATAATAATTTATTTATTTCTCCAAGACTGTATGATTCATTAATATTATACTCTCCTATGGAATATCTTTCCAAATATTTTAAATGAGCACCACTATTTAATTTTTTTCCATAGTCATAAGCTAAAGATCTAATATATGTTCCTTTTGAACATTTTATTTTAAAATCTAACTCAGGTAAATTATTATTTATAAGTTTAAATTCAAAAATTTTAATACTTCTATTCTTTATTTCAGCTAATCCACCTTTTCTTGCAATTTCATATAATCTTTTTCCCTTAATTTTTAGTGCTGAATATATTGGAGGTTTTTGTTTTATTTCTCCTTGAAAATCATTTAAAGCCTCAATTATTAAATTTTGATTTATATGATCAATTGGATATATGTCATCATACTCAGTTTCTCTATCAAATGATGGAGTTGTTTTTCCAATGTAAAAAGTTGCATAATAAGTTTTATCAAGATTTTGTAAAGTTTCAATAATTTTTGTTTTTTTTCCAGTACAAATTAAAAGAAGACCTGTTGCAAGAGGGTCAAGTGTTCCTGCATGACCAACTTTAATTTTTTTTATATCATATGCTTTTTTTATATCATATCTTATTTTTTTTACAACATCAAATGATGTCCAATTTAATGGTTTAAAAACTGGAATTATTAATCCATCAACTATTAATTCTTTATTTATTATCACTACAAAATTGAATATATAATTGAAACTAAACCAACAATTAAACAATATAAAGAAAAGTACACTAGCTTACTTTTCTTGACGAAAAATATCATCCATTTGCAAGCATAATATCCTGAAACTAATGCTGTAATAAATCCTATTATGTAATTAATTAAAATTGTGTTATCAAAGACTATATCGTCAAATAGTATCATTTTAATTGACGATCCTACAATTACAGGGATAACCATAAGAAATGAAAACTTTGCTGCTAAGTCTCTATTTATCCCCAAAAATATTGATGTAGCAATAGTTGATCCACTTCTAGAAATTCCAGGTAAAATAGCAAGAGCTTGAGATATACCAATCAATAATGAATTTAAAGGACTTAATTTTTTATTAAGCTTATTTATTTTATCAGAAATAAATAGTAGAATAGATGTTAAAATTAACATTGAACCAACTAGTAATAAATTTCCATTAAATAACTCATTTATTTTATCCTCGTAAAAAAAACCTACAAATCCAGCTGGAATCATTGAAATTAGAATCATAAGGGAAAAATGTAAATTTTCATCTCTTTTTAACATACAAATACTAAGAATAATTTTTTTTACATCATTCCAAAAGTAAATAAGAGCACTTAATGCAGTAGCAAGGTGTAGTATTAAAGTGAATAATAATCCATTATGACTTTCAAAAGAAAAATTCATAATTTCTTTAAATATTTCTATATGTCCACTAGATGATACTGGTAAAAATTCAGTTAAACCTTGAACAAGCCCAAGAATAAAAGATTTAATTACTTCCAACTTAATTTGGTTTAGTTAATATTGCGTATACTTCAATAATAAAACCAGTGACGACAAGCATAGGTGCTAATCTTATTCTTCTAAAATTATAAATCTCTTCGTTAAAAACATTAGGGTCATCACTTCCTCCGCCAGACATTAAAATAAATCCAACAGCTATAAAAATAAGACCCAAGATCATAAATTTGTAGTTTCTATTGCCAAAAAGCAGTTTGTTTTTTTTATTCATTAATATAATTTATCAATTCTTAAGTTAAGAAACCTTGTTGTAATGATAGTAGTTGATATAAGTGAAATTAATAAACTCAATAAAAACGCACATCCAACTGAGGTAAAGATAGAGTTTTGTATTATTATTAAGTCAATATTGAAATAAGTAATATTAAAATAATATATAAGAGAAACAAAAATTAAAGAAGATATTAAAGCACTTAATAATCCAAGTTTAATTTGAGTTTTTATAAAAGGTCTCCTTATAAAACTTTTAGTTGCACCAACAAGTTGCATTGTCTTAATTGTCATTCTTTTCGAATATATAGATAACCTAATGGTATTATTAATTAATAAAATAGATATAAATATGAAAAATATTGCTAATATTAAAACCCAGTCTTTTACTTTCTTAAAATTTTCATTTATTAAAAAAATTAATGGAGCATCATATGATACCTCATTTACATAGTCTTCTTTTTCATAATTTTTAACAATATCATTTATATAGAAAGTTTCAACTTTATCAGCATAAAAATAAATATCAAATGAGTTAAGTAAGGGGTTATAACCCAAAAAATCAACAAAACTTTCTCCAATTTCAGAACTAAACTTTGCAGCAGCATCATCTTTTGAAGTGTATTTAAAATCTTTTATACTTGAATCAATACTTAAATTTTTTTCAAATTGAGAAATTTCAACTTTACTTGCTTCATCATTAAGAAATACTACTACAGGTATTTTTTCTTTAAAGTCATCAATAATTTTATTGCTGTTGAGAACAAAAAATATAAATGATGATAAAAAAAATAATACTGATGATATACTGACAACTACTAGAAAATAGTTAGAAAAAATTCTATTATTATTTGATTTAGACAATTAAAATAATCTAATTATTTAGTAAAAATAATAAAGCTATTTAATTTAAATGAACTTTTATTGTTTTAGCTTAAAACATTATTTTTGTTTTAAGAATGAATTATGTCTTATAATTTTAATGAAATAGAAAAGAAGTGGCAAAAATTTTGGGCAGAAAATAAAGTTTTTAAAGCCCACAATGATTCAGCTTTACCAAAATATTATGTTTTGGATATGTTCCCTTATCCATCTGGGTCAGGGCTACATGTTGGACACCCACTAGGATATATTGCATCTGATATTATTTCTAGATATAAAAGAAATAAAGGCTTTAATGTTTTACACCCTATGGGTTTTGATTCATTTGGACTACCTGCTGAACAATATGCAGTTAAAACTGGTCAACATCCAAAAAAAACTACGGAAAAAAATATAGTTAGATTTAAAGAGCAGTTAGATAATTTAGGCTTGTCATTTGATTGGGACAGAGAAATTAAAACGAGTGATAGTAGATATTATAAATGGACACAATGGATATTTTTAAAGCTATACAATAGTTTTTATGATAAAAAACAGAATAAAGCAGTTCCGATAAGTGAATTAAAAATTCCAGATGAATATTCTGATGATAAAGAACTTTATATTGATTCTAAAAGACTTGCATATGTTGATGTTATTGATGTTAATTGGTGTGAGGAATTAGGAACTGTATTGGCAAATGAGGAGGTAATAGGTGGTCTAAGTGAAAGAGGTGGTTTTCCAGTTATAAAAAAACCTATGAAGCAATGGATGATGAGAATTACCGATTATGCTAACAGATTACTGGAAGATTTAGATGAACTTGACTGGCCAGAATCCATAAAATTATCTCAAAAAAATTGGATTGGTAAATCTGAAGGAGCAGAAATTAACTTTAAAGTTAATAAAGAAAATATAGTTAAAGTATTTACTACTAGACCAGATACAATTTATGGTGCAACATATCTTGTTTTAGCACCTGAACATCCTTTAGTAAAAGAAATTACAATAACTGAATATCGGAACAAAATCAATAATTATATTACAGAGACTTCAAAAAAAAGTGATTTAGAAAGACAAGAAAATGAAAAAAATAAAACAGGTGTTTTTACAGGTTCTTATGCAATAAATCCTATTTCATTGAAAAAAATTCCAATATGGATTTCAGATTATGTTTTGTCATCTTATGGAACAGGGGCTATAATGGCTGTACCAGCTCATGATGAGAGAGACTTTGAATTCGCAAAAAAATTTAACCTTACTATTACTCAAGTTATTAAAGGAGGTAAAAAAGATCAATGTTTTATTGGTGATGGTACCATGATTAATTGTGATGACTTTAATGGAATTGACAACAAAGATTTTAAATTAATAGTCATTGATCTTCTTGAAAAACAAAATGATGGTAATAAAACAATTAATTATAAATTAAGAGATTGGATTTTTACAAGACAAAGATATTGGGGAGAACCAATTCCAATTTTATATGATGGCAGTAAAAAGATACACTTAGAGGATAAAGACTTGCCATTAGAGCTTCCAGAAGTTGAAAGTTATTTACCAACAAATGATGGTTTATCACCACTTGCAAGAAATAAAGAATGGGTTAATATTGATTTTGAAGGAAAAAAATATTCAAGAGAAACAAACACAATGCCTCAGTGGGCAGGTTCTTGTTGGTATTTTTTAAGATTTTTAGATCCTCATAATAATGAAGAATTTGCTAATAAAGATGTGGTCAAATATTGGATGCCTGTTGATTTATATATTGGTGGAGCTGAGCATGCAGTATTGCATCTATTATATGCAAGATTTTGGCATAAAGTTTTGTTTGATTTAGGCTTTGTAAGTTCAAGCGAACCATTTAAAAAATTAGTTAATCAAGGTATGATTTTAGGTAATAGTGCCTTTATCCACAGAATAAAAAATAGCAATGATTTTATTTCTTATGACTTGATTAAAAGTCATAATACTCAACAAATTCATGTTGATATTAGTCTAATTGATGAAAAAAACAGATTAGATTTAAAAGCTTTAAAAAAAAATAACCCTGAATATAAAGACGTTAATTTTATATATGATGATTCATTCACAGTCTCAAGGGAAGTTGAGAAAATGTCAAAATCAAGATATAATGTTGTAAGTCCAGATGATATTTGTAAAAAGTATGGATCTGACACTCTTAGAATGTATGAAATGTTTCTTGGCCCTATTGATCAAGCTAAGCCGTGGAACACTGCTGGAATAACCGGTGTTTTTTCTTTTTTAAATAAATTTTGGAACTTATATCATAAGGATAATAAGTTTTATGTGTCAAATGAAAAGCCATCTGAAGAAGTTTTAAAGATATACCACAAGACTGTGAAAAAAGTTAGTGAAGATATTGAAAGCTTTTCTTTCAATACATCAGTTAGTGCTTTCATGATTTGTGTCAATAAATTATCAGCATTAAAGTGTCAATCTAAAGAAATATTATCAAACTTATGTGTTTTACTTTCTCCTTTTGCTCCTCATATTTGTGAAGAAATTTGGTTTAATCTTGGAAATAAAAAGTCTATTTCTGTTGAAAAATATCCGGAATTTGATAATAAATTTCTTCAAGAATCAATTAAAGAGTATCCAGTATCATTTAATGGCAAATTAAGGTATAAAATTTCATTAGCAAATGATTTAAATAATGACCAAGTGAATGAATTAATTAAAAATCATGAATTAACATTAAAATATTTAGGGGGTAATTCTATTAAGAAAATAATTTTTGTTCCTAATAAAATTATAAATGTAGTTTGCTAATTGTTTATTATATGATTAACTATTTTCTTTTCTATTTTATTTCCCTGCAGTAATTTTCTTAGCCTTTTATAATCTTTTTTTATTTGATTTTTTCTTGATGTTAATATTAATTTAAGCTCCTTTTTGATATTTTTTTTGTTTACATCTGACTGTATCAATTCTTTAACTGTTTCTTTATTTAAAATTAAGTTTACTAGAGATATAAAATTTATTTTAACAAATAACTTAGCCAAAAACATATTAAATGAATTTGTCGTATAACAAACAATTTGTGGTGTTCCAATTAATGCTGTTTCCAATGTCGCAGTTCCACTAGTTACAATCGCTGCCTCAGAATTTATTAATAACTCATATGTCTTATTATAGACTACCGATACAGAAACATTATTTCTTTTAATTACATCTTTATATGTTTTTTTATTTAAATGATTTACACCAGCTATTATAAATTGATAGTTTTTAAAATCTTTAACAACTTTTAAAATTTTGTTTAAAATTGAATCAATTTCCTGTTTTCTGCTTCCTGGTAGAATTGCAACAATAGGTTTGTCAGATTTAGTTAAGATTTTATTATTTTTTGAATTAATGGTTTTATCTATAATATTTACAAGCGGATGTCCATAATAATGGACTTTGAAATTATGTTTTTTTTCATAAAAAGATTTTTCAAATGGTAGTATAACGTACATTTGATCAATATATTTTTTTATTGACTTAACTCGATTTTCTTTCCAAGCCCAAACTTGTGGACTTACATAAAAGTAGGTGTCAAATTTTTTTCTTTTAGCCCACTTAGCAATCCTTAAGTTAAAGCCAGGATAGTCTATAAAAATTATTTTATCTGGTTTAAAACCTAAAATATCTTCTTTACAAAAGCTAAGGTTTTTTAAAATTTTAAAAATGTTTTTTAAGACTTCAAGGAAACCCATGAATGCTAGCTCTTTATAATGCTTAACTAGCTTTCCACCAGACTTTTTCATCAAATCACCTCCCCAAAACCTAATTTCTGAATTTGGGTTTGTCTTAATTATTTCTTGAATTAATCTTGAACCATATATATCTCCAGAAGGTTCTCCAGCTATTATATAGTATTTCATTTTAAAGATTCCAGGATTTAATTTTTTCAATAACCTCATGATTAGTTAAATCAAACTTTACTGGAACAATTGATACAAATCCATTATTTAGCGCCCACTCATCGGATTTAATCGATTTGTCATTATTTATAAATTCACCAGTTAACCAATAATATTCTCTTCCCTGAGGATTTATTCTTTTATCAAATTTTTCTATCCAATATGCGTTTGCTTGGTTACAAATTTTAATTCCCTTTATGGCTTTTTCCTTCATCTTTGGAAAATTAACATTTAGAGCTGTACCCTCTGGAATTCCATTAGATAATGATTTTAATGTTATATTTTTAATTATATTTTTTATTCCTGAAAAATCCGCTTTCCAACTATAATCTAATAAAGAAAAACCAATAGCGGGTACACCTCCTATGCTTGCTTCAATTGCAGCACTCATTGTGCCAGAATAAATTACATTAATTGATGAATTAGATCCATGGTTTATTCCAGACACACATAAATCAGGTTTTTTTTTCAAAATTTCATTAATTCCAAGCTTTACACAATCAGCTGGTGTGCCAGAGCATGAGTACTCAATTTGAGGGCCATCATCAATCTTTATTTTATGACACTGTAATGTTGAGTTTATTGTAATTGCATGTCCCATTGCAGATTGAGGACTATCAGGGGCTACTACAACAACATTTCCAATCTCGTTCATAACAGAAATGAGTGTTCGTATTCCTGGAGCTGAAATTCCATCATCATTTGTAACTAATATTAATGGCTTCCCTTTCATGAATGGTATAATTATTGAACAAAAGTAAATAATTCAATATACTTTATATATAAAACATTAATCCTAAATTTAAAATTATTATTTAATCACTATTTTTATAAGTTATAGATGAAAATCAATTTTTTACATATTGTAGTTTTTTCTGCTTTAGTTTTATTTGGATTCTCCTTTTCGGGAAAAAAATTTTCTGACCCAAATAAAGAGAAATTACTAATTGAGGTAGTCAAGTATGTAGTAGAAAAAGGACATTATAAATCAGTTGATATTAATGATAATATCTCAGAAAAAATCTATAATAATTATATCAACCAAATTGATGGACAAAAAAGATTTTTTTTACAATCTGATTTAAGACAGTTTGAAAAATATAAGTATAAACTTGACAATCAATTAAAAGATTATGATTTAACTTTTTTCAATTTAGTTTTTGAAACCTCAATTCAAAGAATTAAAGAGGTTAAAAGTTATTATAATGAAATAATAAATAGCAAATTTGACTTTTCGTTTGATGAAACTATTGATTTAGATTATGAAAATAAAACTTATGCCAGGTCTAAAAAAGATATAAAAGAACGTTGGAGAAAGCAGTTAAAATATTCAACTCTTGATGTTATTTCTTTAAAGCTAGGAGACTCAATAGATATAATTGACGAAGAAACTAGAGATGAATCAATGCTGTTGATAAAAAAAAATACAGATGATTTCTTTCAGTATGTTGAAGAAATGGATAGAGATGATTGGTTTGCAAACTATATAAATTCTTTCTTAAATCAATTAGATCCCCATACAGTTTATTTTAATCCTGATGAAAAGGATAAGTTTGATACTAACATCTCAGGAAAATTTAATGGAATTGGCGCAAGGTTAACGAAAACAGAGGGTGCTGTGAAAATTGTAGATATTATTGTAGGAGGACCAATATGGAAGGACAAGCTCCTTGATATTGGAGATATTATATTAAAAGTTGCCCAAGAAGGTAAAGATCCAGTTGATATTATTGGAATGAAGCTCGACGATGCTATTAAGCTGATAAAGGGTCCAGCTGATTCATATGTAACATTAACTGTCAAAAAAATTACTGGAGATATTAATGAGGTTTTAATAAAAAGAGGTCTTGTTGAGTTAGAGGAATTATATGCTAAATCAACATTAATAAATAAGAATAATAAAAATTATGGATATATAAGTCTTCCTAAGTTTTATATTGATTTTTCTGATAAAAAAAGTAGAAATTCAGCAAATGATGTTAAAAATGAAATTATTAAGTTAAAAAACAATGGTATAAGTGGTCTTATTTTAGATTTAAGAAATAATGGAGGAGGAGCATTGCAAACAGTAGTTGATATGACGGGTCTATTTATTGAAAAAGGACCTATTGTTCAGGTAAAATCGACTGGAAACAGAAAGCAAGTTTTATTTGATAAGGACCCTAAAATAATTTGGGATGGGCCATTGGTGATTTTAATGAATAAGATGTCTGCATCTGCATCTGAAATTCTTGCTGGTGCTCTACAAGATTATAATAGAGCAGTCATTATAGGAAATGAAAAATCGTTTGGAAAAGGAACTGTTCAAAATGTTATTGATTTGAATAGGTTTATTTCAAATTCAACTTACGACTTGGGAGCAATAAAGATTACAACTGATAAATTTTATAGAATAAATGGGGAATCTGTTCAACTTGAAGGAGTTAAAAGTGATATAGTAATCCCAGATTCTTACAAATATATATTTAATGGAGAAAATGATGAAAAAAACCCACTTGAGTGGGATAAGATTGATGCTGCTTCTTTTGAAAAATGGTACAATAAAGATTTTGTAAATAATATTTCTTTAAAAATACAATCACAAATTGACAATGATGATTATTATTCACTTATAAATGATAGGGCTAAATGGTTAAAGGATAGACAATTAAATAAAAGTGTTTCTTTAAATTTTAATTCTTATAATAAATTTTTAAATCAGCAAAGAGATAAAAATAAAAAGTATGAGAGTTTAAATAAATATGAAAATAATTTGAGCTTTAAATTATTAAAAGCAGAAAGACAGTTTATTATGTCTAATAAAGAACTTTTAAACAGTAGGAATAGGTGGCATAGAAATTTAACTAAAGATTTGTATGTAGATGAAGGTGTTAAGGTTTTAGAAATACTATCAAGTCTAGAAAAAAACTCCGAACTTTTATTAGTTAATAATCAAAAGTGATTTTTAATAGACCAATTGTTAAATTTTCAATAAATAATATTCCATATTATCTTTCCCTTTCATATATAATTTTTTGTTTGTTTTTAGCATTATTTGCTTTTTTTATTATACCCGATAAATCTGTTAATGCTAATAAAATGAATTTGAACATACAGTCGATGAAGCCTGGTTTTAAGGTTAAGACATTGTCAATCCCAAATAAAAAATACAATACTATTAAAGACGCTTTTTTTGGATATAAAAATTCTTATGAAGATTATGCAATTTCTGATTTTTGGTTTTCATCTGATTCTTTGAATTTTAATTTATTTAATAAATATGATGAACTAAATGATGTTATTTCAATTAATATTAACGATTTTAATATAAATAATGCACAGTATAATGTACAAGAATTAAAGAATTTTATATCGACTAAATATATTAAAGATTCTACTTTTTATTTTGGGACTGATCTTTATGGTAGGGATTTATTCAGTCGTGTTGTATTGGGCTCACGTGTCTCAATTTCTATAGGAATTATGGCGGTAATTATTTCTAGTTTAATTGGTTTGTTTTTTGGTTCTATTGGAGGATATTTTGGAGGTATATATGATAAAATTATTATGTATATTCTTAATGTTTTTTGGTCTATTCCAACTCTTCTTTTAGTTATTGCTATATCTTTATCCCTCGGTAAAGGTTTTTGGCAAGTATATGTTGCCATTGGTTTTTCTGTATGGGTTGATGTAGCCCGTTTAGTTAGGGGTAAAATTATTTCTGAAAAAGAGAAAGACTATGTTTTGGCTTCAAAAATTTTAGGTTTTAATAATTTTAAAATAATTATAAGCCAAATTTTACCTAATATCAAAGGTCCTATACTTATAATAGCTGCAGCCAATTTTGCTGCTAGTATTTTACTTGAAAGTGGTTTAAGTTTTTTAGGTATTGGTACTCAACCACCTATTCCCAGTTGGGGATACATGATTAAGGAAAACTATCAGTATATAGTTCTCGGAAATGCATATCTAGCCCTAATTCCTGCGTTATTTTTGGTTTTATTAGTCTCAAGTTTTTTATTTCTTTCAAATTATTATTCCAATAGAAATTTCTAATTACCATCTTTCTTTTTTATTGGAGTCTATTTTTATATATCCTGCAAATAGTATCGTAAAGGCTAGCATACTTGAACCTCCATAACTAATAAATGGAAGTGGAATCCCAACACTTGGGAATATTCCAATTACCATTGAAATATTTATTGAAAAATGAAAAAATAGTAATGTAACGACACAATATGAATATATTTTATAAAATAGATTTCTTTGTGTTGATGTTCTTTGAATTATTCTTAGAAGCAATAGACTAAAAATTAAAATTGTCAAAACCGAACCAATAAATCCCCATTCTTCACCAATCGTGGCAAAAATATAATCACTGTGTTGTTCAGGTATAAAATCTCCCTTTGTCTGAGATCCCTTTAAAAAACCTTCACCAAGTATTCCACCAGACTTAAAGGCTAACTGTGATTGATTTGTATTATACCCTATTCCTCTATTGTCTTTTTCTAATCCAAGAACAATATTAAATCTATCACGATGTCTTTGTTCAAATACCTTATTGAATATGAAGTCCACACATAAAATAAAAATGATTGAGCTAATTGCATAATAAATAAAACGACTTTTCGAAAGCCCTTTGTATAATCCTACTACAATTATTAAAAAAAAAATTGAACAAAATATAATGAGAATATTATCTCTTCCAAATAAAATGGTCAGTAAAAAAATACTTATTAGTGCTACAAAAATGTTCATATAAATTGATGGTAATCCAACAATATATAAAACCAAATAAAAACTTAAAAAAATAAGTGATGTTCCTGGATCTGGTTGAATAATAATTAATAATAATGGTACAGAAATAATTAAAAAGCTATAAAACTGTATACTTCTTTTTTTAATATCAGAGTGGACATTACTTAGGAATTTTGCAAGAGAGAGAGCAGTGATAGGTTTCATAAATTCTGAGGGTTGGAAACTAAATCCAGCAATAGAAAACCATGACTTAGATCCATTTATTTCATTACCAAAAAATAAAACAAGAACCAATAAGAATATCATTAAAATATACACTAAACTCGCATATTTAAAATATATTTTAATGTTTGGAATAATTGAAACAAAGAAAACTAAAATACATATAATACAGAAAAAGAGTTGTTTGCCAAAAAAGTTGTTTAATGAGAAGGCGTCAATACCTTCAAAATATGTTACGGAGTAAATATTAATTAATCCTATACTCATTAGAGAAAAAACCATAATACAAGAAATAATATCAAAGTTTTTTATTCTACTCATTAATACTAAAATTATTACTTACGTAGGGTTTTAAATATTCATCAAGAAGATTTCCATTGGATATATATTTTTCAAGCCATTCCCTACTTACTTTTTTATTTAAATATTTTTCTATCATTAAACTAGAAATTGGTGCTGCCCATCTAGACCCCCAATAACCGTTTTCTATAAAAACACATATTGCTATTTTTGGGTCCTCTACAGGAGCAAAACCTATAAAAATTGAATGATCAGTAAGTTGTTTTTTTTCACCATTGACTTTAATAAAGTTCTCTGCAGTTCCTGTTTTACCAGCAATTTTAATATTAGTTACTAATGAATTTGATGCAGTCCCTTTTTCAATTACGTTTACCATACCTTCAATTACTGGTTTAAAGTGTTCAGAATTAATTAAAGTCTTATTTTGTATTAAATATTTGTTATCAATTGAGTCATTTTCAATTTCTTTGACAAAGTGAGGTTTAATATACCAACCTCTATTTGCTATAATAGCAGAAAAATTAGCTAACTGAATTGGTGTAGCTAATATTTCTCCTTGTCCTATTGAATTTGAAATTGTAGTAGCAGCCCTCCATGAATTGTTATACCATCTATTATAATATTCGGATTGTGGAATAAAACCAGGTTTCCCTGTTGGATGATCATAACCTAAATAATTTCCAAAACCAAATGAATTTACATATGTTTTCCATTTATCTAGTCCAACTGATGGACTTTCATAATTTTCAATTATTTCATTATATGTTTTTGCAAAATAAGTATTGCAGGAGGTATAAATTGCTTTATTTAAATCGCTGTATGTTTCTCCATTTGTATGACATTTCATAAAAGCGTTCTTTGCATAAAAATGACCGCCATTACATTTAAATAATGTTTTTTCCTGGATAACATTTTCTTGTAACCCAATTAATGCATTTATAATTTTGAAAGTTGACCCAGGTGGATATTGACCTTGCAAACCTCTTTCAAACAATGGCTTACCAATTGAATCATTATTTAAAATTTTATAAATATTCGATCTATCTCTTCCTACTAGCAAGTTTGGATCATATCCAGGTGAATTAACTAGTGCTAATATTTCACCAGATTTCGGTTCTATAGCTATTATACTACCATATTTATTTTGCATTAACGAATCACCATAAGTTTGTAAATCAATATCAATTGTTAATTTTAATTTTTTTGACACTTGAGGTAAAGTATCATAGATACCATCATTATATTTTCCTATTATTCTATTAAACTTGTCTTTTTGAAAATAGTTAACACCTTTTTTACCTCTCAAAATCAATTCATAAGTTTTTTCTAAGCCTTGTCTTCCAATCATTTCACCTGACTTATAATATTTATTAGTTTTGATTTCGTAGTCATTTACTTCACTTATATAACCAAGTAGGTTTGAAGCAGTTGAATAATTATATTTTCTTTTGGAATTTTTTTGTACAAAAAACCCACTTAGTCTAAACATCTTTTCTTGAATTTTAGCATATTCTTCTTTTGTTATGCTAGAAATAAAAATTGAAGATTTTAATGTTGAAAAATTTAAGGCTTTTGAGTATTTATAATTAAAATCTTCTACTGAAATATTAAGGTCTTTGGCAATATTTAAACTATCTGAAAGTTTGACATCGTTTGGAACAATTAAAATATCATAATAAGGTTCGTTAGAAACTATTAAATTATCATTTCTGTCATATATATACCCTCTTTCTGGAAAATTATATATTTTTTGAATTGAAGCTTTATTGTCAATATTAGATTTTTTTTTATTTATTACTTGTAGTGAAAATAACTTAATTACAAGAACTGATGATATAAATATTATTATTATTTGAAGAAATTTATCTCGCATTTTTTTTAAAAAAAATAAGTAATAAAATGTAAGATAAAATTATCGAAATTATTGTACTTAAAATAGTTTTTTCAATTATCCAATAAAATCTTTCAAAAGAAAATACTTCAATTAAGTATAAAATGAACTGATGAGAAAAATACATTAAAAATAAATATGTTATTTTTTGATATAAACTTGTGTCTTTAATGTAGTCTGTTGTTTTTCGGACTTTTCCAATATCAAATTTCCCAAAGGAAAATGACAGAAAATAGGGTCTAAGCAATGAAGAAATCAAGATTGAGAAAGTTATAATACCATAAGAGTTTGAAAAAAAATCTAATAATAAACCTGCAAAGAAAATATATAAATAAAAAAAAGATTTGTTATAATTTATGGGAAAAATTAATAAAAAAATCAAGTATATGTTTGGAGTTACACCTAGGATATAAATATTATTAAAAACTAATATTTGGCTAGCTAATATAAATATAAATCTTAAAAAAACTATTTGATTAATATTCCTCATTAAGTTTTTCTAAATTATTTATTTCTTCTTTGAAATTATTTTTAACGATATAGATATTTTTTATTGACCCTATATCCTCAAAAAGTTTAACTTTTATTTCATAATAGTTAGTTGCATTTGGTAAATTGAAATTTTCTATTTTTCCAATTGGAATATCCTCTGGAAAAACTGCTGACATTCCACCACTTAAAATTGTGTCACCGATTTTAATATTAGCATTTTTGGGAATATCATAAAGATTAATATACTCATTGCTTTCACCAGACCAGTTTAACGAACCAAAATGATTACTATTTTTAATTTTAGCATTAATATTTAAATCTGTATTTAGGATTGAGATTAGTGTTGAAAAATTACTTGAAGTATTATTTACTATACCAATCAAGCCATTGTCTGAAATTACTCCATCATCAATACTTACTTTATCAACTAATCCTTTATTTATCGTTATAAAATTTTTAGAAAATTTTATACTATTTGAAATGATTTTACCAGCTTTAAAAAAAAAATTAGTGTCTATATTTTTAAATGAAACTTCATCATCTGCTGAAATTGATTTTAAATTTTTTAAAAAATTATTTTCAATAATTAATTTTTCATTAGTTTTTTTAAGATCAAAATATTCAGAAAAAATTTGGGCACTTTCTTTGATGGAATTAATTGTTGAATTAGAAAAAAAATTAAATTTTGAGTTTTGATAGTAGTTTTTATTAATAACTTGAAAAAAAGAAAATAAAAGTAAAAATGAAAACGTTAATTTGTGTACATTCTTAATTAAAAAATCAATTATTTTTCGCATTAAAATTATTTCACTAATACGTTTTTATAACGTGCAATATTCTTTAATGTTATTCCAGTTCCTCTTACAACAGCTCTTAGTGGATCCTCAGCAATAAAAACTGGTAAATCAGTTTTTTTTGAAATTCTTTTATCTAAGCCTCTTAACATAGATCCTCCTCCAGCGAGATATATACCTGTATTATAAATATCAGCAGCCAATTCAGGGGGTGTTTGTGATAATGTTTCCATTACAGATTCTTCAATCCTAATAATTGATTTATCCAATGCTTTGGAAATTTCCCTGTATCCTATTGAAATTTCTTTAGGTTTCCCTGATAAAAGATCACGACCTTGCACAAGAAGATTTTCTGGTGGGTTTTCTAATTCGTCTAGTGCAGACCCAATATTAATTTTTATATTTTCAGCAGTTCTATCACCGATTGATAAATTATGTGCAGTTCTCATATAAAAGACAATATCTTCAGTGAAAACATCCCCTGCAATTTTAACCGATTTATCACAAACAATTCCAGCTAAAGCAATAACAGCAATTTCAGTTGTTCCACCACCAATATCAATTATCATATTCCCTTTTGGTTGATTTATATCTACACCAATCCCAATTGCTGCAGCCATTGGTTCATGAATTAGATATACTTCCTTACCATTAACTCTTTCAGCAGATTCTCTAACTGCTCTCATTTCTACTTCTGTAATTCCTGAGGGGATGCATATAACCATTTTTAGGGAAGGAGAATAGAATTTTTTATTTAGGTTTGGAATACTCTTAATCAATTGACCAATCATTTGCTCGGATGCATTGAAGTCAGCAATAACACCATCTTTTAAGGGTCTAATAGTTTTAATATTTTCATGAGTTTTACCATGCATTAGTTTAGCTTCTTTTCCAACTGCAATAATTTTTCCTGACTTTTGATCTATTGCAACAATTGATGGACTATCGACAACAACTTTATCATTGTGAATGATAAGTGTGTTTGCAGTTCCTAGGTCTATCGCAATTGATTCAGTCCAAAAATCGAAAAAACTCATAATATAATATATCGAATACTAAAGTTAATAAATTAATGTTTAAAGTGCCTATTCCCCGTCATAACCATAGATATAGAATTATCATCACAAAAATCTATAGATAATTTATCTTTTATTGATCCTCCTGGTTGTATGATTGATTTAATACCATTGTTATATGCAATCTCAACGCAATCGGGAAATGGGAAAAAAGCATCACTTGCCATAACTGCACCATTAAGGTCAAAATTAAATTTATTTGCCTTTTCAATTGCTTGATTTAATGCATCCACTCTGGATGTTTGACCAGTACCTGAGGAAATTAATTGATTATTTTTTGCCAATACGATTGTATTAGACTTGGTGTGTTTAGATATTTTTGATGCAAATAATAAATCTTCTATTTCATAGTTTTTAGGTTTTAATTTTGTTACAAAACTTAAACTTTCAGATGAATCAGTTATAAAATCTTTTTCTTGAAATAAATTTCCATTTAAACATGTTCTTGATGAATTTTTTTTAAAATTTAAGTTTTTAAGTTTTAAAATAATTCTATTTTTTTTGGATTTTAGTAACTCTATTGCTGCAGAATCAAAATTAGGAGCCAGAATGACTTCAAAAAATAAGTTGTTTATTTTTTCGGAAGCTTTTAAATCTATTTTTTGATTTGAAATTAAAACTCCTCCAAAAGCAGAAATTGGGTCACCTTCAAGTGCAGCTTCATAAGCATCATGAATATTATTTCTAGTTGCTAGTCCACATGCGTTATTATGTTTGAGAATAGTAAATGTTGGATTTTCATTCCAAAATTCAGAAATTATATTAACTGCTGAATCGATATCCAGTAGATTATTATAAGAAAGCTCTTTACCATTCAATTTTTCAAAAACATTATCGAGATTTCCTTGAAAATATCCTTTCTGATGTGGATTTTCACCATACCTTAAAGTTTTTGTTGTTGTTAAGTTTCCATTTAATAAATATTCATTAATTAATTTATCATAATTTGATGAAATTTTGAAAGCTTTTATTGCATATTCTTTCTGTCTTTCTGATGAAAAATTTCCATCATTTTTATTTAAATCCTTAATGAAATCATCATATTGTTCGATAGATGAAACACAAACTACATCATAGTAGTTTTTTGCTGCAGCACGTATCAAAGAAATACCACCAATATCAATCTTTTCAATTATTTCTTGATGTGATTTAGCATTAATAACAGTTTCTTCGAATGGGTATAAATCAACAATGACAATATCAATATTTGGAATTTGATATTGTATTTTATCACGATTATCATCTTTTGATCTTCTTCTATTTAATATCCCACCAAAAACTTTTGGATGTAATGTTTTAACTCTTCCACCAAAAATTGATGGATAATTAGTTAAGTCTTCAACCCTTTGAGTTTTAAAACCAAGTTTATTTAAATATTTTTCAGTACCTCCGGTAGAAATAATATCAATTTTTAATTCTGAAAGTTTTTTAGCTATTTCATCAATTCTATCTTTATTAAAGACGGAAATCAAGGCAGATTTTTTATTCATTTTTACTTTTTAAAGCAAGTATATAAAAGTAACATTTTATAAAAAAAAAGCTGCAATTAAGCAGCTTTTTTTAATTAATAAAATTGATTCTTACATCATGCCTGGCATTCCACCACCACCCATTGGCGGAGCAGCAGGAGTATCCTCCTTAATATCTACTAAGGCACACTCTGTTGTTAAAATCATTCCAGCAACAGATGCAGCATTTTCTAAAGCGACTCTTGTAACTTTTTTTGGATCAATAATACCTGATTTAAATAAGTCAACATATTTTTCAGATTTAGCATCATAACCAAATCCTCCATTACCATCTAAAATTTTTGCTACAACAACAGATCCTTCACCACCTGCGTTTTCTACAATTGTTCTTAGAGGGGCCTCCAAAGCTCTAGAAATAATTTGAATACCTGTTAATTCGTCATCATTTAATGATATTATTTTTTCAAGTTTATTTCTAGCTCTTATTAAAGCAACACCACCACCAGCAACAATTCCTTCTTCAACAGCAGCTCTTGTTGCATGAAGTGCATCATCAACTCTATCTTTTTTCTCTTTCATTTCAACTTCTGAGGCTGCACCAACATATAATACAGCAACACCACCAGCTAACTTAGCAAGTCTTTCTTGAAGTTTTTCTTTATCATAATCAGATGTTGTTGTTTCTATTTGTGACTTAATTTGTCCAACTCTAGCTTGAATTTCTTTTTTATCACCAGAACCATTAACAATAGTTGTATTATCCTTATCAATTGTTACTCTTTCAGCTGATCCCAACATATCAATTGTTGTATTCTCAATATTAAAGCCTCTTTCTTCAGAAATCACAGTTCCACCAGTCAAAATTGCAATATCTTCTAACATAGCTTTTCTACGATCTCCAAAACCTGGAGCTTTTACTGCTGCAATCTTTAATGCGCCCCTTAACTTATTAACAACTAAAGTTGCTAAAGCCTCACCATCAACGTCCTCGGCAATAACAATTAAAGGTTTACCAGATTGAGCAACGGGTTCTAAGACAGGGAGTAGGTCTTTCATAGCAGAGATTTTTTTATCATATAAAAGAATGTATGGAGATTCTAAATCTGACTCCATTTTTTCTGAATTTGTAACAAAATATGGAGATAAATATCCTCTATCAAATTGCATTCCTTCTACAACGTCAACGTAAGTATCGGTGCCTTTTGCTTCTTCAACAGTTATTACACCTTCTTTACCTACTTTTTCAAAAGCTTGAGTTATTAAATCCCCAATTGCAGTGTCGTTATTTGCAGAAATTGATGCAATTTGTTGTATTTTTTCTGACGAAGTTCCAACAGTTTTAGCTGAATTGTTTAATTCATCAACAATTGCATTAACTGCCTTATCTACACCTCTTTTTAAATCCATTGGATTGGCCCCAGCAGTAACATTTTTTAAACCTTCATTAACAATGGATTGAGCTAAAATAGTTGCAGTTGTGGTACCATCACCAGCTAAATCATTAGTTTTTGATGCAACCTCTTTTACCATTTGAGCACCCATATTTTCTAATGCATCTTCCAATTCTATTTCTTTAGCAACTGTAACTCCATCTTTGGTTACTTGAGGTCCTCCAAAAGATTTACCGATAATTACATTTCTTCCTTTAGGACCTAATGTAACTTTAACAGCATTTGCAAGTGCATCAACACCTTTTTTTAATCCTTCTCTTGCTTCTGTATCAAATTGTATTTTTTTTGCCATTATATTATATTTTTTATTAAACAATTGCGAGTATATCGCTTTCCCTCATTATTAAATAATCATTACCTTCATATTTAAGTTCAGTACCTGAATATTTCCCATATAAAACAGTTTCATTTACTTTAACAGTAATAGGGTTTTCTTTTGTTCCTGAACCAACAGCTACAACAATTCCTTTTTGTGGTTTTTCTTTTGCTGTATCTGGTATTATAATTCCAGACGCTGTTTTAGTTTCTGCTTCAAGAGGTTTAATGAGAACTCTATCAGCTAATGGTTTTATATTTAATTTACTCATAATTTATTTTTTATTAACTTTTTTTCATCAATCATGCCAAATATTAAATGATGTCAAAATGATACTTTTTAAGCATTAATTCTGTCATGATGACATATTAGTCATTTAGTTTTAAATCATTATTAATTGAGCTATTATCATCTTCAAGTATTTCCTCAATAAATATTTCGTCAGAGTTATTTAATAGTTCAGAATCAGAAGATACATTTCCAGTAACGAGTGTTATGTTTGAAAATAAGATTAGTAAGAATAAAAGTGAAGCTAATATCCAGGTACTTCTATCTAAAAAATCAGTTGTTTTTTTAACTCCACCTATTTGCTGAGAATCTCCACCAAATGTAGAAGCTAACCCTCCACCTTTCGGATTTTGAACCATGATTACTAAGACAAGTAAAAATGACAGAAATATTATCAAAAAAAGTATTATGTTGTACATTATTTGTTTTTTATTTGTTTTTTTATAATCTTAATTTGGTCTGCAAATAAACTGATTTTTTCTGGATATTTCAAACTTAAAATTTTATAAGCTTTTAAAGCATCTACATATTTTCCTTGATTTACATATACTTTAGCCAAAGTTTCAGTCATGAAATCCTGTTTTTTAATTTTTTTAAAATTGTCATGTTCTTTAGCTCTTAAGTTATCGATACCAAACTTATTTAATAATAAATTTTTAGGTTTTTTTGTCAAGCCATTAGGAGTTGCCTTAGAATGTGAAATCCAATCTAAAAACGAAACCTCTTTTTCATAATTTATTTTCTCTAGCTCTTCCAGGAGAGATTGTTTTTCATAATTGTTTAGTAAATCATTATTTAATAAATTATATAAATGAATTCTGTCAGTTATATTAATAGATGAAGATTTAAGAATTTTATCATAATCAAATGTTTGATATTTTTTAGCTAAAACTAATTTTAGAATTTTTAATGGTAAAAAAAAGGGAAATTTTTTAGAAACTTTTTTTAAAAGTTTCATATCATTTTTTTTTAAATCTTCGTTATTACAAAGTAAATCTATTATATACTTTTTACTATTTTCTACCATTTTGCTAGAGATGCGTTAAATATGTCTTGTGTAATCCTTTCAAAAATAATTTCATGCGCTTCACTTTTAATTGAAATTAATTGTTGTTCAGCTGGAAAGTCAAAATAAAATGAAAATCTTCTTTCAAAACTATCATCTTCTTTTTTAAAATTTTTAAAATTAACACTTATACTAATTGACAATCTATTTTGAGCAGCATTTAAATCTGCAGTAGCTGTCATTGGACTAACTCTATATTCAACAATTTCACCTTCGTATAATAAATCACCATTGCTTTGTACCATTTGAAGATTTGTTTGATTTTCTAAAATATTTTGAAGAGCAACTGTAAAATCTGTATCAAGACCAGGTTCAAAAATTGAGCCTACATTATTTCCTGCATTATTATCAAAAAGGTTAACTTGAAAGGATTCAGTACCATCTGGAATTGATGCGCCAGTAAATGAATAATTGCCACATCTAACCATTAGAATAAAAATAATTAAATATTTAAAATTTTTATTAAATTTCAATATCATATTGTTTAATTTTTCTGTATAAAGTTCTTTCTGAAATACCAAGTTCTTTTGCAGCTGCCTTTCTTTTACCATTATTTCTTTCAAGTGCTTTAATAATTAATTCTAACTCTTTGTCTTGTAGCGATAATGTTTCCTCCTCAACAACTTCTTCAGCAAAAGAATATTTATCAACTTTCGTCTCAAATTGTTCATTAACTTCTTTTTCTGAAAAATTTGATTTTAATTTAGAAGGTTTTGTAAGATCATTAAAATTTTGACCAACAAAATCTTCAATTTTATCAATTTCAGAAGGTTTAGAAGATGAACTTTTTTTAAGATAATTTGTTAATTTTTTTAATTCATTAAGATCTTTTTTCATATCAAACAGAATCTTATATAAGATTTCTCTTTCAGATGAAAAATCCGATTGCTCTTCACTTTTTGAAATAAGTGCAGGTAAATTATTTTTTGGATTTGGAAGATAAGATGAAATCATTGCTCCAGAAATTTCCCTTTTCTCCTCTATCACAGATAATTGTTCAGTTATGTTTTTAAGTTGACGAATATTTCCATTCCATCTATAGTTTTGCATAATTATTTGTGCATCATGATCTAATCTAACCGTGGGCATTTTATATTTTTTAGCAAAATCTGAAGCAAACTTTCTAAATAATAAAATAATATCATCTTTTCTATGTCGTAAAGGTGGTATTTTAATTTCAACAGTACTAAGTCTATAATACAAATCCTCTCTAAACTTTCCTTTAGAAATAGCATTTTCCATATTTAGATTTGTAGCAGCTACAATTCTAACATTTGTTTTTTGAACATTTGATGAGCCAACTTTAATAAATTCCCCATTTTCAAGAACCCTTAAAAGTCTAACCTGAGTTGTCAGAGGAAGTTCACCTACCTCATCAAGAAAAATTGTTCCTCCATCAGCAACTTCAAAATAACCAGATCTATTTGATGTAGCTCCAGTAAAAGCACCTTTTTCATGTCCAAAAAGTTCAGAATCAATTGTTCCCTCAGGGATAGCACCACAGTTAACAGCGATAAATTTATTATGTTTTCTGTGAGATAATTGATGAATAATTTTAGGGAAAGACTCTTTACCGACACCACTTTCTCCTGTAATTAATACAGTTATATCGGTTGGAGAAACTCTTACAGATTTTTCAATTGCCCTGTCTAGTCCAGGATAATTCCCTGTAATTTCAAATCTTTGTTTAATATTTTGTATTCCAGCATTCACAATTTCAAGTTTTTATTGCTTCACCTATTAATGTTGTTGAAGTATGATTAATAATCTTTACTAAGGCATACTCACCTTTTAAATAATTTCCTTTTGGAAATACAACAATTATATTCTGAGGATTTCTTCCAGCCCAATAATCTGTAGATTTTTTTGATTCTTTTTCAATTAATACTTCAACTTTTTTACCTACATATTTTGACAAATTTTCAAAACTATGTTTTAGTTGAAGATTAATAATTTCGGTAAGTCTTTGTTTTTTTACTTCTTCAGGAACATTATCATTTAATTTCCTTGCAGCAAGTGTGCCTGGTCTTTCAGAATATTTAAACATAAAGCCAAAGTCATATTTAACATTATTCATTAAATTTAGAGTAGCAGAGTGATCATCTTCATTTTCATCAGGAAATCCAGTTATCATGTCTTGAGAAATACTGCAGTCTGGTAGTATTTTTTTTATTTTTTTTACAAGGCTTAAATAATCAAAAACAGTATGTTTTCTATTCATTTTTTTAAGTATTTGGTCACTTCCGGATTGTACAGGTAGATGTATGTGATTACAAATATTAGTATACTTAGCCATTGTGTAAAGAACATCATTATCCATGTCCTGAGGATTAGATGTTGTAAATCTTATTCTTGTTTTTGGAAAACTTTTAGCAACTATATCTAACAATTTAGAAAAATTAATTGAGGTTTGTTTTTGAATTTTAGAAGCTTTGACATAATCCTTTTTTAAACCTCCTCCATACCACAAATAACTATCCACATTTTGACCTAACAAAGTAATTTCTCTATATCCACTTTCTACTAACTCATTTATCTCATTTAAAATTGTTTTTGGATCACGACTTCTTTCTCTTCCACGAGTAAACGGAACAATACAAAAGGTACACATATTATCACATCCTCTAGTTATGGACACAAATGCATTTATACCATTAGTATTAAATCTACTCGGATTAATATCAGCATAGGTTTCTTCTTTTGATAAAAGAACATTTACTGCATCATTGCCATATTCAATTTCTTTTAAAAGATTTGGGATATCTCGATATGCATCAGGTCCAATAACTAAATCAACAATTTTTTCTTCAATTAAAAATTTATCTTTTAATCTTTCTGCCATGCATCCTAAGACACCAACTTTAAGATTTTTATTCTTTTTTTTAATTGAATTTATACTTTCAAGTTTTTTACGTACAGTTAATTCTGCTTTTTCTCTAATTTCTCTAAAAACTATTCTTTTAGTTTTAGATTCATCTAAATTTAAATTTTCAGAAAGATGCCATGCAATTGCTTCACCCTCTCTATCTTCATCACTAGCTAGCCAAACCGTATCAACTTTTTTTAATTCCTTCTTTAAATTTTTAACTAAATCCT
>CABXUS010000011.1 GCA_902515405.1 uncultured Bacteroidota bacterium | reverse complement strand
AAATGGTTCGTCAAGTACTATAACTTTTGGGTTACCAATTAACGCAGCAACAATACCAACCTTTTTTTGATTACCCTTAGATAAGTCTCTAATAAATTTTTTTCCACCCAAAATTTCTCCATTGAATAAATCCTCAAACTGACTTAAAAATTCGTCTACCTGATTTTTTGAAAAGTTTCTTAAGTCACCGACAAAATAAAAATACTCCTCCGGCATTAGATAACTAATTAGAAATGATTCATCAAGAAATGCAGAAGTAAAACTTTTCCAGTCTTCACTAGTTCTTACATTTATTCCGTTGTTTAAAACTTCACCAGTTGTTGGTTTGATAAGATCTAGTAATGCGCTAAATAGTGTTGTTTTACCAGCCCCATTGTTTCCAACAAGTCCAAACGTTTGGCCTGAATTAATTTCTAAAGAATCTATTTTTAAGACCGTTGCCTTATTGTATGTTTTTGTAATGTTTTTAATATTTATCATAATTAATTTGTTTCCTTATATGCAGAAAGGGTTGAGTACTTTTCAATTTTATAAGTTTTTATAATGATGTTTAATACTATGTCTTTAAAAAGAATACCTAAAATACCTATTGATCCAACTGAAATACATCCTATTATATGACCAAAAAATGATGATACAAACGCATACACTAATACTGGCAACACCATTTGAGGGAGGATTAAAAGCAATGTTTTGGAATTAAAAGCCTTGGCATCGCCCATAGAATTTTTAAATGAATTTAAATCAATTTTATATTTTGTAAATGCTCCAGCCCATAACGTTAAGTAAGAATTAACCCCAAGATTAAATAATCCACACGCTATGACTGCAATAAGATGCTCTGAACCAAAGAAACCATATATTGGTAGCGCAATAATAGTAACTATAATTACACCAAAACTACCTAAGTACCATTTAGATTTTATGTAATCTACATATTTAATATTTTGACACATCATGAATGAATAATGCTGACTATCCCAACTTGGAACCAAAGCACAAAAACTAAAAATAAATCCACCGGTTGAAAATAAATATGCAAAAATTAGAATGGTATTTCCAAGTAGGTCTTGAATGCCTAAAAATATAAGGCCATAAAAAATAAATAACATTGACATGAAAGCAGTTGTTTTGGCTCTTTTTGATCTTTTAATAAGTCTAAAATCATTTCTTAAAAACATAGACATATCTCCGAATCGATTTAGAACATCCAAGTTATCTTGCTTTGCTTCCACGACTTTTTTTCTAAGACCAGTGTCTAAGAAAAAATTGTTTTTAAAGAATTGAATTACCCTGTAATATGTAAAGGCTAAAATTATTAGAGGGACAATTACTAATATTTTATAATCATAAAACATATAAAATATCCACCCAGAAATAGGATTAAAACTAAATATTTGAAAAAAATCTAAACCATAAATAATTGCCAAAATAGCCCCTAAGCTAATAGCAATCGAATCTTTTTTATTTAAATAAATATTAAGAAAATTAGTTATGTATAAAATAAAATACATGGATAAATTCCAAAGTATAAGCTGAGTTAAATCAAATTTTTCTGGTGAATAAATTGTAAATGAAAAAATGATTAGGTATAAAATTGATATTAAATTGAAAAAGGAAAAAATAGTTTTATTCAGTGAAAAACTAATGATTTTGTCTCTTTTTATTCTCAGTAAGAGTAAAGGTTTCATATTAATTGTTGGGGTGGCTTGAATAATATATCTTCCAAATATCCAAAATGCAAAAATGTAAAAAAGCATATTTGAATTTAATAGTAAAAATGGATTTTCTACATCAACTTCTTGTTTTACAAACGCTGCTCCGCCTATACCATGAAGAAATGCTAGGCCTACTGTCATAAACAAAATATATATGTAACTAAGCCACATAAAGATTTTAGTGGCTAGTTTTCCTCCCAAAGCAGATGATCTAAAAAAAGATTTTAATTCTAATTTAAATAGTTGAAGCACAGCCGCAAGATAGTAATTAATATGATGTTCTATTCAGCAAATTTTTTATAATATTTCCATAAAAAATATATAATAATTAATGAAAATAAAATTGATAAATAGGATCCTTCAAAACCAAAATCCCCTCCATTAATATTATTGTTTTGTAATATTTCAAACTCAATAAGCGAATAAGTATCCATGCCACTTACGTTAAAACCAAACATAACTTGAAAAAAATTCCAACTCAAATGTAGTGCAATAGGAAACCATAAGTTTTTTGTGTAGACATATGAAACGCCTAATAGAATTCCCGCTATGAAAAGCTCAGTCAGAGCAATATAATTTACATTGGGATTAAAAAAATGTAGAAGTGAAAAAATTGCAGAAGAAATAATTAAAGAAACAACTGGATTAAATGATTTCAAAAGATTCTTCAAAACATAACCCCTCACATAAGTCTCTTCAACTAAGGATACGGCTATAAACAAAAGAAAAAGTAGTACTATACTTTTTAAATCATAGTTAAATGATACAAATTTAATTTCCCCCAAAAATATCAATATTGAATATCCAACTGCCATTAACAAAAGACCTAATGTCATTCCTAAAATGATATCATTCGCTTTTCCCTTGATACTAAATCCTAAGTTTATAAATTGTTCCTTATCAACAAACTTCATTAAAATCCAAAGCAAAAGAAATATACCAATTAAATCAAAATATTGAATAATAGTATCTGCTGCTAAATAATCACGCATTGCATCTTCAGTCTGTAAGTATGTGTCAAAATTAAATTCGATTATTCCCGCATGTCCTAAAGCTGAAGAAACTCCTATTCCGATGGCTTGAAATATAAGAGCAAAAATAAAAAATGGGATAATACTTAGAATTGCTGTAAGCCAGCCTTTATGATAATTAACTTTTTTCATATGAAGAATGTATTAAATTTAAATTTAATATGCAATTTGTATTTTTAAAGTATGAATATTTACAATATAACTTTCATTGTAGAAGAAGAAATTGAGAAAGAGTGGATAGAACATATGGATAGAGTTATTCTTCCAGAACTAGGAAAAAATGTCCACCAGGTTGATTTGTTGAAAGTAACTTTTGAAGAGGGTGTTGATAATGTAAAGGGAACTACTTTTTCAGTTCAATTTTATTGTAAAGACAAAGAAATGATTGACTGGGTAAAAAATATTGGTCACCAAATGCTTCTTCAAAAACTTTACAGAAAATTTAATAAAGATTGGTTGGCTTTCACAAGTAAACTAGAATTTATTAAGTCCTATTAATTGTTTACAAGCTATTTATTTTGTATTACTAAATTGTTAATCAATTTGTTATGGCACATGTTTTGTGTAGTTCATGTCATAACAGATTTTGTATGAAAAATCTCATTGTTATTGGGCACCCAGATGTAAATTCCTTTTGTTATAATGGAATTTTTAAAACAGTTAAATTTGAAATTGAAAAAAGGAAAGAAGATTTAGAAATAATTGATTTATATAGAGATAAATTTACAAGACCTCGAAATAAACTTATCAAAAAATATCAGGACCTTGTAACTTGGACTGATAGAATTTACATAATCTCTCCAGTATGGTGGTTTAGACTAACTCCAAGAATGGAAATATTTTTTGATGAAGTTTTCACGCCTGGCTTTGCTTACAAGTTTGTTAACATAACAAAAACTTATGCTTATCCAGTACCTTTTTTAAAAAATAAAAAACTGAGAACTTACGTTACACATGGATCACCAGCCCTGCCAGTTTTAACATTATATGTGAATTCGGTTAAACTTAGGCTAGTAATGGGTGTATATTCATTTGTATTTGGTTGGAAAGTATCATTATTTACCAAAACAAGACAGTTTTGGTCAGTTCCTTTTGTGTCAGATTTAAAAAGAGAAAAATATCTCAAAACAGTAAAAAAAGATATTTTAAAAGACTTAGGTCCATCGATTGTTGATCAAAAAGATATTCTTTCAGCTCAATCATAAATTTATTTTATCATGATAAAACCGATGTATAAATTTAATACTAATGACTATTTAGTCAGAATTCCAATATTTATTATTTTTTTCTGGTTTGGTTTTTTAAAAATTGTTGATTTATCTCCTGCTCAAGAATTAGTACAGGACACTGTTTTCTGGATGCCATTTTTAAGTGCTGAAATGTGGACATACGTTATTGGTTTCTGGGAGGTTTTCATTGGTGTGTTTTTTCTATTTAAAAAAACTACACTAGTAGCAATGATACTGTTATTAATTCAGATGAGTGGAACTTTTTTGCCTCTGGTCATTTTACCAGAAATTACTTTTCAAGATTCAAATCCTTTTTTACCTACTCTTGAAGGACAGTATATTATAAAAAATATAATAATAATTACTGCTGCGCTTATAATTGGACGTACTTATTTAAAAGTTAAATTTTTTTAAGTATGTTAGTTGGTTATAAAAGCGACATAATTGTTTATATATGGATATTATTAATAGTAATAGCCCTTACAAAAACAATAATAAAAAAAATAAAACAATAAATTATGACAAATTTTTTCCTTAAATATTATCCTATTATTCTAGCTTTTTTATCCTTTTTGTTTTCAGTTTACTTATGGTTTTCTGGGGATAAGCTAGCAGGAATTTTTGTGGGAATTTGGGTTCCTTCAATTCTTGCTCTTTCTATATCAATCAGACAAAGAAATCAAAACTAAGTTAACTATGGATCTTATAATTTTTATTGTCGGATTTATAATTTTTGTCATTTATTTAATTGCATTTCTAACTGTAATTTATAGGCAGAATAAAATCCAAGATAAAGAACTTGAAAACGACCCAGAGTTAAACAATAAATAGTTTTAATATTTTAAATTATTACCAAAAGACTATTTGTTTTAATAAAACTCATGAAGCAAACAAGAAATGAAGAATTTTGGAACTGGTCAACTCACTTTATTGGAATTATCTTAAGTTTTATTGGGATTCCAATCTTAATACTCTTCAATAATTTTCTTACACCTTTTGCTCTAATTAGTATATTATTTTTTTCTTTTGGTTTATTATTTGTTTACTGCTCTTCAACCTTATATCACTACATAGAAGAAAAAAAGCTCAAAGAAAAACTTAGAGTTCTTGATCACATAAGTATTTATTATTTAATTGCTGGTTCATATGCCCCTGTATGTTTTATAACCCTATATGAATACTCAGGTATACCAATTTTTATTGGAGTTTTGGCCCTATCAATTTTTGGAACAATCTTTAAAATTTTTAGTAAGAATAGGTTCAATAGATCATCTTTACTATTATATCTTTTTCTTGGATGGTTAATATTAATTGATGTAGAAACTTTGTTTGGTTTAATAAACTCAAATGCTAAAACTTTGCTCATCTGTGGTGGACTATTTTATTCACTAGGAGTATTTTTTTATAGCTCAGAAAAAATAAAATATTCTCATACTATATGGCATATTTTTGTTATTCTAGGAAGTATCAGCCACTATCTAATGGTGCTTTTATATATTGTTTAGTCTGCTTTTTAGATCATCAAAATTGTCATAAAAATAAAAAGGCAATGCTAAAGAAAATCCTACTAGGAAAAGACATGCCATATATTTTAAAATTTTAATTGGTTTTTTATAAAAACTATATATTATAAAAATAAAAAAAGACAAAGCAGCAACGCCTAGATCAGCTGATAACATTGAGGAGGCATAGTTAGAATTAGCCTCTGCAAAAAAATCGCTCAACGACCAAACCCAGTTTTTATCCTCAAGATATTTTATTAGATAATAGTATGGGAATGCAATCCCTAAAAAACATAATAAAAGAAATATTTTTTTCATAAAATTAAAAGATTTTTAAATTAAAATATTGATTATTTTATCTTGAATCTAAAAGACACAAAAGCAAGTATTAAAAAAATAAATCCTCCTATTAAATAAGGATAATCTATAAAGCTAAGATTGGTGTAAAATTCATATACAACATAAAAACAAAATATGGTTACAATAAAAAAGATAGAAAATAAAAACCACTTCAATATTCGCATTTCATAAATATATAAATTAATCTCCACCCAGCTTTCTAGAGAAAATATTAGAAAACCAATTTCAGCAACTTCTACAAAGAAAATAGATTTGTAAGGCTTAGATAATTATTATATTTAAGTATGAAAAAACTAATTCTACTATTGTTTTTTATTCCCACAATAGTTTTATCACAAGATAATTATCAGCCCAATGCTCCAATTAGTGGTTCCTGGGTTTTAGATAAATTATTTAGTGATGAATTCAATAAATCTAAATTAGATGAAGCTAAGTGGTGGGATTTTAATCCTGCATGGCATGGTAGAAAGCCTTCACATTTTTCACGCTCAAATGTGAAAGTAAAAAAAGGGCTATTAAGATTAACTGCTAAAAGTTTAGACTCTAAAAAAGTAAGTGTTCAGGATAAATCTAGAGGATATGATAAGTTTAGTACTGCAATTATAAAAAGCAAGAAAAGAAGTTATTATGGTTATTACGAAGCAAGAGCAAAATCTATGAAAGCAGCTGTTTGTAATGCGTTTTGGCTATACGATCCATTAGAAGAATCTATAAAATATAGAGAAGGAGAATATTCTGAAGAGATTGATATTTTTGAAGTATTTGGGAAAGCAAATAAAAAAGAAAATAAAAGAGCTTATTATGCCGCGGTACACCGTTACCAAACTCCTTATGTTGAATCCCTAGTTAATAAAAAAAAATATAAGCTAGAAAATAGATACACAAGACTTGAAGTCCCATTTGATTTTTATGAGGATTTTCATATTTATGGATTACTTTGGACAGAAAATGAGTTAGTTTGGTTTCTTGATGGCAAGGAAGTTTTTAGAAGAAAAAATGATTTTTTTAAAAGACCATTACATATAATATTTGATGCAGAAATTATGCAAACATGGGATGGCCTCCCAAATATTGAAGACTTACCAAGTACTTTTAAAATTGATTATGTTAGAGTTTGGAGGATGAATATTTAACATTAAAACAATGTATTTTTTAAGCCTGTACGTTTAAAGATTTCTATTGCTCCTGAATGTCTAAATGAGTATAGGGTTTAATCAGTTTTTATTACATTTGACATATAAATTACAATAGTATGTCAAGTAAATTTTTTGGAAACAGAACAGAAAAACAGCCAGGCAGAAAAAAGGGCGGTAAGCAAAAGTTTAATAACAAGAATAATAAATCTAAGTCAGCTGGAGTTAGAAAAGTTGGTAGAGGTGGATAGAAAATTCATTTGTTATTTTCCAATTTATCACTTTTAGATTGATAATTTTTTATAATAAAAAAAATTAAAATTTAATTTTTTATACCCATATTTTATCAACTTCATAATTTTGTATTTAAATCGATTTAAATAAATCGTGATCCCTTATTGATTTTATAACTTATTAGTATATAATGAGTTACTCAGCATTAAATCATATTTATAATCAGTACCCTCACATGTTTGATGAAATGTATAGTAAAAAGGGTAGTATTAGAAAAGTATATCAAAGGTTTTCAAAGCTTTTAAAAAAACTTACAATCGAGGATTTAAATAATATGAATGAGTTTTCAAAGGATTTTTTTATGAACCAAGGTGTCACTTTTACTGTATATAGTGATGATCAAGGAGTTGAAAAAATTTTTCCATTTGATATCATTCCAAGAATTATTGAAAATGATGAATGGAAATTAATCGAAAAAGGTTTAAAACAAAGGCTAAAAGCTTTAAATCTTTTTATTAAAGATGTTTATCACGAACAGTTTTTCCTTAGAGACAACATGATTCCAGCAGAGCTAATCGTGGCTAATCCAAATTATCTTAGAATCATGCGGGGATTAAAAGTTCCAGAAGATATTTATACACATATATCAGGTATTGATCTAATAAGAAATGAAGATGGAAAATTTTTTGTGCTAGAAGATAATTTAAGGACTCCCTCAGGGGTTAGTTATATGTTAGAAAATCGTGAGATTACTAGAAGATTATATCCGAAGTTTATTCCTAAAAATAAAGTTTTACCAATTAATAATTATCCTACTTTACTTTATAACCAGTTAAAATCTTTGTCTAATAAAAAGAAGCCTGCTATAGTTTTGCTTACTCCAGGTTTGTTTAACTCTGCATATTATGAACATACTGCATTAGCAAGGTTAATGGGTGTTGAATTAGTTGAAGGTAATGATTTAGTAGTAGAAAATAATCATGTTTATATGAAAACAGCAGGTGGTCTCAAAGTTGTCGATATTATTTACAGAAGAATTGATGATGAGTTTTTAGATCCATTAAACTTTAACTCGAATAGTATTCTGGGAGTTGCTGGAATAATGGATTGTTATCGACAAGGAAATGTAATAATTGTTAATGCTCCTGGTTCAGGAGTAGCTGATGATAAAGCTGTTTATACATATGTGCCTGATATGATTTCATATTACTTAAATGAAAAGCCAATTCTTGAAAATATTAAAACTTATAAACTTTCTAACAACGATGAAAAAGAGTATGTAATAAATAATATTGAAAAATTAGTTGTTAAAAGGACTGATGGAAGTGGAGGTTATGGAATGTTAATTGGAAAAGATGCTAGTGAAAAAGAAATTAAAAATTATATAAAAAAAATTAATATGGAACCGGAAATGTTCATTGCTCAACCTACACTAAATCTCTCAACATCGCCCTGTTTAATAAATAATAAACTAAGACCAAGATGCGTTGATTTAAGGCCTTTTGCAATTTATGGAGCAAATGGGATTAAGGTCTGTCCTGGTGGACTGACAAGAACAGCACTAAAAGAAGGTTCATTAATAGTTAATAGTTCTCAAGGTGGAGGAAGTAAAGATACATGGATAATTAATAGTTAATATGTTAAGTAGAGTTGCAAATAATTTATTTTGGATGGATAGATATATGGAGAGGAGCTATGGATTATTAAATCTTATAAAAGCCAATTATAATTCATCATTAGATTCTGATGGTTCTTCATCTTGGGATGGGATTATCAATTCTTACATAGGTTCAGAAACAAATTTTCAAAATAATTTTAATGATTCTATTTCAATAATTGATTTTATAATATTTGACAAGAATAATAGTAATACATTAATTAATATGATTACTAGTGCAAGAGAAAATGCTAGAAGCGTTCAAGAACATGTTTCTAGGGAGATTTGGCTTTCAATAAACAAATACTTTCTTGATATTTCAAGTGAAGATTTCTATAAGTCATCTAAAAAAAAAGATCCAATTGAATTTATAAATGAGTTAATTCAATATCATCATATTTATTATAGTGTAGCAGATGTTACACAAGAAAGAGGTAATGCTTATTGTTTTATGAACTTAGGGAAGTATTTGGAAAGGATATTACAAAGTATTGATTTTCTAAATGTTAAAGTAAAATCATTAAAAAAAACAGATAATGATTTAATGGAATCTTATTTTTGGAAGAATCTACTTGTTTCAATTGGAGGATATCAATTATATATAAAAACATATAAATCTATTTTTAGTATTGATAATATTATTGAAATGATATCAATAAATGATTTTTTTCCAAGATCAATAAAATTTAGTGTTGACAAGCTAAATACACACATCATCAGACTAGAAAAATTTAATAAACCAGATTCTAATAAATTAGATTTTCTCACAGGAAAGTTGAAAAATGATTTAAAATATTCGAATATTGATTCTATAAATAAAAAAGGTCTTAAAAAATTTGTTAAAGAAATTCAATTGCAATTAAATGATATTTCCATTGAGATTAATAAAGTATATTTTTATCAAAAAAACATATGAAAAATTTTTTTTTAAAACACTTAACAACGTATAAATACTCAAACAACGTTTCTGAAAGTAATAATAAAATTCATTTATATCCATATAATGATGTTAATCAGCAAATTGTAACTCATAAAATTATTGTATCTGGAAATCCTATGATATCTACCTATATAGATGATTATAATAATAGAGTTGGATTTTTTAACTATATCCATCCACATAAATTTTTATCAATTTTGTCTGAAGCTGAAATAATTAAAACCAGAATCGTAATGCCTGAGGATACAATGAATATTTCAGAACAATGGTCATATATCATTAGTTTAAAAAAATCGATTGATTTCTTGCCTTTTTTAAATGTAGAAATTTTTCCAAATATTAATGAGGCAAAAAATATTGTTAAGTCTCTTAAATCTGAAAATATATCACCATTTAAACTTGCAAATAATTTATGTGAATTTGTTAATAAAGATTTTAAATACAAAAAGGGTATTACAAATATCTACACAAAAATTCAAGAGGTTTGGCTGTCTAGAGCTGGTGTTTGTCAAGATTTTACAAATGTTTTAATTCAGCTATGTAGAATTGCTTCAATACCATGTAGATATGTAAGTGGATATGTTTTTGCTACTGGAAGATTACGAGGGGCCTCAGCAACTCATGCTTGGGTAGAGGTTTATATCCCTGATTATGGCTGGATTGGCTTGGACCCAACAAATAATTGTATCGCTGATATTTATCATATAAAACTTTCTGTTGGTAGAGATTACAGCGACTGTTCCCCTGTAAAAGGAGTTTATAAAGGAAATGAAACACAAACAATGGATGTAATAGTTGATTTAGACACAAAAAGAATATCCTTACCTTCATATAATTATGAAAGTGAGAATATGATAAAAGAAGAAAAAGAGAATAATGATTTTAATAGTTTTCAAAAAAACTTACAAATGATTCAGCAACAGCAACAATAAATTAGTATCTATTATATCCAAATATTATTTGTATTGTTCTATTTTGGATTTAATAAAACTAAAATTTGGGTGACAATATTTGGAATAGAAAAAATACAATACTTTAAGTTGAAATAACTAAAAGTTTTAATACCCAAAAAGTAGACCTTATAAAATTTAAACGTAATAATTTTTTATGATTTCTAATATCGAAAGATGAGTTTAAACTATCATGAACAGGAACTATTAAAAAAAATGTGGTGAACCATATCAATGCAACAATAGAAGTTGGTAAAAAAAATGAGATTTTTATAGCTAAATATAGTGTGGATATTAATTCTAAAATCATAACTGGCCCAACAATAAAAAACATTTTGTTTGTGTATGAACTATGAAAGAATTTGAAAGTAGAATCGGAATAGTTTTTGAATGATGGATAAATGATTAGCTGGACAATAATAGATATAGCAATTAAATATATATTTGAATAAATATTTATTTTCAAAAAGATTTGTTCCATTTTAAATTATATTAAAATGAGTTACTTGAATTATTTTTTTCTTTTCTTTTCAATTATTGCTTTTCTTAGCTTTTATTCAATTGGAATATTTAGTCAGATAAATTTAATAATTGTAATACTATATATAAACTCAATTGTCTTAATTTCTAAAAACACCTTAAACATTATTTTAAAAAATTTAATTTTTTTTATTTCCTGTTCAATCTTTATTTATTTGATCTATCTTATTTATATCCACTTGAATTTAGATTCAAACAATTTGGAATTTACAATTTAAATCATTTACTAAATTTTATTTAGAGGCATACTTTTTGTATGGTGTAGAACATGAAAACAATTTTTATATTATCAATATTTATATTTCATTTAAACGATTTAGTTAGTCAAGAATTTAAAATAAGTGTAATAGCTAATGGCAAAAATGATTATAAAATTATTGGAAACGATTCAAATGGCGAAGTAAATAGCTTTGATCCAGATTTGGTATATAACCTTGGTTCAATATTAATTTTTGAAGTTAATGCTCCTGGACATCCTTTTTTAATAAAGGATCAGGCTGGAATTGGTAAAAAAAATTCAGTAAAAGAAATCGAAAAAAATGGTTTATCGAAAGGAATTGTTGAATGGGAACCAAAACAAAAAGGAACTTACTACTATCAATGCATTAAACATAAAAATATGTTTGGTAAGATTATAATTCAATAAATATATTTAGTTTAATTTTACTACCACAATTTAAAATGTTTCAATTTTTAAAACTGACCCCGATTATTCTCTCTGGTCTTATCATTGGAATTATTTTATATCAATCTTTACTAATTGCCCCATCAATAAATAAGCTATTGAGTACACAAGATGCTAGTTTATATTTAAGGTTTATATGGCCTAAATTCTTTATTATTATTAGTGCTATTTCTTTAATTAGTTGGATCCTAATTATAAATTATTCTCCTAATCAAAATACAGCGAAAATTATTTTAATTACTAGTTTTATTTTAATGCTTATTTGTTATGTTATGATTCCTTATATGAATTCAGCTAAAGACTCAGGAAGTGATGCTCTTTTTATTTTTTTACATTCAACAAGTATGATATTAACATTTATTACTCTAGTAATAAATTTCATATTGATAATTAAATGGAAGTATTAATTCTACAAAAATGAAAGAAGAATTTCAAAAATACATCGACTATCATAAAGCTAAAGGCGGAACCGGAAAACTTTATGAATTTGAGCTAATTGAATACAAAATAGGATTTTTAAAATTAAAAGCTTTTTTTAATTCAAATACATTAAATCCAGTGGGGACTGTACAAGGTGGACAAATAAATTCTATGTTAGATGATGTAACAAGTCTGCTTTTAATATACGAATCAAAAGGGACAATTTATCCCAACTCTACAAACCTACATAGTATTCATCATAGACCACTTGTGGAGGGTGAAGTTGTTGCTACAGCTAAAATAATTAAAAAGGGTAAGACTATAGCCTCAATGAAAGGTGAGGTTTTTTCAAAGGATGGTAAATTAGCAGCTACTTTAATTCATACTGCTGTAATAATGAAAAGTGAGTAAGTTAAATTTATTTGGGAAAAAACTGCAAACTTGTAGCACCAACCCTCTAACTGGTGCTTACAGAAATGGTTGCTGCGAAACTGGACTAAATGATTTTGGAACTCACACTGTTTGTGCAATTGTAAGTGATAAATTTTTAGAGTTTTCTAAAAAAATGGGTAATGACCTAACTGTAGATTATCCTAAATATAATTTTAAAGGATTGAAAGATGGTGATAAATGGTGTTTGTGCGTATCAAGATGGATTGAGGCACATAAAGCAGGATGTGCACCAAAAATTATTCTTGAAGCAACAAATTTAAAAACTCTTGATTATGTTTCTTTTGAAACTTTACTTGAATATAAATTTTAATAAAAACCCCTAATGATTTATGGCACTAAGGGTTTTAAATTAAAAATAATTATTCTGTTGCAGCTCCCATGTTTGCTACATACTCTGCTGAGTCAAAAATGTATGTAACCTCCGAAACTTTATCTCCATCCCATTTAAACCAAGCATGAACTGGATTTCCAACTACAACTCCAGTGGATTTGCTAGTACCACCCCAATCAAACCAAGTACAAGTATAAATATCTCCAGAATCAAAGATAAATGTGCCCGTTGATCTATCGGTTTGTTCAATATTATCATAAAATTCTCTGCCTTCCATAAAACCTTCCATCATTTCAGACGTTGACATTTCTTGACCATTAACACTAGCAACCGCATCTTCAGTGAAAAGAGCATCTTGACCTGTCATGTCATTAGCAAGATATGCATCATTAAAGCTGTCTATAGATAAAGATTTTGAATCTTCTCCCTCAATAATTCCAGTTTGTAGTTCTGATTTAACTGCTGTATCGCAAGAAACAAAAGTCAAAAGTATTGTAAGTATTAAAATTATATTTTTCATAACTATTAAATTAAAAAAATTTATTTATTTTCTAAAGTTTTCTTTAAGGACGATTTAAGATTATTTAAATTTTCTAATAATATTTAATGTTATTAAATACGTTATCACAAATAAAATAATAGTGGCTACAGGCCCTAAATCATCATCAATAATGAAAAGAGAAACTTGCCAAAATATAAATGTAATTATTCCCTCTAATAAATTATATGAAATATTATTTTTATTAGTTTTTTTCTTTTCAAATAGTTTTTTCAATATTTATAATTTTATTGATTTATAATTGATTAAGAATAAATAATTTATAGCTAAAATAAAGTATAATTAGTAATTTTAGTTATTAAGCTTCTATGAATGATATTGATTTGCTAACTTTAAAATAATAATAATTTTATTTGGGTCTTTTAATTCTTTACGGATTTCTAACAATATCACTTTCCTTTTTGTGTTCAATTTTAGAGGCAGTCTTATTAAGCATAAATCCTACTTTTATAAAAATTAAGATTAAAGAAGGTAAAAAATATGCAAAAAAGCTTCAAGTTTTAAAAAATTCAATCGATGAACCTCTTATAATAATTTTAACATTAAATACGGTAGCCCATACTGTTGGAGCAATTATGGTTGGGGTGCAAGCAAAAATTGCTTACTCTACTTTGAATATTGAAAATAGCTATTCGTTTCTAGGCGCTTCAATTTCTGAAGATTTCCTAGTAGGTATTGTTTCCACCATAATGACTATACTGGTTTTAATTTTATCAGAGATAATTCCAAAAACTATAGGTGCAAATTATTGGCATAAATTAGCTCCATTCACTACCATTTCATTATCCTCTATTTTACCTTTATTTAAATACTCCGGATTACTTTGGATTTTACAATTTTTTACAAGAATAGGTTTCAGAGAAAAAAAAGGATCAATTTTTAAAAGAGAAGATATTTCAACAATAGCTGAAATTGCTGAAGAAGAGGGCGTACTCAAAGAAAAAGATTCTGATTTTATTCAAAATATTGTAAAGTTTGAAAATGTTCAATTGAAAGAAATTATGACACCTTTTTTAGTAATGAAAATTGCAAATGAAAATTCTTCAATCAACGATTTCTATACAAAAAACAATAATCTTCCGTTCTCTAGAATCCCTATTTTTTTAAAGAATAAAAATAGTATTGATTACTATGTTTTAAAGGATACTATTCTTGAGAAAATAATTCAAAAAAAAGGCACGCTTAAACTTAAGGATATAAAAAGAAAGATAATTAAAGTGAATTATGAATCTAAAGTTCCTATACTTTTTGATAGGTTATTGAGAGAAAGAGAGCATATATCATTAGCAACTGATAAGAACGGGGTTATAATGGGATTGGTAACATTGGAAGATATTATAGAAACTGTTTTTGGTTTAGAAATTGTTGATGAGTCTGATACCGTAGTAGACTTACAGGTTTTAGCAAGACAAAAAGGAAATAAAATTAAAAAGTAATATTTTTAAACTTTTGGTACAGGCCAATCATCATAAAAACACTAAATAATAATGTAATTGTACTACCATTATTAATAAAGAAATTTCTCAACTTTGACTTAAGTATTGTACAATGATAATTGTAAATAAAAAAAGAAGAGCTACAATTAAAGATCTTAATATTTTTTCTTTCATATATTAAATTTATTGAAAAAAGATTGATTTATCAATCTTCAAACCACCTATAGATTATACTCATTACATAGGCATTTTTTAAAATTATTTTAATAATAAAAAAAGCTATAGCAAAAACTGAAGCAACAATACCAGCTTTTTTTAAACGTTGAAACATTTTTTAATAAACTGCTTTAATATATTTAATTTCTAATTTGAAATCTCCCTCTTGTTTGTCAGAAATTTGAATTCCCATGGAATTTATTTCTTCAATTTCTAAATCAGGGTAATCATTATAGGTATAACCTCTCCATGATGGTTTAAAATCTTCTAATAAAATATCAATTTCAATCCACTTATCTTTCAAAGATTTAAAATCACAAGAGTAAGATGCACGTCTATTGTTTTGTCTGAGTCTTAGTTTATAAATATTACCATCACCCTTTATCATCATTTTAAAAGATTTAATTCCATTTAAGGTTTCTTTATTAAAACTTAATCTTGATGATGCAAATCCGCCATTATTTTCCAATGATAAATATCCATTAAAAATCAAATTTTTTTCTTCATTTATTGAAAGGTATGATTTTGAAATACCACCCATAACATCATCATTAACAATATACCAATTTGTTATACCAATATTTTTTTCAGGATTTATTAAATCAATACTTTGACTATTCATTGAAAAAGAAATTAGAACAAATAATTTTTTCATAGTTACAGTTTTAATTAATACAATATTGCTCACCAATATTAAAAGCTTCATAGACTTCTTTTGAAACTTCAACATCTCCATAAATATCTCCAATGTCAGCTGCTCCAAACGCTGTTAGTGCAAAATAATAAATTCCATCTACATTAAATTTTTGAGCAATATCTCCACAATCTTTTTTTGATGTACAAGAAAAAATAAATAGAATAAAAAAGATTAAAAGTTCTTTCATTATTTAATATCATTGACTTCTAACCAGTATCCCTGGGACACTTTTGGGACACCTAAAAATCGAAGTAAACTGTAGTAAAACTGTAACTATTAGATTTTACTATCATGTTCAAATGCTTTCAACAATTTCTATTTCTTCTTTAGTTAAGCCATAAAGCTCATAAACCATAGCGTCTATTTCATCATTAGTTTTATCGATTTTTAATTTATGGCTTTGAGCCTTATTTTTTTGTTCTTCAAATAGTGACATTAAATCGAACTTTACCTTTTCATCCAGAGATAACCCACCTGATTTTTTAATAGCTTTATTAAGTTCTTTAGTGAAATCTATAAACTCTAATTGATACCAATTTTTAAGTTTATTAGATACTTTTTCAATCATATATTGTGAAATAATATAATTTTGAAAATTTTTAATTATTGAAGCTAAATTTACTTTACTTTTAATTATTTCATCAACCAGCGAAACCATTTTGGCAACATCATTATCCTCAGCCTCGACTAATGGCATCTGTTCTAATGTGGATTTATTTATAGCAAGATATCCTCCAGCTAAATGTTTATCGTAAAATTCTATATTTAAGTAATAAGTAAGGAATTTGCTATTTAATAGACCTAAAATATACTTAGGTTCAAAATTAGAAAAATCATAAATACCGTAAATACCTACTCCAAGTGCTAACGGCTCAGCAGAAAAATAAGCTTCTATTCTTTTTGTCATTCCCGCAACAACAATCTTGGGCATACTCCAAAACTCAATTTTTGAATCTGCTAATAAATTTTTATCTAATTTAATATAAGGCTGCTTATAAATAGATTTCATGTAGGGAACTCTTTCCCTTTCAATGGTATATGGGTCTATACTACCACTAACCGCAAATTTATAACCACTTTTAGTTTCATTAATCAATGGAATTATTTTTTTTGCCTCAAAACCTGTTGTACCAGAATTTATTTTCACATTAAAATCCTTTAAGGATTTAAATCTTTTAAAAATGTTTACTCCTTTAACATAATTATCTAAATTTCCTAAGTTTTCTACTTTTTCAATTTTGTATTCGGTAAAGTTATCTGCTTTATCGGAGCTTATTAGTATAATTGGGTATACACCAACATTTTTAAATATAGGTAATGAAGAAATATTTATTACTTTATTTAAACCGTTTAATTTTAGTCTTTCAAAAGCTTTAATAGCATAATCACTTATTAATAGTTTGTTAGGGATAATCCAACTAACACAATTATATTTACTGATATCTTCTCCTAACAGTAAAAAAGGAACGTAAAGGTCCCAAGCACCTCTCAACTCTTTATATTTTTTTGATAAATAATCTCTTTCATTTTCATTCATATTTCTGGCTGCGACATAAGGTGGATTTCCTATTACTATGTCAAAACCTCCTTCTGCAAAGACTTTGGGAAATTGTTTTTCCCAATTAAATGCTTTTTCTGCTGCAACTGAAGGGTCATCAATTAATGAATTACCACATTTTATATTGTTACTTAAAGAAGTTAATTTTCTACCCTTATCAGCCGTTCTAAGCCACAAAGAAAGCTTGGCAATTTCAATGCTTTCCTGATTAATATCGACTCCAAATAAATTATTTTCTAGAATGCTGTTTTTAACATCTGAAAGAGTTATTGAATCTCTATTATAAGAGGCAGATAATTTGTCAATATATTTATGTTCATCTATTAAAAAACTTAGGGCTTGGTTTAAAAATGCTCCACTTCCACAAGCTGGGTCACAAATAGTTAATTTTAAAAGCCAATTCCTGTAGTTATCTAGATTTTGTATTTTTTCTCTGCTTCTTTTATTTGTGGGTGCATATGTTTCTTCATTAATATTTAACTCTCTTTTTTTATCTACACATAGTTTTCCTAGAGTAGATTCAACCATATATTTTGTGATGTATTGCGGAGTGTAAAAAATACCATCTTTTTTTCTCTTTGATGTTTCTGTTTCAAGACCTGAAATTTTATTTTGAATTTCCTCAATTTCAGAAAGTGAATGTTCAAATATGTGACCTAATATATTTACACTTATATCAGATTGGAAATCGTAACGAGTTAACTTTTTAGTATGGGTTAATAATATATCATCTTGAATTTCAATACTGTCAAGTATTTCATCATCAGCGAATAATCCACCATTATATGCAAAAATTGCCTCTCTACCTTCACTTGCTGGTCTACCATTATTTAGTACTTTAAAATAACCTTTATAAACCTCATATAAACTTTTCTGACCATAAAATGACCTGTCTGATTCCCAAACTTTTATAATCTCACTAATAGAATTAGCAGGAAGCAAATGTCTATCTTCCGCAAATAAAATAAACAGGAATCTATCAAGTAGTTTTTGAGTTTTATTAAACAGTACTAATTTATCATAATCAGTGTTAGATTTAACCAAACTTTTAAATAGTTCCCTTCTAAAAGAAGAATAGTCATTGTAAAGTTTCTTTGTAATAGTCTCCTCAACTAAAACTGAATCATTTTTTAATTTCTTCGGAGTTCCACTAAATATATTATCCTTGTGCAGGCATATATGTAATAGTTTAAAGTCATCTCTGCTTAGATTGAATAAATCAAACTCTTCATAGTCAACGGCATCATTAATATAAAATCTTAATTTCTCAAAATTTGAGGTTACAACATATTCACATTTTGGATGTTTAGATTTATAACCAAATGCTTGGTTTTCAACAGATTTTAAATCTTTAGTATTAGTACCTTTAAGTTCAATAACAACTCTGACATCTCCATCTATTTTAATGGCACCATCTGCTTTTTTAGTATCTGTCAGGTTCTTTTCTTCAAAAAATAAATTACCATCATCAGCTGATTCATATTGCGATTTATAACCTAGACAGTCAACAAATATTTTTCTTAGAAAATCTGACTGAAACACCTCCTCTTTAAATGTTCTAATTTTGGAAGACATTTCTTGATATTGCTGCATTTTTCCCCATCCCTCATTAATATCTTCCTCATTAAAAGAGTTTTTAAGATAATTAGCTAAAACAGATTTTTGAAATAAAGACATATTTACAATTTACAATAATTAATTTTTTTCATTATATTTACATAACTAATTGATTATCAATAACTTACTTGCCAATACAAAAGTTTGAAAATATATTTCCAAGCATTTCATCATTTGTAATCTGACCTGTTATTTCTCCAATTGATTCTATTGCATTTCTAAGGTCAATTGATAGCAAGTCTCCTGAAACACCATTTTGAATTCCATTTTCAATTTCTATTAATGAAGATTCTGCATCAGCAAGAGAATTGAAATGTCTAAGGTTTGTAACCACAGTGTCTCCACTAACTAGGACACTGTTAATTTTTATTAATTTATTTTTAATTATATCTAAATACTTTTTTTGAATAGCTGAAATTTCTAAAATATTATTGATTCCATAAGCCTCACATTTTTCTAAAAGAGATTCTATTTTAATTGAACTTTCATTTTTTAAATCAACTTTGTTTCTAACTAATATGATTGATAAATCTTCACGATAAAACTCGGAAAGATCAGATATAATTTCTTGCTCACTTGAATCATTGATGTCAAAAAGATATATTAAAACTGATGCTAATGAAATTTTAGATTTAGTAATCTCAATTCCTTTGGATTCAATCTCATCATCTGTTTTTCTAAGGCCGGCAGTATCAACAAATCTATATTTAATCCCTTCAATTATTATTGTGTCTTCAATTGCATCTCTGGTTGTTCCAGGTATATTGCTTACAATTGCTTTTTCTTCATTTAATAATAAATTCAAAAGAGAAGATTTCCCAGAATTTGGTTTTCCTGCTATAGCAACTGGCACACCATTTTTTATAGCGTTTCCATGTTTAAAAGAGTTTTTTAAATCGACAATTTTTGACTTAACTCTTTCAATTAATTTTATTAAATCTGCTTTGTTTGCAAACTCAACATCTTCTTCAGAAAAATCTAATTCTAATTCAATCATTGAGGTAAAGTGTAATAGTTCCTCCCTCAATATTTTAAGATCATTTTGAAATCCTCCCCTCATTTGATTTAAGGCAATTTTATGCATTGAAGATGAGTCTGAATAAATCAAATCTGATACTGCTTCAGCTTGAGTCAAATCAAATTTTCCATTTAAAAAAGCTCTCATTGTAAACTCTCCAGGCTTTGCTAGTCTAATATTATTTTCAAGTAATTTTTCAATTATTGTTTTTTGAATATACGTTGATCCATGACATGAAATTTCAATAGTTTCTTGACCAGTAAAAGATTTATCTTTTGCATAATAAGAAAGAACCACTTCGTCGATAATATTATCTCCATGAAAGAAATCACCATATATTAATGAGTGGGTTTTAATTTGAGATAAATTCTTTCCTTTTTTGGATTTAAAAAAAGGTTCTACTTTCTTTAATGCATTTTCTCCCGAAACTCTAATAAGAGAAATAGCACCCATTCCATTAGGTGTTGATATTGCTACAATATCATCTTTAAAATCCATTATTGGTTATTTAATTTTTTTAGTAAAAGTAGCTCGCCTTTTATGTAATGTGCTTTCATAGTTTTTCCAAAATGCTTGAATTGCTTTGTTTTCAACTAGTTCAGGGTTTGTCTCAACTTCAACAATTCCTCTATTGTTAAATGTTTGTTGCAATTCATTAAAAATAACTGCTGTTGCACCTTTACTTTGATACTTTGGGTCAACACCAATTAAATATAAAGAGACTTTATTGTTAAAATGTTGTGCTTTAAAAAGATGATAATATCCTAATAATCCTATCTTCCCATTAATCTTTTTTAAAGCTCTAGAAAATGATGGCATTGTAATTAAAAACGCTATTAAATTCCCTTCTTTATCTAATAGACATTTTATAAAATCTGGGTGAATATACTTTATAAACTTTTCTTTGTAAAAATCAATTTGATATTGTTTGATTGTAACATAGGTTTGAAGATTACTGTAGGTAACATTTAAGAGCTCAAACATTTTATCTACATAGGGAATTATTTGTTTTGTTGATTTAAAGTTTACTACTTTAAGTTCATACCTTTTCTGAACTATTTTAGCAAATTTTTTAACTTTTTCCGGCGCATCTTCCTCAGAAAATATTTTTATTTTATACTCAACCCATTCAGCAAGTTTTTCAAATCCAAGTTCTTTTAAATGATTTTTTTGATAAGGAAAATGATACCAAGTTATCATAGTGTTAAGCTCTTCATAACCATGAATTAAAAGGCCTGCTTTATCCATGTTTGAAAACCCTACTGGACCATCAATAAAATCTAATTTTCTTTTTTTTCCAAAATCAATTACTTTTTCAATTAACAATTGACTTACTTCAACATCATCGATTGTATCATACCAACCAAATCTTAGTTTATTCTTTTTCTGTTCTTCTATTTCAACCCAATTAACAATAGCTGCTATCCTACCAACAACATTGTTACCTTTATAAACTAGGTAAAATTCAGCTTCGGCATTTTTAAAAACTGGGTTTTTACTTTTATCCATTGCCTCCAACTCTTCTTTTATGATTGGAGGAACCCAATAGTCACAGTCTTTATATAATTCAAATGGAAATAAGACAAAATCTTTTTCTTGATTTTTATTTTCAACTGTAACTACCCTAAACATTATTTTTTATTCATTTTTCTTAAAGCCTTCTCTTCTTTTTTTAATTGTTTTTTATTTTGTTTTAAAGATTTATTTACTGACTTTTTTGATTTTCGATTTTCTTTCTTAGCTAACTTCTTCGGATTAGTTTTTATTTTTTTAGAGCTTTTTTTATTTATTTTTTTTTCAACTTTTTGCTGTTTTCTTCTTTGTTTAAGTTCAATATTAAAATCTTTTTTAGCTTGTTTTTCTTCCTTAGAAATATCCTTATGCCAATCAAATCTTTGGGAAAAACCTACATTAATATAAGTATAACTTGGCGTAGTTTTAAAGCTTCCTCCAAAATTTAAATCGATTTGAGAATTTTTTGAAATTAAATTAGCTATACCAAATTTAAAAAGATCATCAGAGTATGTTTTATTTTTAAACGTTTGAAACTCTCCAAAAATACTCCACTTAGGGTTTTGTAAATTATATGTTATTGTAAATAAATAATTGATTTTATTATAGTCATTAGGTTCGACATTACTTGGAATAGTCGGGTTTTTTAATCCTAATTCATAAAAGAAATTATTTACAACAACCCATCTTCCTTTAAAGTGGTGTTGAGTTGCAAGACCTATAAATGGTGAAATAGTTTGTTCAGATTGATAAAAATTTATAATCCTCATTATACCATCATTAAATAAATCAGGATGTAATGGCTGTTTTAATTTAAAAAACAAATCATCATATTGAATCCTATCGTCAAAATTAAAACTAGAGCCTACAATTGCTGAAATTGCAGGAATGAAATCTGTCAGTTTTATTTTTCTGCCGGCATTCCAACTATAAATATTTTCACCATGCCATTTCTTATTCTTATATGGATCAAAAAAAAGATATTTAAACCCTAAAGTTTGCTTACCAATTATTGTTTCTTTTATGTCTGTTGAGTAATTATTTATGTAGTTGTTATCTAGAATATTTCTTGTAATAATATTACCATCCAAAAAAACTTCTAATTTTTCATTTAAAAAACCATAACGAAATAAATAATTAAAGTTCAGTCCATCAATTTTAGAATTATTGAGATTGCTATGTTTAAGAGACTGTCCCGAAATCCCTGTTTCTAACTGAAAGACATTTACTCCAACTGCAAAAGCACCATGTGAAGATCCAGGTCTATTTGAATTAATTATTTCTGTATACTGTGAATGAGAAAAAAAGGCGCTAAGAATGAATATAAAGTATAATAATTTTGAATTCATATTATATTAATAATTCAAATATAATTTAAATTAAAATCTCATATAAATTGATTCATATGATTAATTGTATTTTTGAATAATAATAACAGACATGATATTCTTATACATAATTTTATTCTTTATAATTTTTAGCTATATCCTAAAAAAACTAGCTCCTTATATTATTAGGTATGTTATTAAAAAGAATCTAGAAAAATTTCAACAATCTTATAAGAAAAAAGAACCTGAAAAAGACTTCAAATTTAAAAGCAAAAAAGAAGTAGGAGATTATATTGACTATGAAGAAATTGATGAGTAAATATTTAACAAAATCTTTTTTTATAAACCTATCAATTATAGGCTCATTTGCTATTATATCACTCTTATATTTTAATCCGCTCTTATCTGGCAAACAAATAAAACAATCCGATATTGATCAATTTTCAGGGATGTCAAAACAAATAGTTGATCATAGAGAAAAATATAATGAAGAGCCATTTTGGCTTGATAATGCATTTTTAGGTATGCCAAGCTATCAAGTGCTTGTAAAATATCCTTTTGATTTTCTTGACAAACTTGATAAACTAATTAGGTTTTTACCTAGACCTGCTGATTATTTATTTGTTTATTTAGTTTCCTTTTTTCTTCTTTTATTAAGTATGAAAGTAAAGAGTGAATATGCTTTTTTTGGAGCTATTGCTTTTGCATTTTCTACTTACTTAATTATTATTCTTGGTGTTGGGCATAATACAAAAGCATTGGCTATTGGATATGCACCATTAGCTTTAGCAGGACTATTTAAAATTCTGGAAAAAAAATATTTAAGTGGTTTTATAATTGGTTCTATTGGTTTAGGGCTTCAAATTAATGCCAATCATTATCAAATGACATATTATTTTTTAATGTTAGTTGGATTAATAACTCTAATTAATGTATTTGATGATTTTATAAAAAGTGATCTTAAAAATGGAACTAAAAAATTAGTTTTTGTTTTTTTAACTACGTTATTTGCTATACTTCTAAACGCATCTTCAATTTTAGCAACTCAAGAATATACAGACTTTAGCACTAGAGGGAAATCGGAAATTTCAATAAACCCAGATGGAAGTAAAAAAGAAAAACTCAATGGGTTAAGTAATGATTATATAACTGAATATAGTTATGGAAAACTAGAAAGCTTTAATTTGATAATTCCCCGATTTATGGGTGGTGGATCTTCAGACTTAATCGACAAAGATTCTGATTTTGTAAAAGAACTTAGAAACTACGACAATGAAAGCGCAAATTTAATATATCAAAACTCTAGATTATATTGGGGAAATCAACCTATAGTAGCTGCACCTGCATATATTGGAATTAGTGTTTTTTATATTTTTTTAATAGCTCTTTTCTTTATTGATAAAAGACATTTGAAATGGATTATTCCAGCTATAATTTTTTCTTTAACTCTATCTTGGGGAAAAAACTTGTCCTTTCTGACAGATTTTATGATCGCCTATTTTCCTTTTTACGATAAATTTAGGGCGGTATCATCAATACAGGTTATTATTGAATTTGTTATTCCACTCGTAGCTGCTTTAGGATTATATAAATTTTATGAAACTGAAAATATAAGTGGAAAAAAGTATAAAAAATTATTTTATACATCTGCAATTTTTTTATTTGTACTTGCTATTTTGTTTTTATTTGGCTTTAGTTTTCTGGATTTTAAATCAGATTTTGAAGTATTCTCTACGTACCCAGAAATATTAGATTTAATAATTAAAGAGAGGCAAGAGGTTTTTAAGTCAGATATTATTAGGTCAATTTCTATTGTTTTAATTATGTCTTTAATTTTTTGGTCTAATTCAAGACGAATTTTAAAAAAGAATTACAGCCTAGTATTAATTACAATTATTGTATTAGTTGACCTTTGGAATGTAGACATGAAGTATGTTAATGAAGATGATTTTTCAAGTAGTTCAAAAGTAAAAGTACCTTTTAATCAAAATCAAATTGATAAAGAAATATTAAAAGATAAATCTAGCTACAGGGTTTACGAATCATACCGTGGATTTGTAAATGGCAGATCTTCTTATTTTCATAATTCTATTTCAGGCTACCATGCTGCAAAGCCAAAAAGAATGCAGAACATTTATGACTTTTATCTTTCAAAAAATAAAAATAATGTACTTAATATGCTTAACGTAAAGTACATAGTTGATCTCAATGAAAGTAACTCTTTGAGTCTTAAAACAAATGAGCAAAATCTAGGAGATGCTTGGTTTGTTGAAAACATAATTGAGGTGGAAAATGAAAACGATGAGATTCTTCTTCTTGATAAATTAAACTATTCAAAAGATTGTTTAAGTAGAAAACTTAAAAATAAAAGCTACAACTATGACGATCGAAATAGTGTTGAGTTAATTAGTAGAAAATCAAATGAATTGATTTATAAAATCTCCTCTAAATCTGTGGGATTTATAGTTTTTTCTGAAGCATTTTATTCTAACGGTTGGAAATCATTTATTAATGAAAAACCTATTGAACATCACAAAGTAAACTATCTTTTAAGAGGAATGGAGGTGCCACAAGGAGATTATACAATCAGATTTGAATTTGATCCTAATGTTATTAGACAGGGTTCTGCAATTATGTTGTCATTCAATTTTATTCTTTTAATTTTAATAGGACTTTATTTTAAAAAAGAGCTTAAAAATGTATAAAAAACTTCCAACAGAACGATATAAAAAGACTTTAAGAATGTTAAAAGAAGTTTGTCCTGCTCCCTCTGTTGTTTTTGATATTGGAGTAAGAAATCCTTTTTCTGAAATTATGAAGCAGAACAACTATAAAGTTTACAATACAAGTGGTGAAGATTTAGATGATAGTCCTAATATTGAAATACCAGATGACGTAGATCTTGTAACTGGATTTGAGATACTTGAGCATTTAGTTTCACCCTATCCTCTATTAAAAAATATAACTGCCAAAAGGATTTTTTTAACTGTTCCCATTAAGTTATGGTTTTCAAAAGCATATAAAAGTAAGTCTGACCCTCTTGATAGGCATTATCACGAGTTTGAGCCTTGGCAGTTTGATTGGCTTCTTGAAAAATCAGGCTGGAAAATAATCAAAAAAGAGTATTGGAAAAACCCATCTAAAAAAATTGGATTTAGACCACTACTAAGAAATTTTACAAATAGGTATTACGCTGTTTATGCTGAAAGGTCAATGGAAAATTATACTAATTATTATAAAGGTGTATTGAATCTATGAAAATTGGGATGATTTTAGATTCAATTTATCCAGATGATGCAAGGATAACCAATCAGTGTGAAGAGTTGATTAATTCTAAACATGAAGTCTTTCTTTTTTGTTTATCATACAACCCATTATTTATAAAAAAAGAAAAAATAAATAATATTAATGTATATAGATATCACTGCTCTAACTTAACTTATAAATTGTCCGCATTAGCTAATGATGTTAGTTTTTATAATGATATTTTAAAAAAGAAAATCGATGATTTTATTTTTGAATCAAAAGTTGAAATACTTCATATTCATGATATACAAATAGCTCAGGCTGCAATATCTGCAGCTAGTAAGTTTGGAATAAAGTATAATCTTGACCTGCATGAAAACAGGCCTGAGATTATGAAGTTCTATAAGCATGTCAATTCATTTTTGGGTAAACTTTTAATAAGTCCTTTAAGATGGAAAAAAGCAGAAGAAAAATTTATACAAAAAGCTAATAAAGTTATTGTGGTGACTGACCATGCAAAAAAAGAAATCCTTCAAAGGGTTCAAATAGATCAAGATAAAATAATTGTATATCCCAATACGGTTAGAAAAAGTTTCTTTGAAAAAAGAACTGAAAATAAAACTTTAAAAAAATTATTCGCTGATAAATTTATTATGATTTATGTTGGAAATACCAGCAAAAGAAGAGGCTTATTAACTGTAATTAAATCGCTTAATAAAATAAAAAAATCAATTCCAAATATAAAACTTATCATATTAGGTAAAAGCTCATTTGATACAGTTTTAAAACAAACGGTTAAGGATTATAATGTTGAAAATTTAGTGGATTTTATTGGATGGGTAAAAGAAAGTGAAATCTGTAAATATCTTTCGGTTTCTAAAATTGGACTCTCTCCATTACACAAAAATATTCATCACGATACTACCTATGCAAATAAAGTTTTTCAATATATTTCATTTGATTGCCCAGTAATAAGCAGTAATGTTACAGCTCAATCTGAACTTGTTAAAAAATATAATATAGGATCTGTTTTCAAAGACAGAAGCAAAGAAGATTTTGCAAATAAAGTAATTGAATTACATAAAAATTCAGATCTATATAATAAATTGAAACTCAATTGTAAAAAAGCTATAGATAAGCTTAATAATTCTATAATTTCAAAACAACTTATTTCTATTTATGAATAAATCAATCGGAATTTTAGCATATTACTGGCCTCCAGCTGGTGGTTCTGGTGTTCAAAGATGGTTAAGATTTGCTAATCATCTTTGTGATTTAGGATGGGATATTCATGTATTTACTTTTAAAAATCCTAAATATCCTATAAGAGAAAAAAGCAGTCTTGAAATAATAAACCCAAAAATAAAGGTCAATAAAATAAAAGGCTTTGAATTTCCTAAGTTTATGACTTCCCCAAGCGAGAATATTTTATTTAATAACTATTACTCAGACTATAGTAGTACACAATCATACATGTATGACCAAGTTGCTAGAAAATTTATATATACTCTAAGGGAATTATTCCTTTTTCCTGATGCAAGAAAGTTTCTTATTAATCCATCTTATAAATTTTTAAAAAACTATTATAGAAAACATAATTTAAATCATTTAATTACTACTGGACCTCCTCATTCAATGCACTTAGCTGGAATGAAACTAAAAAAAGATTCTGGTATAAAATGGATTGCTGATTTTAGAGATCCATGGTCTAATTTTTTTCAAAATAAATTACTAAATGAATTAGACTTAACAATCAAAAAACATGAGAAAGCTGAAGCCGATGTGCTTAAGAATTGTGATGGAGTATTTACCACATCTGAATCTTTGAAATCTAAATTTTCAATTAAAAACAAGAATTCATATTATGTGCCAAGTGGTTTTGAAAAGGAGATTGAGTCAACTGATCATAATAAGTTTAGAATTATTTATGCGGGTTCAATGAAAGAAATTCAAAATCCAAAAAATCTTTGGCTTGCTTTAAATGATTTAATAAAATCGGATGAAAAATTTAAAGATCTTTTAGAGATAATTCTTATTGGAAATATTGAGAGAAGAGTTATAAACTCTATCGAATTTAAAAAAATTCGTGATCGTAAAATTTTATCTTATATGTCAAAAAAGCAGTTAGATGATGAGATTTCAAAATCACAGCTTCAAGTTGTATGTTCTGTTAACTATCCTGATTCAGATGATATTGTTCCTGGAAAAATTTTTCACTACTTATCATCAAAGAAAAATATTCTAGGAATCTCAAACAAAGGGAGCGACTTAGAAAAAATAATTAATGAAACAAAGTCAGGGATGTCATTTGATTATGACAACTATGAGGATTTAAAAAATTATATTTATAAATGCTATCAAGTTTTTTTAAAGGGTGTAAAGCCTAAAAAAGAATTAGATGAAAAATATTTATCTATTAATATTGCAAAAAAAATTGAACAAATAGTTTTGAATATTTAGAATGGGAATTGTATTCAACCAATCATATAAAAATATAATTATAATATCAATTGCGATATTAATTGGGGCAATCAATACTCTATACTTTTATCCTGTTTTTCTTCAAGAAGAATACTATGGTCTTGTTGTTTTTCTTCTTGCAACTTCAAATCTATTAATGCCTTTAGTATCATTTGGAAGTCAACATACAATTATTAAGTTTTATAGTGTATATACAAACAAAAATGATAGAGATTCATTTATGTCATCTGTAATTTTTATTCCCTTTTTTACTATAATACCAATATCATTTTTAGTAATAGAATTTCATGATTTAATTGGAGGATTTCTTTCAATTCAAAATCCAATAATAGACTCATATGTTTGGGTGATTTTTTTAGTTGCTTTTGCAACTTCTTATTTTGAAGTATTTTATTCCTGGGCCCGTGTTCAACTTAAATCTGTTTTTGGAAATTTTTTAAAAGAAATATTTCCAAGACTTTCAATTTTCATCTTATTGATATGCGTTTATCTTGATCTTTTATCTAAAGAAGATTTTGTCTGGTGGCTTACAGGCTTTTATTATTTAAGACTACTTATAATGATGATTTATTCATTTAGTCTTTACTTGCCTAAATTTACATTTAGTCTTCCAAAAAATATAAAAAGTATTTTAACATATTCTTTCTATATTTTTCTTGCAGGTTCAGCTGCAAGCATACTCATTGATATAGATAAGTTTATGATTCCTCAAAAGGAAGCAATTAGCCAAACTGCTTTTTATGCAGTAGCTGTTTTTATAGCTACTGTTGTTGAAATTCCTGGAAGAGCTATGTTTCAAATTATAAATCCATTAGTTGCTAAATCTATAAACAAAAACAACATAAATGAATTAAATAATTTATATACTAAAAGCTCAATAAATCTTTTAATTATTGCTGGTTTATTTTTTCTCTTGATTAATATAAATATTGAACCTTTTTATGAATTAATGTCAAATTCATCTTATGGTAATGCTGTTTGGGTTGTTCTAATGATCTCGATTAGTAAGCTTGTATTAATGAGCTTTGGCTGCGGTCCTGCAATATTGGCAACAGCAAAATTTTATAAGATAACTCTACCTTTTTCAATTTTTATGGCAATATCAGTATACTTTTTAAATGATGTTTTAATTGATATTTATAGTATAAATGGGGCTGCTTTATCAACCTTAATAGTTGTTGCTATCTTTACTTTAGTTAAGGTAATTTATATAAAAATCAAGCTTAATATAATGCCTTATTCAATTCATTCAATAAAAGTTTTAGCAATTATTGTATTAATATTTTTACTATTTGCAGATAAAGACGGTGATGGCAGTGCAATCTATTTTCTTATTAAGAACCTAGATTTAGAATTATCTAATATTATTAAAATTACTTTAAATACTTTACTTGTCTCTATTATATATATGTTTATGATATATAAATCAAAATCATCTGAATCAATAAATACTTTTATTAATAATTTATTAGCTGGAAATTTTAGGTTTTAAGAATTTTGAAAGTAGTGATTTTTTATCTTTAACTAATTCTTCCGGAGTCCCAGTAAATACTATACTCCCTCCTTTATCTCCTCCAAAAGGACCTAAATCAATTATATGATCAGCAGATTTAATAAGATCAATATTGTGTTCTACAACTATTATGGAGTGTCCATACTCAATTAAATAATTGAAAGATTTTAATAATTTTTTTATGTCATGGAAATGCAATCCAGTGGTGGGCTCATCAAATATAAATAGTGTATTTTCTTTATTTTTACCCTTTAATAAAAACGAAGCCAATTTAATTCTTTGTGCTTCACCGCCAGATAGAGTTGAAGATGATTGACCTACATTAACATAACCCATACCCACATCAATTAAACATTTAAGTTTTGTTGCAATTTTATTTTGATTGTTTGAAAGAAAAAATTGATAAGCATTATCAATAGTCATATTTAAAACATCATCAATATTTTTGTTCATATACTTTACTTGTAAAACATTTTTTTTAAATCTTTTGCCTTTACAGGATTCACATTTAAGTTTAATGTCAGACATGAATTGCATTTCAATTTTTATTTCTCCTTCACCCTTGCATTCATCACATCTTCCTCCATCAACATTAAATGAAAAATGTTTAGGTTTTAAGGAAAATTGTTTTGAAGTCTTTTGAATGGAGAAAAGATTTCTTATGTCATCGTATGCTTTTATATATGTAGCTGGATTCGATCTCGATGATGTTCCGATTGGATTTTGATCTATGTATTCAATTGAACTTATTAAATCTACTTGTCCACCGAGATTATCAAATTCTCCAGGTTTTTCTTTAAAAATTCCTTTATGTTTTAAAAGAGAAGGGTATAATATATCTTTTACTAAAGTTGTTTTTCCACTTCCCGAAATACCAGTAATACAAACCATAGAATTTAAAGGAATTTCAACATTTATATTCTTTAAATTATTCTCTCTACAACCTTTTAAGTAAATTTTATTTGACGATTTTCTTCTGTTTTTAGGAATTTCTATTAGATTATTTTGATTTAAATATTCAACTGTTAATGATTTAGATTTCATTATTTTCTTTAGCGATCCTTGTGCAATTACACTACCTCCCTGAGAACCAGCACCAGGCCCTAAATCAATAATTTGATCTGCAGATCTAATTATGTCTTCATCATGCTCAACAACTAAAACTGAGTTTCCTAAATCTTTAAGGTTTTTTAATATTTTAATTAGCTTGGTTGTATCCTCCGGGTGAAGACCAACGCTTGGCTCATCCAAAACATATATAGAGCCGACCAATGCACTTCCTAATGAAGTTGCCAAATTTATTCTTTGTGTTTCACCACCAGAAAGGGTATTCGATTTTCTATTTAATGTTAAATAAGATAACCCCACATCGCACAAAAAACTCAATCTATTAATAATTTCTTGAACAATTCTTTTGCTTTTTTCTTTTTCTTTTTCATTAAAGCTTAATTTTTTAAAAAACTTTAAATTCTCTTCCAAAGAAACATCGACTATATCTTGGATAGACTTATTATTTATTTTTACATGTTCTGCTTCTTTTCTTAGCCTTTTACCGTTACAATCTCCACATCTTGTACGACCTCTATACCTTGATAGCATAACCCTATTTTGAATTTTATACATTTTTTTCTCAAGTTTTTGAAAAAAATAATTGATCCCTTTAAAATGATCATTGCCTGTCCAAATTAAGTCTTGCTGTTCATTTGAAAGTTTATAATAAGGTCTATGAATTGGGAAGTCAAATAGGTGAGCGTTCTTTATTAATAATTGTTTGTATTTTTTTAGTTTTTGTCCTCTCCACGGAGCTATACAATCATCATAAACTGAAAGACCTTTATTGGGAATAACTAAATCAGGGTCTATTCCCATAATATCACCATAACCCCCACAAGTTGGACATGCTCCAAAAGGATTATTGAAGCTAAATAAATGCTCATTAGGCTCTATAAAGTCTATACCATCTTTTTGAAATTTTTTTGAGAAAAAGTGATAGTTATCATCACTTAAGGTTTTTATATACATCTCATTATTTCCTTGAAAAAAAGCATTTTCAATGGAATCAATTATTCTATTTAAATAATCATTATCATTATAATAAATTGACCTATCAACTATCAAGTAAAAAGAGTTTTTAATGTCTTTGTCTATTGCATCTTGAATGTTTATTGTCTCTCCATCGTATTCAATTCTTGCATAACCTTGATCAAAATAGAATTGAAAAAAATCTTTTAACTCAGTTTTTTCAGATACCTCTATTTTTGAAAGAATTAAAAATTTATCTCCTTTATTTAATGATTTAATTAGTTTAATAACTGTTTCAATTGAATCTTTTTTTACAATTTCATTTGATATAGGTGAAAATGTAGTTCCAACTCTAGCATATAAAAGCTTTATATAATCATATACTTCAGAGCTAGTCCCGACTGTTGATCTTGGGTTAGAATTATTTACTTTTTGTTCTATAGCAATAGCTGGAGATAGGCCTTCAATTTTTTTTACCTTAGGTTTATTTAATTTACCTAAAAATTGTCTTGTGTAAGATGATAGACTTTCTATAAATCTTCTTTGTCCCTCAGCATATATTGTGTCAAAAGCTAGGCTTGATTTTCCAGAACCAGATAATCCTGTTATAACGATTAATTGTTTCTTCGGAATTTTTAAATCAATATTCTTCAAATTATGCATTTCAGCTCCTTGAATATTGATTACATTATTTAAACTTTCTTTCATAAACAAAATTTATTTTGCTATCCATAAATAAGGATCTAATGGAGTGGTATTTTTAAAAATACTAAACTGTAAAGTTGTTTTTGAATCTTCATTATTATCAAAAGTATTACCAATAATTTGTAATGCATTTACATTTTGTCCTTTTTCAACGTAAACTTTTGAAAGGTTTTTATAGGCTGTTATGTAATCTCCATGACGAATAAGCACTGTTAGATTACTTGACTTAAACTTTAGTACTGATAAAACTGTTCCATTAAATACTGTTCTAACACTAGCGTTTTTTGTTGTTGCAATTACAATTCCATTACTTTGAATCTTAGTAGTTCTTACTACAGGATGAGGCTGAAGACCAAATTTTTGAATTATAACACCTCTCTCTACAGGCCATGGTAAATTACCTTTATTAGATAAAAAGTTTTTAGCCAATGCTTTAGCTTCAGGTGTTAGTCTAAATACGTTTTCTTCTGTGTTTTTATTTGATTCTTTTATTGCTTCTTTAATTAGCCTATCAATCTCAACATCTAATTGTTTTGAGAGTTTTTGTTTTTTATCGATTTGATTCCTGTATGCTTTTTCCTTTCTTTTTAAGCCATTAATCAAATTACTTTGTTTATTTTTTTCATCACTTAATTTCTTTTTTTCAATTTGATTTTGATTTAGTAAATCTTCTTTTTTTCCAATATTCCTAATTATTGTATCATTTATTAATTCTATTTCTTTAATATTAGAACTTATTGAATTTGCATAATTTCTTCTATTGACAGAATACTGATTCATGTATTGTGTTCTTTTTAAAGCTTGTAAAAAATTTTCAGATGATAGTAAAAACATTAATTTACTTTCTTTAAGCCTGCTCTTGTAGGAATTAAAAACCATTTTAGAATAATCATCTTTTGCTTTTTCAACTATAATATTAAGCTCCACTACTTGATCTTCATTCTTTATAATTTTGTTTGTTAATAAATTGATTTGTTGATTAGTAATTCTAATTAAGTCTTGGTTCCTGTTTATTTTTATTGATATATTTTCTAAGTCTCCATATGCTGTTTTAGTTATTTTATTATTATCAATTAATAGGCTATTTATTTGTTGAATTTCTTTTTTTAATTGCATTCTTTTAGTTTCTAATTCTTTTATTTTTTGATTTTGAGCATTCAATGATAGAATAATTGATGCTATAAAGTTTATAATTAGAAATAATGATATTTTTTTATTAAGAGTCAAAATTGAGTTTTAGTATTTAAAAAGTTTGAGGTTTGTTTTTTATTTTTTTTTTTGATTACAACCACTAATAATTAAGAAAAAAACAAGTAAATAAGTCCTCATATTAACAAGTTATTAATTTGTTCCTGTACTACCAAAGCCGCCTGTGCCTCTATTGGATGAATCAATAGATTGAACATTTTTCAAGTTTATACTTTCGTGTTTTGCAATAACAAGCTGAGCGATTCGATCACCAGAATTTACAATAAAATTATTTTTAGAATGATTAATTAATATAACTCCAATTTCACCTCTGTAATCTGAATCGATTGTGCCAGGACTGTTTAAAACTGTTATTCCTTTTTTTAAAGCTAAACCGCTTCTAGGTCTTACTTGAGCTTCAAAGCCAGTAGGTAATTTTATATATATCCCTGTGCTTATTACTTTCCACTCACCAGATTCAATTATTATAGGGTCATCAACAAATGCCATAAGGTCCATTCCTGCAGAAGATTTGGTCTGGTATTTTGGATTTGGATTGTTAGAGTCGTTTATTATTGAAATCTGCATTATGCAAATTTAACCTTTTAGTGCTTCAGCACCTGAAACTATTTCTAGAATCTCATTTGTAATTGCAGCTTGTCTTGCTTTATTATATGTTAAAACTAATTCATCCTTAAGCTCGGTTGCATTATCCGTTGCTTTATGCATAGCTGTCATTCTTGCGCCATGTTCACTAGCAAAAGAATCTCTTAGAGCTTTGAATAGTTGTATTTTAAGAGATTTAGGCACAAGAACACTAACAATAGATTCCATTGATGGTTCAAAAATATAATCTTGAAGAGTCTCTTCACTTGAGTTATTGACTATAGGTAAGAATTGTTCTGATTTAATAATTTGGTTAGCCGCATTTTTAAAACTGTTATATATCATTTCAACATGATCATATTTTTCATCTGCAAAATCTTCAATTATTTTATCTACAATTAAACTAGAACTATCATATGATAAGTCATCAAAAATATCACTGCTATTTTGAGAAATAGTTTCTGTTTTAGAAAGAATATCATTTACTTTTTTCCCAATAACTATAAACTCAAATGATGCAGAAGAAAACCTTTGGTCAGACATTATAGTTTTTACTTGTTTTATAATATTAGAATTGAATGCTCCACAAAAACCTCTGTTGGAAGCAATAGCTACAATTAAAACTTTTTTAACTGGTCTTTCACTTGCTAAATAAGAAATACTAGAGCTTGAAATAACACCAGAGAAACTAGCCATTAGTTCATTTAACTTCTCAGAATATGGCTTCATAGCTGTAATAGCATCTTGTGCTTTTTTTAGTTTAGCAGCTGATACCATTTTGATTGCACTAGTTATCTTCATTGTTGAAGTAACTGATGAAATCCTATTTCTTATTTCTTTTAGGTTTGGCATTTATTCGTAGGAAGCCGTTAATTCTAAAGCTACCTTTTCAAGAGTTGAGGTAATTTCATCAGTTAATTTGCCTTCTTTAATTTGATTTAATATTTTTTTATACTTGAGATTTAATAACTCAATAAATTTCTTTTCAAATTCTTTTATCTTTTCTACAGGCACAGACTTAAGTAAATCTTTAGAACCTAAATAAATTATTGAAACCTGATCCTCAACTTTAAAAGGATCATTTTGTGCTTGCTTTAATATTTCAACATTTCTCTTACCTTTTTCAATAACACCTAAAGTTACAGGGTCAAGGTCTGATCCAAATTTTGCAAAAGCCTGCAGTTCTCTAAATTGAGCTTGGTCAAGTTTTAATGTACCTGATACTTTTTTCATTGATTTAATCTGAGCAGAACCTCCCACCCTTGATACAGAAATACCTACATTAATTGCAGGTCTTACACCAGAGTTAAAAAGATCTGACTCAAGAAATATTTGTCCGTCAGTAATTGAGATAACATTTGTTGGAATATATGCAGATACATCTCCAGCTTGAGTCTCAATTATTGGTAATGATGTTAAAGATCCTCCACCCTTTACAATAGGTTTAAGTTCTGCAGGAAGATCATTCATGTTTTTTGCAATATCATCATCATTAATCACTTTTGCAGCTCTCTCTAAAAGTCTAGAATGTAGATAAAATACATCTCCAGGATAAGCTTCTCTTCCTGGTGGTCTTCTCAATAATAAAGAAACCTCTCTGTACGCAACTGCCTGTTTAGAAAGGTCATCATATATAATTAATGCAGGCCTACCAGTATCTCTAAAAAATTCTCCAATTGCAGCTCCAGCAAAAGGTGCATAAACTTGCATTGGTGCAGGATCTGATGCGTTAGCTGCAACTATTGTTGTGTAGGCTAGTGCTCCCTTTTCTTCTAAAACTTGAGCAATTGCAGCAACAGTTGAAGCTTTTTGACCAATTGCTACATAAATACAATAAACAGGTTCTCCAGCATCAAAAAATTCTTTTTGATTTAAAATAGTATCAATACAAACAGTTGTCTTACCTGTTTGCCTATCTCCAATTACAAGCTCTCTTTGCCCCCTTCCAATTGGTATCATGGCATCAATAGATTTAATCCCAGTTTGAAGAGGTTCGTTTACAGGTTGTCTATAAATAACCCCAGGAGCTTTTCTTTCAAGTGGCATCTCATAGATTTTACCTTCAATTTTTCCTTTACCATCAATCGGCTGACCTAATGTGTTAACAACACGACCAACTACCCCTTCTCCAACATTTATTGAAGCAATTCTATTAGTCCTTTTAACTGTATCGCCTTCTTTAATTTCTTTAGATGGCCCTAACAAAACGACGCCCACATTGTCCTCTTCTAAATTTAAAACGATTCCTTCCATCCCGTTATCAAACTGTACTAGCTCTCCATATTGAACATTTGATAGGCCGTACACTCTTGCAATACCATCTCCAACTTGTAAAACAGTTCCTACTTCATCTAAAGAGGGGCCAACCTTTGAGCCTGTTAATTGATTTCTTATTATCGCTGATATTTCAGCGGGCTTAATATTTGCCATAATTTATTGTATTGATATGTTTAAAAATTCTTGTTCTAATTTTTTTAATTGATCTTTAAAGCTTGCGTTGTATTGCAAATCTCCTACCCTCAAAACAAATCCTCCAACTATTTCTTGGTCAACAACATTTGTTAGATTTACATTTTTAGAAGTCAATGCTTTAACTTTATTTTCAATTTCTTCCATTTTGGATGAACTTACTGGAGAAGCAGTTTTGAGAACAACCTCTTGATTACCAACGTGTTTATTATATATTATTGTAAAACTATTAGAAACATCATCAAATAAATCTATTCTTCTGTTTTTCATTAATAATTTTACCATATTCTTGCTTAGATTATCAAGGTTGTCAAATATGTTATTAAGAGTAGCTAATTTATCACTGTCTTTAATTACTTTACTGTCTATAAAAATCTTTAACTCTTGAGATTCTTCAAAAGTTTTTTTTACGAACATCATATCGTTAAATACAGTTTTTAGCTTTTCATTATTATCACATGATAACAATAAAGCTTTGGCGTATCTAAATGCTACTCTATTATAATTCATTTTAACTTAACGTCCTTTAATAATTCATCTACAATCTTCATCTGCTTCTCATTGTCAGAAAGCTTTTCATTTAAAAGCTTTTCTGCAATTTCAATTGAAAGTCCAGCAACTTGTTTCTTAATTTCAGAAACAGCAGCATTTTTTTCATTTCTAATTGCTTCATTAGCACTTTGGATAATTTTTTCAGCTTCTATTTTAGCTTCATCTTTTGATTCACTAATAATAGTTTTCTTTAAGTCCCTAGCTTCTTTTAAAATTGAATCTCTTTCAACTCTAGCCTTTTTCATAATTTCTTCATTATCAGCCCGTAATGATTGCATCTCTTCTTTTGCTTTTTCAGCAGATTTAAGCGCATCCTTAATTCCTTCTTCTCTATCATTGATTGTATCTAAAATCGGCTTCCAAGCAAATTTTTTTAACAAAAAAATTAAAGACAAAAAAATTAAAGAATGCCAAAAAAATAATCCAATTGAAAACTCTTCTAATAATTTTTCCATAATAAATAAAAATTAGAGTTACTTTCTTTTTAAGAAAGTAAAACTGTTAGTTAAATTTAAGCAGCAAATAAAGCTACAAAACCAAAGCCCTCTGCCAATGCAGCTAAAATAAGGGTTAGTGTTTGAATTTTACCGTAAGCATCTGGTTGTCTCCCAATTGCTTCCATTGCTCCTTGTCCTGTTAAGCCGATTCCTATTCCGACTCCAATTGCGCAAAGTCCTGCGCCGATAATTGCTGGTATTTCCATAGTAAAAATTTAATTTAATTTAAGTTTAACATAATTTAATTTTAATGTTCATGCTCTTCATTTGCAAATCCAAAATATAAAGCAGACAGTATAGTAAAAATGTAGGCTTGTAAAAGCGCTACAAAAAGTTCAATAATCATTAATAAAAAAGCTAATACAAGTGAAAGTGAACTACCAATCCAATTGTAAAATATAAACATAAGACCAATTATGCTCATAAGCACAATGTGCCCACCTTGCATGTTAGCATAGAGTCTGATCATAAGAGTAAGTGGCTTTATAAAAAGTCCTAATAACTCAATTGGAGCTAAGATAAGTCTTATTGGCTTTGGTACTCCTGGCATCCAAAAAATATGCGCCCAATAATTTTTATTAGCTGTAATATTTGTTATTATAAATGTTAGTATTGCTAGTGAAAATGTAACTGCTATATTTCCAGTTACGTTAATTCCAATAGGGGTAAGTCCAAGTAAATTTAAAAACAAAACAAAGAAGAATATAGTAAGTAAAAAGCTCATATATTTCTTATAATTCTTGCCTATATTTGGTTTAGCAATTTCATCTCTAACATATAAAACTATTGGCTCAAAAAATCTACCCATTCCTTTTGAGACCCCATTGTTAGATTTATATGATCTGGCTAAACTTATAAATAACCACAACATAAATGCAGCAGTAAAAATCATAACTACAACATTTTTAGTAATTGAAAAGTCGATTGGCTTTTCATTAATTAATTTGTTGGAATCATCATAAATAAATGTTCCTTGATTATCTGTTTTGTAGATTTTATTTTTGTGGTAATAGAGTCTGTAATAATTTTCATTTTTACTTACGGTTTTTTTGCCATGCTTAAAATCAGATGACATAAAAAACTTAAAACCATTATCATAAAGAATTACTGGAAGTGGTATTTCAATGTAAACCTTCTCTCCATTCTCTTTGGTATATGATGCAACTCCAAAGCTATGAGAATCCTTTAAGTGATGAGCTATATATTCCTTAATTTCATCTTTAATGCCTCCTTTTTGCTCTGGGTCTTTTTCGATAGAATAAGCGCAAAAATTTGCGTTTAAAATTAGCAGAGTAGAAAGAAAGAATTTTGCAAAATTCATATGAGAATATCAGCAATAATAAATAATGCCGCAAAGTTAAGACATTAACTCAAAAAATAAAGCTATTTATTTAATTTCTTTAACTGTTTATAAACAACATAAAATGAAATTGCAAAACCAATTAAAGACATTATTAATACAAAGTTTTTTTCTAAATCGTAGTAGGAATCAATCAACTTTCCTATTCTTGAGAAAATGAATATAGTAATACCCATTTCAAAGCTGATTAATGCAAATGTTGCTAATGTACTACGCTGTTTTTTCAGCTTCTGATTTTTTATCGTTGACACTGTTAGTTTCAACAGCTTTTAATTGTTTGCCAGTTTTCATAACAATTGTTGCGTCAACTTGAGCTCCTTCTTCCACAGAAAGTTTAGCTGTTGTAATATCTCCTTGAATATAAGATTCTGACATAAGAGATAGTGTTTCTGAAATCTGAATTTGACCTGAAATAGATCCAGAAACATCAGCGTTAGAAGAATTTAACTTTCCAATAACTTTTCCAGATTTACCAACAACAACCTTTCCAGTTGTTGTTATATTACCTTCTACAATACCATCAATTCTAAAATCAGCTTTTGAAATAATATCACCTATTATTTTTGTAGATGACTCTATTACATCAACTGAGGGAGACGAAAAAAATTTATTTTCAGCCATAGCTTATTATTTTATTATATCTAATGTTTTAAAAATCAGCATATTAATATACTTGGGCGTCGAAATTACAAAATATTTATTGTTTGACAAGTTTTTGTATTTTTTTATTGTTTTTTCAAGCATATATTTTGCTTCTTCTTTAGATTTAAAATTATAGAGGGAAATT
>CABXUS010000010.1 GCA_902515405.1 uncultured Bacteroidota bacterium | reverse complement strand
AATCAGCTAAGTTTAGTTCTGAAAAGGTTTGGCAACCTGACAGTAATTCTATTGATTTTGATTTAGAAAAGTTTTTGAGTATTAAGCTAAAATTGATTTCTGAAAGAATTCAATCAAATGAAGCTGTATATTTTGATGAAGATCTTAATATAATTAATGAGTTCAGCTTAATTAGTAAACTGCCCGGAGAAAAAAAGTACAAATTTTCAATCAAAGGAAATCCATCTTTGGGAAAAATAAAAACAATTACCTTAGGACTTAAAAACCCTTCCACAGAAATAGGAAAAAACTTATCCGCTGAGGTTTGGTTTAATGAACTTAGACTTTCAGAAATAAATAATAAAGGTGGTTGGGCAGCTGTTGCCAATCTTGATGCAAACTTAGCCGATTTTGCAAATGTATCTTTTAGTGGAAGAATTTCTACAGATGGGTTTGGTTCTGTTGATAAATCCCCTAATGAAAGAAGCAATGAAAATTATAGTCAATATTCATTAGTTACAAATATAAATGCAGGGCAGCTATTGCCTGAAAATTGGGGGTTACAAATTCCTGTAAGCTATACTTATTCAGAGGAAATAACAAAACCCAAGTATGATAGTTATTATAATGATATTGAGTTGAATGATATTTTAGATATTACGAACAATAGAGATTCAATAATGAATCAATCCACAATTTTATCTTATTCAAAAAGTTTTAGTGTTTTAGGATTATCTAAAAGAAAAACAAATGATAAAAAATCAAAAATTTATGATTTAGAAAATTTGAATTTATCATATAGTTATTCAGAAAATAATTTTCAGGATTTTGAAATGGAATATTCAGACAGAAAAATGGTAATGGCTAATGCTCAATATTCTTATAATTTTGAGAGCTTAAATATATTCCCATTTGAAAGTTTTTTTAAAAATAAAGATTCCAAATATCTCAAATGGTTAAAGGAATTTAATTTTAATCCACTTCCAAACAGCTTAATATTTTCGGGAAATTTCAATAGAAGTCTTTATAAACAAAAATTTAGAGAGATTAATTATTCAGGCATAATTTCTAATAGTCAAATTCCAATTCCTGAATTTACACAAGCTAAATTTATGTTTGACTGGCTTATGTCAATTTCCCACAATGTTAGTAGATCTTTAGTAATTAATTATAACGCCTCTAACTCAAGCCTTGTGCCATCTTTTAGCAAAGAAATGGATATAAATGAAAGAAATAGGATGGAATTATTTGACAATTTTTTCAATGTAGGACAATCTAATTTCTTTAATCAAAATTTGACAGCAAATTATAATTTACCAATATCATATTTTCCATTTTTAGATTTTATTGATGCAAATTATTCTTACAGTGGCAATTTTAATTGGCAAAGAGGATCTGATATATTAAACAATGTTATTGATGAATTTGGAAATAAATTAGGAAGAGTAAATACAATTCAAAACTCAAATAATCAATCTGTTAACTTAAGTTTAAATTTTGAAAAACTTTACAGAATTTTAAAATTAGATAATAAAAAATTAGTATATAATATTTTAACTTCAATTAAAAGAGTTAGATCTACTTACAGCGAAAATTCAGGAAAGGTTCTGCCTGGTTATTTACCCTCAATTGGATTTTTAGGAACTCTAAAACCATCACTAGGTTTTGCGTTTGGAGATCAAAAAGATATAAGATATGAAATTGCAAAGAATGGTTGGCTAACAAGTTTTTCTAATTTTAATCAACAATATCAAAAAATATACAATTCTAAATTTGATATTACAGCAGAAATACAATTATTAAATAATTTAAGAATTGATATAAATGCAAACAGGAATTATTCTAATAATCTTTCTGAAAATTTTTCAATAATTAATAATGAATACAACCCAATTAATACAAGTTATTATGGAAACTTTTCTATTTCAAGTAATATGCTAAGAACATCATTTAAAAATAGATCTGTTGATTTATCAAATGATTTTGAAAATCTTAAAACTAATAGATTACAAATTGCGAACAGACTAATTTCTTTAAAAAAACTCAGTAATATTAATTACGATAGTGATGGATATCCAATAGGCTATGGAAAAAACAATCAAGCTGTTTTAATTCCTGCATTTATCTCTGCATATACAGGTATTGATGTTTCAAAAATTTCATTAAACCCCATCTCAGATAATCCAAAGCTAAATTGGACATTACAATATGATGGTTTAGAAGAATTATTTGATAATATTTTTTCAAGAGTTTCTGTTCAACATGGTTACCGCTCAAATTTTACTATAAATAATTTCAATTATAATCTTAATTATATAAATGATGGCTTTGATTTATCTGGAAATTATTTTAACGAATTAATTTTTTCAAATGTTAATTTAGTTGAACAGTTTAATCCACTTATAAGATTAGATTTAGAATTAAAAAATTCCTTAAGGATAATTTTTGATGTAGTTAAAGATAGAGCAGTTTCATTAAGTTTGGCTAATAACTTAGTTACTGAGTCTTGGGGAAATGAATATACTTTAGGCTTAGGTTATAGAGTAAAAAATCTTCGTTTAAGATCAAGTTTAGCTAGTAACGGAAACAACTTTATTGGGGATCTTAACACAAAAATTGATCTAAATCTTAGAAAAAATATAACGGTAATTAGAAATTTAGATATTGATAATAATAAAGTTTCTGCAGGTCAATCAATTTTTTCATTAAAGTTAAGTGCTGACTATGCCTTAAGCAAAAACTTTTCAGCTATTTTCTTTTACGATCATTTATTTTCTAAGTATGAAATTTCCACTGCTTTTCCTCAAACAAATATTAGATCTGGATTTACATTTAGATATAGTTTTGGAAATTAGAAAAAATATTTTTTTTTAATTAAAGGAAGTTATATTTTAGAATGATGGATATTAAAGAAAATTTAAAGTACACCAAAGATCATGAATGGGTAAAACTTGATGGAAATATAGCAACTGTTGGTGTGACTGATTTTGCTCAAGTTGAATTAGGAGATATTGTATATGTTGAAGTTGATACAATCAATGAAACACTTGAAAAAGATGAAGTTTTTGGAACAGTTGAGGCTGTAAAAACTGTTTCAGATTTATTTTTACCTATGTCTGGAAAGATTATTGAGTTTAACGAATCTTTAAATGATAGCCCTGAATCAATAAATAATTCTCCATATGATGATGGATGGATAATTAAGGTTGAAGTTTCAAATCCTAATGAAATTAATCAACTATTAAACAACAACGATTATTCTGATTTAATTGGAAAATAATTTTATTAAAAAAAATTCCAATTTATTACACTCTTTTATTAATATTATTATAAGTAATTCCTGTTCCTAATTTAGGTTTTCCAAGTTTTAATTTATTTGAAATAGATAAGTTAATACATTTCATAATATATTCAATTTTCGTAATTGTATAGGGATTAAAAATTGGATTTAATAAACTTAAAATGTTCAAACTTATAGTTTATTCTATTTTATTTGGCTTATTTCTTGAGATATTACAGCACATACTTCCATTTAGTAGATTTTTTAAATTAGTAGATTTCGTTGCAAATAGTACTTGGGTTTTATTTGGAGCATTTATTTTGTACTATTTAAAAAAAAAATTACTTTAGCTGAGAATGAGATCAAAAAAAAACCCAAAAGTTGATTTAAATAAAAAAAGTTCATTCTATTTTGCAATTGGGTTATTTATTGTGCTTTTTGTTTCATGGAGGGCTATTGAATATAAAAATTATGATGATGATGGTTATGGCTATATCGCTCTAAATGTTGATGATGAGGATGATGAAGAAATACCAATTACAGAACAACTTAAAACACCACCACCACCACCACCACCACCAGCTCCGGAAATTATTGAAGTAGTCGAAGACGAAGAAGAAATCGAAGAAACAATTATTGAATCAACTGAAACTGATCAAGAAGAAATTGTTGAAGAGGTTGAAGTTGTTGAAGAAGAAATGGATATGGATGTTCCATTTGCAATCATCGAAGATGTTCCTTTATATCCAGGTTGTGAGAGAGTCCCTAAATCTCAACGAAGAAAGTGTTTTCAAGATAAGATGCAAGCTCACATTCGAAAAAACTTTAGATACCCTGATATTGCTCAAGAAATGGGTATACAAGGAAGAGTTTTTGTTCAATTTACTATTGGAAAAGATGGCTCCATTTCAGCAATAAGAACAAGAGGACCTGACAAGAATTTAGAGAAAGAAGCATCTAGAATTATTGGAAAACTTCCGCAGATGACACCTGGAAAACAAAGAGGTAGGCCGGTAAGAGTTCCCTTTAGTATACCTATCATTTTTAAGCTTCAGTAAATTTTATTTGCTCACTCATTTTTTCTGCTTTAATTTTACCATCTTTTAAATATTGGCGTGTTTGTAATTAATTCAAAAATATTTTTCTCATTAACTAAAGTTAGGCTAGCGCTTAGTGTTGTTTTTTCAACCCTTGCTGGTTATATTTTGGCAGCTGATAAAATTCAAGTCTTGGATATGCTCCTATTACTTATTGGAGGCTACTGCATGGTAGGTGCTTCAAATTCATTTAATCAAATAATCGAACAAGATAAAGATGCATTAATGAATAGAACTAAAAATAGGCCTTTGCCAACAAAAAAAATATCCAGTTCAAATGCTTTTTGGATTTCTGTTTTTTTAACAATAGCAGGTTTAGGAATTTTATATACAATAAATTATAAAACAGCTTTTTTCGCTGGATTATCTGTTTTTATTTATACGTGTATATATACTCCATTAAAATCAATTACACCACTATCTGTTTTTGTAGGAGCAATTCCTGGGGCAATTCCATTTATGCTAGGCTGGGTAGCTGCAACAAATAAATTTGGTATTGAACCAGGTTCTCTTTTCATGATTCAATTTTTTTGGCAATTCCCCCATTTTTGGGCATTGGGATGGATGCTTGATGATGATTATAAAAAAGCAGGGTTTAACATGCTTCCAACTGGACAAAGGGATAAAAAAACTGCAATTCAAATAATTTTATATGTACTATGGATGATTATAATTTCAGTTTTTCCTTACTCAGGACTTACAGGTTCTTTAACTTTAAGTCTTTATGGCGCAATAATTGTATTTTGTGTAGGAATTATAATGTTATTTTTTGCAATTAATTTGTACAATAGAATGGATATTAATTCAGCAAAGAACTTATTTTTATATACTATTTTTTATTTAACTTCAATTCAATTAGTTTATATAATTGATAAATTTTTATGAGCGAAAAGATCTTAAATTCAAATAAAATTAGAGCTAAAAAAATGATGCTCTTGTTTTCACTTTTAAGTATAACAATGACTTTTGCAGGACTTACAAGCGCATATATTGTAAGCAAAGGAAGGCCTGATTGGTTAGTTGATTTTGAGTTGCCAGAACTATTTTATTATAGCACTATTGTTATAGTTTTAAGTAGCATTACAATTCAAATTGCAAAGTATAATCTTAATAAAAACAAAACCAAATCCGATGTTTTGATTTGGTTGTTTACAACACTTTTATTAGGGATTTTATTTTGTGTTTTTCAATTTTATGCATTTAAAAGCTTAATTGATAAGGGCTATTATTTTGCTGGTGCTCAAAGTACAATAACAACTTCATTCATTTACGTTTTAACTTTTCTACATGCATTGCATTTGATTGCTGGGATAATTGTTTTAATAGTTTTATTATTTAATACAATTAATAATAAATATCAATTAAACAAACTCGGTTTTCAACTCGGAGTTACCTTTTGGCATTTTCTTGATATTTTGTGGATTTATTTGTTTTTATTTTTCTATTTCTTTGGATAAAAATTACCTAACTTTGTTAAAAATTTTTCTAGTCAATGAGTTCAACGATTTCTTCTACTCAAATTCAATCGGAGTTAAATACTGAACCCAAACCTTTAGACGCTAGTTATGGCAAATTAATGATGTGGTTTTTTATCGTATCAGATGCCTTAACATTTACAGGATTCTTAATTTCTTACGGATTTTCTAGATTTAAAAATATTGATTCATGGCCAATTGCAGATGAAGTTTTCACTCACTTTCCTGGCTTACATGGTGTTGATGCTCCAATGTATTATGTAGCTTTAATGACATTTATTTTAATTTTCTCATCTGTAACAATGGTTTTAGCTGTTGATGCAGGTCATCATAATCAAAAAGATAGAGTTGCCTTTTACATGTTTTTAACAATAATTGGAGGAGCTGTGTTTGTTGGATCGCAAGCTTGGGAGTGGAAAAACTTTATAAAAGGAGAATATGGAGCTTTAGAAACAAGAGGAGGAATGATTATTCAATTCCTTGATTCAAAAAATAATAAAAGATTAGCCTTAAAAGACTTTGCATCTTATAATCCTGAATATCGTGAACAACATAAAAGTAGTAATGGGCTATGGTTTCAAAGTGAATCTGCTTTACCAAATTATTCTTTGGAGGAAGTTCAAACTGGGTTTTTAGCTGATCCATCTATTGTTGTTAGAATAGAGAAAATTGATGAAAAAGGACATAAAATTATTTTAAATAGAAATCAATCAATTGAAAAAGTTATGCAGGGTGAATATGTTGTTGAAGGCGCTAACCTAATAAGAAATGAGTATGGAAATAGATTATTTGCTGATTTTTTCTTTTTTATAACAGGTTTTCATGGTTTTCATGTCTTTTCAGGTGTAATAATCAATCTCATTATTTTCATTAATGTTTTATTGGGTACATATGAAAGAAGAGGACATTATGAAATGGTTGAAAAAGTTGGATTATATTGGCACTTTGTTGATTTAGTCTGGGTTTTTGTTTTCACCTTCTTTTATCTAGTGTAGTATTATTATGGAACAAAATACAGGACATAAATTAGAAATATTTAGAGGTTTAATAAAATTTAAATCTAATGTTCAAAAGATTTGGGGAGTTTTAATTTTCTTATCTGTTGTAACTGCGATTGAGGTTGGATTAGGGATAATTAAACCTGAAATTCTAATGTCTTATTTCTTATCCATGAAATTAATTAATTGGATTTTTATCATTTTAACTTTGGTAAAAGCTTATTATATTACTTGGGATTTTATGCACATGAGAGATGAAAAATTTGGATTACAAGTCTCAGTTGTAATTACCCTTCTCTTTTTAATGGCATATGCTGTTTTTATTTTTCTAGTCGAGGGAAATTATATATATGATATCATGTATGAAGGCTTTGTAAGCTGGAATTTTTAATTTTATATTTTGAAAAAATATATAGTACTTACTATACTATTTATACTGCCTTTAGTTGCTTATCTTTTTTTTGCATCTGGCGTAAATAATTTTGCCAAATTACCTGTCATAAAGCAAAATGTGGATAATATTTCTAATTACTCTAAAATAGGATTTGATAATAAAATATCAGTTTTAATTTTTTTAGGAAATAATATTAATGATCGTCAAGGCGATGCTTTAAACCTTAATCAAAAAATATACAAAAGGTTTTATCAATTTAATGATTTTCAATTTGTTGTTATTTGTCCGTTAGGTTCAGAGCAATTGGCTGAAAATTTAAAAAATAAACTTGCTTCAGGAACTAATACTGACATGATAAATTGGAATTTTATTTTTCTTAATCCAGAACTCATTGTCAAACTTTTCAAGAGTTTAAAGACAGATAATAATTTAGATTATAATTATGGTTCACCTTATGTTTATATTATTGATAAAAAATTATCTCAAAGGGGAAGAAATGATGATAACGGCATTAAATTTGGTTATGATTCTAGATCTGTTGCAGATATTAATAATTTTATGTTAGATGATGTTAAGGTAATTCTAGCTGAATATAGGTTAGCATTAAAAAAGAACGGAATAACAAGAAAAGATTTATGAAAAATAAGTCATATATAGGCCTAGGTGTCATTATTTTAGTTTTTAGTTTTTGGTTTTTACCAAAAATATTTCACACTATAAGCGACAATAAAACAGTTGACTCTAATAGAACAAAATCTATTGATCAATCTTCTAAACTTTCATTTATAAAATTAAATGGTTCGTCTAGAAAAGTGCCTGATTTTATTTTTTTAAATCAGGATAACATATATATAGGTAATGAAGATTTTTTAGGCAAAGTTTATGTTGCAGAATTCTTCTTTACATCATGTCCATCAATTTGTATTGAAATGAATCAAAACATGAAAATTTTAGATGATGAGTTTGGTAACAGAGATGATTTTGGAATCGCCTCATTTACAATTGACCCTATTAATGATACTCCTCAAATATTAAAAGAATATTCTGAAAGATTAAATGTTAAATCTAAAAACTGGCATTTTTTAACTGGGGAAATTGATAGTGTTTATGAATTATCAAATACTGGTTTTAATATTTTTTCTGGAGTAAATCCAGCTGTAGCTGGAGGTTTTGAACACCAGGGTTTCTTTGCTTTAATAGACAAGAATGGATATATTAGATCTAGAAAAGATGAAAATGGAAATCCAATTGTTTATTACTTAGGAATTACATCAAAAGGTAAGAAAGAACAAGGTATCGATATGATAAAGGAGGACATTATTAAGTTATTAAAAAATGGATAAAAAAAATACTATTTATAATATATTAATTTGGGCTGTTTCTATCATTGTTCCCTTAGTTGTAGCATTATTACTTTTCATTAAATGGGAATATGATAAATTAATTTTTAATATGCGTATTCCAAACTATGATCCAATAGTTTTAATGGATACTTTACCTGTTGCTAAACCGTTAACTTTTCTCCCTCCGATTTATGCATCGATTAATGGATTGACAGCCATACTATTAATTATTGCAGTTTATTATATAAAAAATGGAAAAAGAAAAATTCACGAAAATCTAATTAAAGTTTGTATTGCTCTTTCTTTATCTTTTTTAGTAATGTACATCGCTTATCACATAACATCAGATCCAACTCCATTTGGGGGAACTGGTACAATTGCATACTTATATTTTTTCATTTTAATTACACATATTTTACTGTCGATAATTGTTATTCCTATGGTTTTGGTGAGCTATTCAAGAGCTTTTCAATCAAAATTTAAATCACATAAAAAAATAGCAAAAATTACCTTTCCAGTTTGGTTATATGTTGCAGTTACAGGCGTAATTGTGTATTTAATGATATCACCTTATTACATATGATTTTTCATAATATTCAATGTTCTATGTGTAAAGCTGTTCTGGAATCAGGAGCAGACCAGCAAGTTGCTGAAAGTCTTAATGATGGAATAGCTTATTTAGCAGCAATCCCATATATTTTGGCTGGATTAACAATTTATATTCTTTACAGAAAATTTTATAGAGTCAGAAAACCTAAGTAATTTTTAGTTTAAGAAGCTTCTTTTAATCCTGAAAAATTTAAACCGTCAAGTTTATTTTTAATGTAGCTTTTATCTACGTGTAAACTCTTGGTTTTCGTTCCTGGTAGATGAAACATATCGTCAATTAGAATAGATTCACAAATTGATCGTAATCCTCTTGCACCTAACTTGAAATCTAATGCTTTTTTCACAATATAATCAAGCGCGTGGTCATCAAATGTTAATTTTATACCATCAATTTCAAATAACTTCACATATTGCTTGACCAATGCATTTTTAGGTTGAGTTAGAATTTTTCTTAAATTTTTTGAATCTAGATCTAACATGAATGTAAGAATTGGTAGTCTACCAAGAATTTCTGGGATTAAACCAAAGTCTTTTAAATCATTTGGAATAATATTTTTTACAATTTGATCAGAATTAACAACGGATTTCAATTTAGAATTTTTAAAACCAACAGCATTCATGTTTAGCCTTTTAGAGATAATTTTTTCTATACCATCAAATGCACCACCAGCTATAAATAAAATATTAGATGTATTTAATTTTATAAAGTTTTGATCTGGATGTTTTCTACCGCCTTTAGGTGGAACATTAACAACAGCTCCTTCCATCAATTTTAGTAAGGCTTGTTGAACACCTTCTCCGGAAACATCCCTAGTAATCGATGGGTTATCATTTTTTCTAGATATTTTATCAATTTCGTCAATAAATATTATACCTCGTTCAGCTTTTTCAATATTATAATCAGATGCTTGTAGAAGTCTAGTTAATATATTTTCTACATCTTCTCCAACATATCCAGCTTCAGTTAAAACTGTAGCATCTACAATTGCAAGGGGGACATCCAACATTTTTGCAATTGTTTTTGCAATTAGTGTTTTACCAGTACCAGTAGGACCAACCATAATAACATTACTTTTTTCAATTTCAATATTGTCATTAAGATCAATTTTCTGAGAAATTCTTTTATAGTGATTATAAACACAAACAGAAATAACTTTTTTTGAATAATCTTGACCAATAACATAGTCGTCTAAAAAACTTTTTATTGACTTAGGAGTTAAATTATTACTTGTTTCACTTGAAATAGATATTTCCTCAGACTTATTTTGGTGATTTAAAATAGAAAAAGCTTGTTCTATACACTGATCACATATGTGAGCATCTTGTCCAGCAACTAGGATTTTTGTTTGTAGTTTATTTAATCCACAAAAAGAGCAGGATAATCTTTCTTCTGACATTCTAAATTATTTTTTTGAAAGAACTTCGTCAATCATTCCATACTTTTTAGCTTCAGGAGCTTTCATCCAATAATCTCTATCAGAGTCTTCATAAACTTTATCATATTTTTGGCCAGTATGATTTGCAATTATTTCATATAATTCCTTCTTCAATTTTACAATTTCTCTTGCAGTAATTTCAATATCAGATGCTTGTCCCTGAGCACCACCTAAAGGTTGGTGAATCATTACTCTTGAGTGAGTTAAACCAGATCTTTTACCTTTTTCACCAGCACACAAAAGTACTGCTGACATTGAAGCTGCAATTCCAGTACAAATAGTAGCTACATTAGGACCAATAAACTGCATAGTATCATATATACCAAGACCAGCATAAACTGAACCTCCAGGTGAGTTTATATAAATTTGAATATCTTTTTCTTTGTCAGTACTTTCTAAAAAAAGGAGTTGTGCTTGGATTATATTTGCAACAGAATCATTAATTGCAGTACCTAAAAAAATTATTCTATCCATCATCAATCTTGAAAAAACATCCATTTGAGCAACATTTAGCTGTCTTTCTTCGATTATATATGGTGTCATACTGCTCACTATTTTGTCATAATACATAGAATTAACACCATGATGCTTGGTTGCATATTTTTTAAATTCTTCTGAGTAATTCATAATATAAAGTTAATTATTTTTTCTTGTAAGCAATCTCAATATATTTTTCATAGGATATTTTTTGTTTCTTCTTACTTACTTTCTCCTTGTAAATATTAAGTAGTTTTTCACTTATGATTTGATTGCTTATTCTTTTTACTTCCTCTTGGTTAGATAAAATTCTTTGAAGAATGGAATTCAGTTCTTTTTCATCTGGGTCTTTTTGACCATAAGCAGCCATCTGATTTTTAATCATTTTTGTAGCAAAATCTTTAATTGAATCAGAATTAATTTCAATATTATTATTTTCAATTATCTTCTCTTCAATTAATTGATATTTTATTCCATTTTCAGAATTTGAATATTCTTTTTCTAAATTATCTAAGGAAATTTCATCCTTTGAATTAATACTTATTAGTTTTTTTAAAAAATCTTTTGGCAATTTAATTTTTGTGTTTTCAATAATTGATTCAGTGGCATCATTTAAAAACTTTTGATCTGATTGATTAATAAATTGTTTTTCAATATCAGACTTAATCCTGTTCTTAAATTCTTTTAAATTTTTAAAAGATTCTTTAGGGAAGATTTTTTTAAAAAAATCTTTATCAGCTTTTGATTTTTCGTTCTTATTTAATTCACTGATTTTAAAATTTATACTTTCAAGTTCATTCAATCCATTTTCGTCTAAACCGATAATTTTATTGATATCATTTTCTTGATTAAATATTTGTTTTGGTTTTAAGTTAAGAACATCCCCAACTTTTGATTTTAAAAAATAATTTTTGAAAGTTGATTTAATTACCTGATCCGTTTTAAAATTAGCTTGTTTAGAAAAACTTATTTTTTCTGAAAAAAATTCTCCTATGATATTTATTCCATCTTCAATTTTATTAACAGAAATAAGTTTTCCGTATTGATTTTGATAAGATTCAATTTGATTTTTTACCATTGAATCATCTGCAGTTATTTCATAATACATTATAGGTTTTTTCCCTTTAAAATTAATTTTAAATTCAGGCTTATTTGCTATTTCAAAACTTAAGTCAAGATCTTCATCCTTCCAATTTAATGATTCATCCTTTAAAGGGATTGGATTTCCTAGAATAGAAATTTTATTTTCAGAAATATACTTAGAGAGTTCATTCTGAACAATCTTATTTATTTCATCAACTTTAACAGGAATTTCATATTGCTTCTTTATCATTCCCATAGGAACAAAACCTTTTCTGAAACCAGGAATATTAGCCTTTTTTCTGTAGTCGTTCAAAACCTTTTGAACATTTTCATTGTAATCTTTGCCTTTTATTTCAAGAGTAATGACAGAAATTTCTTTATTTTTTTTCTTTAAATCTATATTCATTTGAAAAAATTGTGCTCAAAAGTAGTCTTTTTTGAATTCTATAACAACAATTTTAGTTGTTCAGATAATCAGAGCATACTAAAAAAAAATCATTAGGATTTTCATAATGAACCCAGTGTCCTGCATTTCTAATTTTTTGAAGTTTATAATTAGGGAAAAACATCTCACTTAATTTAAGTTTTTCGGCATCAATATATTTAGATTTTTCTCCCTTAATAAATAAAACTTCATTTTTATATTGATTAATAAATTTAAAGCCAGCAGTTATATTTTTGTATTTTTTATAAAGAACTTTGATATTACTTTTAAAATTAAATCCTCCATCGCTTGTCCTTTGCAAGTTTTTTGACAGAAATAGAATAAAGTTTGGATCATCAAAGTGTTTATTTAAATGTATATTAAAATCGTTTCTGCTTCTAATTTCTTTCAAATCTATCTCTAAAAGTGCTTCAAATATTTCATCATAATTAGTATTATAATTGACAGGCAATATATCTACCACAATTAATTTATTAATTGTATCTGGATGCATTAAACTGTATAGCATAGCAGTTTTTCCACCCATTGAATGTCCTAAAATTGAAGTTTTATTAATATTTTTTTCATAAAGATATTTGTACAAGTCATCAGCCATTAACTCATAATTAAAATCATCAGAGTGAAAACTTTTTCCATGATTTCTTTGATCAATTAAATGAACCTCGTAACCATTATTAGAAAGTTTTTTAGCAAATGTTACCCAATTATCTAATGAACCGAGAAAACCATGTAGAATAATAATTTTTTTTTCATCAGCTCCTAGAATTTTACTATTAAGAATCATTTATTTAATTTATTTAAATAAAGATTTATTACATTATCAATTCCAAGATAAATGGATTCGCTTATTAATGCATGTCCAATTGAAACTTCATCAAGGAAAGGCATGTTAGCTGAAAAATATTCAATATTTTTTAAGTTTAAGTCATGACCAGCATTAACTTTCATTCCAAGATTATTTGCTAACCTTGAACATTCAGCATACAATTTTGTTGTTTCTTTTCTTTTTGAATCAAAATTTTTAGCAAATAATTCAGTATATAATTCAATTCTATCACATTCTGTTTTTTTGGCATATTTTATTAATTCAGGATTTGGATCAATAAAAATTGATGTTCTAATTCCTTTTTTTTTAAAAATGCTTATAATTTTTTTTAAATACAGATATTCCTTTTTTGTGTTCCATCCAGCATTTGATGTTAAAGCATTTTCATCATCTGGAACTAAAGTAACCTGAGTAGGATTAACTTCTAAAACTAAATCTATAAATTTTTCAATTGGATTACCTTCAATATTTAATTCAGTATGAACAACATCTTTAAGATTTAGTGCATCTGAATATTTAATATGGCGTTGATCTGGCCTTGGATGAATAGTGATACCATGCGCTCCAAAACTTTGTATATCATTAGCCATTTTTAATAAATCAGGGTTGTTGCCTCCCCTTGAATTTCGAAGGGTTGCAATCTTATTAATATTTACACTTAATTTTACCATATAATTCATCTCAAAAATACAAAGTTTAAAGTCTGCTTGTCTACAATTTTTTATTTAATTTGTACTAATATATTTTTAAGATGGTAATTGCTTTGTTTTCACAGGAAATTAATGAATCAGTAAGTAATGTTATTGAATCATTTTTTTCATCGAAACATGCAAAGCACTCTAAATTTTTTCTAGAAAATAAAATATTCAATAATTTTAATAGTGATAATAATTTAGAGTTAATTTCATTTAGTAAATCTGAAGATTTAGATTCTTCTATTGACATAATGGTCAGCATCGGAGGTGATGGAACTTTTTTAAGATCTATTGAGTTTATAAGAGATCTTGATATTCCTGTAATGGGGATTAATACTGGTAATCTTGGGTTTTTAGCCACAATTAAAAAAGAAAATATCGAACAATCAATCGAAAAAATATATACCCAAAAATTTAAAACAGAAAATAGATCAATTATAAAGGTTAATCATAAGGAAATAGGCTTACCAAAATCTGTATTTCCTTATGCATTAAATGAAATAAGTGTTGTAAGAAAAGATACTACATCTATGATAAATATTAATACTAGTTTAGACGGAAATCACTTAAACTCGTATTGGGCTGACGGATTAATTGTCTCAACTCCAACTGGATCTACTGGCTATTCTTTAAGTTGTGGTGGCCCAGTAATTTCTCCTACAAGTGGTTCTTTTGTGTTAACACCCATATCTCCTCACAACTTAAATGCTAGACCACTCGTAATTTCAGACGAAACAAAAATTGAATTGAGTGTTTCGGGAAGAGAAGAAAATCATTTACTTTCAATTGATTCAAAAATTTTTACATTAAAAAACAATACAAAAATTAATATTGAAAAATCTGATTTTGAATTTAAAATTGCACATTTTTCTAATCATAACTTTTATAAAACTTTAAAAGAAAAATTACTGTGGGGAAAAGATAAAAGAAATTAAATTGAAGAGAAAAAAAAATTATATATACTGTTCTCTATTAATGATTTTTATATTTAATCATTTGCAGTCTCAAGATAATGAAATTGGATTATTTTTTGGAGGAACTAATTATATTGGAGATGTAGGACCTACAATATATATTAATCCATTTTCTAAAGATAATATTAACAACGATAAAGAAAATATGTCAACAGGTGTGATAGGTTTAATCTATAGAAAAAACTTATCTAACAGATTTGCAATAAGATTAGGATTTAATTATGCTCAAATACAATCAAGTGATTTTTGGAAAGGTACTGAAAATTACAGAGCTGAAAGGGGAAAATACTTTAGTAATAATTTACACGAATTTCATGTTGGATTAGATTTTAATTTTTTGGAGTTTGAAACAAGTTCCAATGATTTTGAATTTACACCATATATTCATGCTGGTTTAGCATTTTTCAGATATGATGCATTGCACTATCCTGTTGGAACTAATAAGGCTCAAGTATACGGAAAGGATAATGATTTAGCACTACCAATTACTGTTGGACTAAAAATTAAACTAATAAATTCATTTGTTATTGGATTAGAAATTTCTGCAAAACATAGCTTTACAGAAAACCTCGATGGAAGCTATCCAGATTTTAAAGACAGTAGCATTTACTCTCAAAGGCCGTTTGGAAGTAATTTGAGTCAAGACTGGTATGTTTATACTGGAATTACATTAACTTATCTATTTGGAAACTATGAGTGTGACTGCACAAGATAAATTATTAAAAGAAATTGATAAATCTGATATTCCTAACCATGTAGCTATAATAATGGATGGAAATGGAAGATGGGCAAAAAAGATTGGTAAAGAAAGATTTTTTGGACATAACAGTGGAGTAAATTCTGTAAGAGAAACAATTGATGCTGCTATTAATTTAGGAGTTAAAAACTTAACACTTTATGTTTTTTCAATGGAAAACTGGAAAAGACCTGATACAGAAATAAAGGCATTGATGTATTTATTGTTTAATTCCATTACAGATGAGTTAGAAAATTTAAATAAAAATAATATTAAGTTAGATGTTATTGGAGATCAAGATTTATTAACTGAAAAAATCCGTAATAAATTAGTTAATGCTAAGGACCAAACCATTAATAATAGCGGTCTTAAACTTAATTTGGCGATAAGCTATGGGTCTAAACAAGAAATTATAGAAGCTGTAAAGTCAATTTCAAATAAAGTTAAAAAAAACATAATTTCTCTAGAAAATATTGATGAAAACATAATAAATGACCATCTTTACACTCGAAATTTAGACAATGTGGATTTGTTAATAAGGACCGGTGGTGAAATTAGAGTTAGTAATTTTCTATTATGGCAGATTTCATATGCAGAATTAATTTTTTTAGAATTGTTATGGCCAGATTTCAAAAAATTAAATTTTTATGAAGCCATAGTTGAATATCAAAATAGATCTAGAAGATTTGGAAAAGTTTAAAATTAAAATTATTGTTACTTATTTTTTTATAGCTTTATTCTTGCTAAAATCTGAAATTTCTTATTCTCAGGAAAATGATTTTGTTAAAGGAAACTTTTATAGCCTAGATGAAATAAAAGTCACAGGACTTAAAACTTTTAATGAGCAAACTGTTGTTACATACACTGGTTTAACAGTTGGTCAAAAAATTCGAATCCCCGGAGAAGAGATAAGTCAAGTAATCAATAAACTCTGGAAATTAGAATTATTTAGTGATATAAATTTTTATATTACAAAAATTGATGGTGAAAAAGCTAGTATTGAAATTAGTATAATTGAGTTACCCTCTTTATCTGATTATAAAATTATTGGTTTAAAAAAATCCAAGTCTGAAACCGTTGAAACAGATATAGAAATAAAAAAGGGTCAAAAAATTACAGAAAACTTTATTGAAACCACAAAAAATTATATAATCAATAAATACAAAAAAAATGGCTTTCTAAACATAAAAGTTAATATTAACACAATTCCTGATACCATTGGTTTAAATAACGAAAGAATGGTAATTAATGTTGACTTAGGAGATAGAGTAAAAATTAATAGTATAAACTTTACTGGAAATAAATTGTTTAAGAGTAATAAGCTTAAGAAAAAAATGAAGAAAACTAAATCTAAACTTTTTGGACGAATTTGGAAAAAATCAAAATATATTGAAGATGATTATCGTCAGGATCTTGAAGAAATTATTAACTTTTACAAAGAGAAAGGTTATAGGGATGCAAGAATATTACTTGATACTGTTAAAGTTGATGGTAATCAAATCGATTTAGATATTCAATTAGCAGAAGGTAATAAATATTACTTTGGTGATATTAAGTTTATTGGTAATTCAGTATATTCTAATGAACAACTTTCTAGAGCTCTAGGATTAGTTCCTGGTGATACATATAATGGAGTTTTACTTAAGAAAAGAATATCTGATAATACCAAACCTGATGGTGAGGACTTAACTAATTTATATCAGAATAATGGATATTTGTTTTCTAATGTTAATGCAGTCGAAATTGCTGCTGAAAATGATACTATTGACTTTGAAATAAGAATCACTGAAGGTAAGCCTGCATTTTTTAATAAAATTACTGTAGTTGGTAATGAAGTTACAAATGATAATGTTATATACAGAGAGTTAAGAACAAAACCTGGAGAACTATATAGTAAGGATAAAGTAGTTAGAACTGTTAGAGAGTTAGGGCAATTAGGATTTTTTGATCCAGAACAAATAAGCCCAGATTTTAAAGATGTTGATGCTAATAATGGAACAGTTGATATCCAATATGGACTTGTTCCAAAAGGTGCAAGTCAGGTTGAGTTACAGGGTGGTTATGGTGGAGGTGGTTTTATTGGGACTATAGGTCTAACTTTTAATAATTTTTCATTGAAAAACATGAGAGACCCCAAGGCCTGGAAGCCTGTTCCAAGAGGAGATGGACAAGCAGTATCTTTAAGATTGCAAGCAAATAGATTTTATCGTGTTTACAGTTTTTCATTATCTGACCCTTGGTTTGGCGGTGTGCAACCAGTTCAGTTTTCTACTTCATTTTCACATACTAAACAATATAGGTATAATTATTTTACAGGTAGAGTTGATAAAAGTCAGTCATTTGAAATAACTGGAGCTAGTGTTGGCCTAGCAAAAAGATTGAGAATCCCTGATGATTATTTTACTCTTTCCCAATCCATCGGCTATCAATATTATAATTTAAATAATTACTATACAGGTTTATTTACCTTTGGACAAGGTAAATCAAATAATGTTTCATATACTGTTGCATTATCAAGAAATAATACTTTTACAAACCCAATATTCCCATTAGGTGGATCAGAGTTTATGTTAAGTGCAAGATTTTCATTACCATATTCTCTTTGGAATGGAATAGACTATGCTAACCTCCAAAATTTAGAAAAGTATCAAGATGATGATGGAAATCCTGACCAGTCGAAGATTGATCAAGAAAGGTTTAAATGGCTTGAGTTTTATAAAATAAAATTTAAAGGATCATGGTATACAAGAATTATTGATAAATTAGTTTTAAGAACTCATACAGAATTCGGATTTTTAGGTGCATTTAACAATGATAGAGGAGTAATACCATTTGATAGATTTTTCTTAGGTGGAGATGGTATGTCTCAGTATGCAATGGATGGTAGAGAAACAATTTCTCTAAGAGGATATCCTAATCAAAGTTTATCAGCTCAGGATGGTTCAACAATTTATAATAGATTTTCACTTGAATTAAGATATCCAATTACTTTAAAACCTGCTGCTTCCATTTTTGGTTTAACTTTTATTGAAACAGGTCAAGGGTATGATGACTTTAGAGAGTTTAATCCTTTTAATGGTAAAAGATCCGTCGGTATAGGTCTAAGAATTTTTATGCCAGCATTTGGATTGCTTGGAATAGATTTTGGATATGGATTAGATTCATTAAACGAATTTGATTTAAACCCAAATGGTTGGGAAACTCATTTTGTTATTGGCCAGCAATTCTAATAATACAGCTACATGGATTTATTTAATATAAAAAATAATAGTATAATATTTCTTTCTGTATTATTTTTTAGTTTAAATATATATTCTCAACAACCCCTCAGAGTAGGATATATTAATATGGAATATATTTTATCCAATATTGATGACTACAAGACTGCTAATGATGAGTATGATATCAAGCTTAATTTATGGAGAAATGAAATAGAATCAAGAACAAAAAAAATTGAATTACGTTTTAAAGAATTAGAAATTAAAAAACCACTACTTCCAGATGAAGTATATCAAAACTTGATTGATGAGATAGATTTTGACAAAAAACAATTAGAAGAGTATGCTCAAAAAAGATTTGGTCCAAATGGAGACTGGTTGATTCAAGAGAAGATTCTTATACAACCAATTCAGGATGAGGTACTTGCAATTGTTCAAGAAATTGCAGATAAAAATAAATTTGATTTTATTTTTGACAAATCATCAGCTATAATTATGCTATATTCGGAAAAAAAATACGATATTAGCGAGCTAGTTTTAAAAAGCGTTTTAAAACAAGAAAATATAGAAAACCTTCAATTGTCTTTTGACGATGACAGAAAGAAAGCTCTTGAAGAAAAGATACAACAAAGAAGAGATTCTATCTTAAAATTAAAAGAATTAAAAATGATAAAAAGAGATAGTTTATTAAGAATTAAAAGAAATAACATAAAAAATAAATAGTATGAATTATTTAAAATTATTAACATGTATATTTTTCGTATCAGTTTGTAGCGTAAGTTTTTCACAAAGCAACGTTGCTCATATTGATTCTCAATCACTAATAAGTCAGATGCCTGAGGTAAAAGAAGCTCAAGCACAAATAGAAAAATTACAAAAAACATATCAAACTGAAATAGAAGCTTCCATGAAAGAATATCAAACAAAGCTTCAAACATATTCTGCTGATGCTCAAAATCAAACTGAAGTTACAAATCAAGCTCGCCAAAAGGAGTTACAAGGAATGGAACAAAATATTCAACAGTACCAGCAAACAGCTTCTCAAGACATTCAGCAAAAACAACAAGATCTTCTAAGACCTTTGATTGAAAAAGCTAGAGCTGCAATACAAAAAGTAGCTAAATCACAAGGTTTTGATTATGTTATTGATGCTACACCAGGTGGAGCATTAATACTTTTTGATGGAAAAGATTTAATGGCTGAAGTAAAAACAGAATTAGGTTTTTAAGTATTAAACAACAAATAACAAATCAAAAAACTATCTGTAATTTTACGGGTAGTTTTTTTTTACATGAGTTTTTACCCAATTGGTTTTTTTGATTCAGGAATAGGAGGAATATCCTTGTGGAAGGCTATCAAGAAAATATTACCTAATGAAAATTCAATATACTTATCAGATTCAAAAAATTGTCCATATGGCCTAAAGTCTAAAGATAAATTAGATGAAATCTGCATCAAGAATACAGAGTTTTTAATTGATAAAGGATGTAAAATGATTATTGTTGCTTGTAATACTGCAACTACTAATTCAATTTCAATTCTTAGAAATAAATATAAAATTCCATTTATAGGAATTGAGCCAGCAATTAAGCCAGCTGCATTAAGATCAAAAACAAAAAAAATTGGAATACTAGCAACAAAAGGCACATTAACAAGTGATTTATTTAGTCAAACCTCTTCAGATTATAATAGTGATATTAACATAATTACGAAAGATGGAGAGGGATTGGTAAAACTAATTGAAAATGGAAATTTTAGTGGTAACGGAATTGAAACTCTTCTCAATAAATATTTAGATCCTATGATAAATTATGGAATTGATCAATTAGTATTAGGATGTACTCATTATCCATTGGTAAAAAAAGCTATTAAAAAAATAATTAATGATAGTATTAGTATAGTTGATTGTAACGCTGCTGTTGCTATCCAAACAAAAAAAGTTTTGATTGAAAATGAAATTTTAAATGATAATTATAAAAATGATCCAAGTCATATTTTTTATAATAGTGGAAATAATAATTTTATTATAAAAAAACTTTTAGATAATAAATATGAAATTAATAATTTTGAGTAATGGGTTTTAAGTTTGAAATTTTAGAAAATGAAGATAAAAATACTTTAGTTTTATCTTCCGATAAAGAGATATACAATACGAGGGTTGTTTTTAATGATGATTCAAAATCTGAGCAGTTTCCCTTAGTAAAACAATTATTTTTTTTACCATTTGTAAAGTCTATTACCCTTGATAAGCATTTGATTTTAATTGAAAAACTAGATTTTTTAGATTGGAAAGATGTACAAGAAGAAGTTATTGATCAAATAGAAAAATTTTTAAATGATGGAGGATTGATCTACCAAGTTAACAATCCTGTAACAATATATGCTGAAAGTACTCCTAACCCAAATGTGATAAAATTTGTTGCAAATAAAAAACTTGTAAACATTGCTCATGAGTTTAAAACATCTGAAAGCGCAAATTATTGTTTTATAGCAAAGGCTTTATTTAATCATGATTTTATTAAGGAAATATATATAGATTTTAATTTTATTTCTGTTACAATTAATGAAAAATATAGTTGGGATGGATATACAATGCAGATAAGAGAGTTTATTTTATCATATATTAAAGATGGAAATCAAATTATTGATTCAAACTATGATGTTCAAAATAGTACTAGTGAAGGAATTGATCAAAGTAATATGGACGAAATATCTAAAAAAATATCTGCTTTAATTGATGAACAAATAAAACCTGCGGTTGCTTCTGATGGAGGAAATATTCTTTTTCAATCTTATGACAATGAAAGCATGGAAGTTAAGGTAATTCTTCAAGGAGCCTGTAGTGGTTGTCCATCTTCAACTTACACTTTAAAAAATGGGATTGAAACTATGTTAAAAGATTTTTTACCTGGAAAAATTTCAAATGTAGTTGCTATAAATGGATAGATCTTAGTTTGACTTAAACTCTTTAAGGTATTTAGGTTCAAAATAAGCTAAATCTTCAAAATCATTTTTTTTAAATTTTTCATAGGCTAAATCACCCATATTTTTTGAAGATGGTCTTAGTATATCTTCATTAAATTCAAAATTTTTATTAATATCAATTAAATTTTTACACTTTTCTTGTCCGTCACCAATTATTAAAACCTTTTTATTATCAGCATATTCTAAAAAAGACTTGGCATTAATTATTTGAGGTTTTTCATCTTCAATTATATTTAATTTTGAGTCATAAATACATGAATAAACCTCATCTCTTCTTGCATCCATAGTTGAAATTATATATCCATCAAAAACTATTTTATTTGCTAAAATTTTTAGAGATGAAATAGAAATTAAAGGTATATCGACGCCATAACATATGCCTTTAGCTGCTGACACACCAATTCTTAATCCAGTATATGATCCAGGGCCTCTACTTACTGCTACAGCACTTAATTCTTCAAATTTAATCTTATTGTTAGTCATCAGTTTTGATATAAAAACATGTAGATTTTCAGATTGGGAATAGTTTGAAGAATCTTCTTCAATAATATCAACTAATTTGCCATCTAATGATAATGAAACCGAACAATTAGTGGTAGAAGTTTCAATATTAAGGATGTAAGACATTTATATTTAATCTATAGAAAGAGGAACACCAAAATAAAATTCTAAAACTTTAATTTTAAAAATTAAGTCAAACTTACTGGTAATTAAGTCTGATTGAGCAGATTCAAATCTTTGTTTTACCTGAGTAAAATCAAAAGAGTTCATAGCTCCAAGCTCAAATTTTTCTCTAGCATAATCATATGATAGCTTTCTTGATTCTAAGGATTTTTTTGAAGCAGAATAAGCTTTAAGAGCACCTTCTGCATCATTATGTGCTTGATTAATAGTATTTTCTAAATCTAATTTCTTTTGTAATAATTGATTTTCATTTCTCAAAATATTAACCCTCCCTCTGTTCACATTAGATCTGGTTGAAAAATTATTTAGAATTGGTATAGAAAGACTTAAACCAAAGTTTTGACCAGCATTATTTTCAAACTGGTCACTAAAAGATGGTGCACCAACAATTTTTGTACTTTGAACTGGTGTGAGAACTCTTTGATTTGTATTTTCTACGAAACCTATTGGAACATTTTGAAATTCACCTGTACCAATTAATCTATCACTATATGCAATTCTTGTACTGTATGAATAAAAAGCAGATAACCTTGGTTGTAGAAGACTTTTGTTTAATTCAAGATTCTTTTTAGCTATATCAAGATTTGTTTCAAAAAGTTTTATTTCACTTCTATTAGAAACAGCAACTGCAAAAATTTCATCAGGAGTTCTATCTATAATATTTGAAATTTCCAATTCATATTCTCTATCTGCTATATCAAAGTCTTCATAATTATCTAATAATAAAAGTTGAGCTAAAGCAATTTTTGAAAGTGTAAAATTATTTTCAGCATCAATCAAAGTTTTTTCTACACCAGCAAGATTTGCTTCAAATTCATAAAGATCACCTTTTGGAATAACACCATTTTCAACCAATTCAATTGCTCTTTCAACCTCACTTTTAGAAATTTCTAACTGAGATTCTTGAATCTTAATAAATTCTTTGTTAAATAGAATTTGTAAATATGAGTTTGCTACTAACAAAGAGATATTTTCTTTCATATCAGCTAATTGATATTGACTTGATAGTATTCTGAGGTTAGCTAAATGAAGTTGCTTAATATTTCTAAGACCATTATAAATATCGACACCAAGATTTAAATTCATTGATGAAAATTGAGTTGTAACATTTTCTAATAATCCCGTGGTAATATTTTGATTTAGTCCGACATTCCAAGAATGGGAACTTCCTATATTAATATTAGGAATAAAATTACCAACAGCATTTTTCCTATTTATTTCCGAATCAACATAATCAAGTTCAGATTGTTTTATAGAAATATTTTCATCGATTGCTCTTTTCACACACATTTCTAAAGTCCATTTTTCTTGTGAAAATGAAATTGAAGAAGCAATTAAAAAAACTAATAATAAATTTTTTTTCATCATTGATTAATTATCATATTTATATTCCTGTTCTTCAACATCACCCCTTTTTAATGGTTCTGTTTTATTCCAGATTTTTATATTATCTTTTTCAGTAACACCCCCTAAAACTTCTGCATATACACCGTCTGAAATACCCAATTCAATATCTCTTCTTTCAAATTTTTGACCTGATAATTGAATTTCAACAAATGCTTTCTTAGTTGTGTTATCAAACTGTAAAAGAGATTCATTTACAGATAATATATCTTTTTTAACATTAGTTATAATTGTAGCGTTAGCACTGTATCCTGCTCTAACAACGTATTCATTATCTAAAAAAACATCACCTTCAATTTTAAATTGAATGGCACCAGCAACTTCAATTCCTTTAGGAGCTATCAAAGTTAATTTTGCCTCATATTCTTTTTCTTCAATGGCACCTAAAGATATTTTAAGGTCCATACCAATTTTTAATTTACCTACTTCTCCTTCATCAACTCTACCTTCAAAAATCATTTTATTTAAATCAGCAACAGTTGCTATAGTTGTACCAGGGTTAAATGTATTTGCTTCAATTGCTTGGTCTCCTTCTTTTACAGGAACCTGTAAAACAGTTCCAGAAACAGTAGATCTAACATTTGTATTTGTTAATGCAGATCCACCAACAGAACCAAGTCTAATAATTTGTAAATCTGAAAGAGCATTTTCTAAATTTTGTTGATCTTGATTGAATCTAAGTTCAACAGAATTAAAATCTTGCTCTGAAATAACACCTTTATCAAATAATCTTTTATTTCTATTATATTCTTTAGTAGAGTTATTCAAGACAATTCTAGAAGTTTTTACTCTTCCTTCAGCACTGTTAAGGGATTGTTCATTGGGCACAACTTTAATTTTTGCTAATAAATCGCCGGCAACAACTTCATCACCTTCTTCAACAAAAATTTCATCAATAATTCCACTTATTTGAGGCACAATATTAACTTCATCCTCAGGCACAACACTACCTGTAGCAACAATTTTTTCTTCTATAGTTTGTTTAGATAAAGTTGTAGTTTTATAAGTAATAGCAGATCTACTATTGGTTTGAATGTAATAGGCCATTGAAAATAAAAATCCAAGTATTATCGCGGCTATTCCAAAATATTTTAAATACTTCATATTTATAAAATTAAATTATTATTCTTCTCTCAGCGCATCTATTGGTTTAATACTTACAGCTTTTTGTGCTGGTAACATTCCAATCAATGTGCCTAATATAATCATAAGAGCTAATGCTCCAAAAATAAATTTTAGAGGAACTGTTGGGTTTGTGTAAGGAAAATCTGAAAGATCTTCCGTAGCAACATTAATTCCATAAAGAATAGCAGTTCCAAGTATTATCCCAATTATTCCAGACAGAATTGTTAAAAAAACAGATTCAGTAATTATTTGATTTCTTATTTGTCTTGGAGTTGCTCCTAAAGCTCTTCTAATTCCTATTTCTTTAGTTCTTTCTTTTACTGAAATTAATAATATATTTCCAATACCAATGACCCCAGCAAGTATTGTAGCTATACCAACAATTAGTGAAAGAAAAGATAAGCCATCAACAAAATTAGCTGTATCCTTGAAAACCTTACCTAAATTAAATCCTCCTAATGCTTCATCGTCTTTAGGATTTATGTCCTTTATGTCTTTCAATACAGCTTTAACTTCTTTTTCAACTTTGACAACATCTACATCATCATAAGCCGACATCATAAAAAATCCTACATCTTCACCAGTGTTAAACAAGTCTTTAAATGTTATGAAAGGAATGTAAATATCTCCATCATCTCCAAAACCACCGCCTTGAACAAATTTATGAACTCCAATTACTTTAAAGGAAATATTATTTATAGCTATATATTCTCCAATTGGATCTTCATCTTCTTCAAACAATTCCTCAAGAGTTCTTTCTCCAATAACACAAACTTTTCTACTTTGATCCATGTCACCCTGATTAATAAACCTTCCTCCATCAAAAACTTTAGTAGTTGCAATTTTTATATATTCTGGATATTCTCCGTATATAGCATATGTACCCGATTTAGAACCTCTAACTATATTTCCACCAGCTGATCCAAAAACACCTCTAACATTTCTTGGAGCTATAAACTCAATTTCAGGAACTCTTTTTTTAATTATTGCAACATCGCTTGTTTTTAATTGAATACCTCTTCTTGCTTTGTAGCCTGCATATGGAAGGGTGGTATATTGTCCCCATATAAATAAACTATTTGATGATATTGAGGCAAAAGCTTTTTCAAAACCATTGTCAAGTCCTTTGGCAGCACCAGCTAATGTTATGTAAATAAAAATCCCCCATAAAACTCCAATCATAGTTATGATTGTTCTAGTTCTATTTTTTTGAATTGATCCAAAAATTTCTTGCCAAGTATCTACTGAAAATAATTCTTTCATTTATTTATCATTTAAGGCTACTATTGGTTTAATTTTCGAAGCTCTTCTAGCAGGAATGTAGCCAGCAATTGCACCAAAAATAATTAACATTATTGTTGCCATTAATGCAGTATTTAGATCAACATATGGGTCAGTTATATAAAAATCTTCTTTTAAAGTATTGCCTAAAGAAGACAAAAAAACAACACCTACAAACAGTCCAAAGTATCCAGAAATAGTAGTTATAAAGATTGATTCTTGTAAAACCATCCATATAATTGATGATGGTGTTGCGCCTACAGCTTTTCTAATCCCAAATTCTTTGGTTCTTTCTTTAATTACAAAAACCATAATATTAGATATTCCAATCACTCCAGCTAAAAGAGTCCCAATACCAACAAAAATTATAATGTAGTTTAATGCGCTAGAAAAATCTTGGTTTTCTTTCATGTCTTTTGCAGCACTTCTTAATCTAACACCTCTTGGATCAGAAGGATCAATTTTCTTTTTATTTTTTAAAAAAGATTTTAATTTTCTTTCAAACTCAATAGCTCCATCATAACCAATGGACGGTTTATAAGAAATTATAATTGAGCCAACTTTGTCCGTACTTTTAAGAATTTTTTGCATCGTAGTATATGCAGTATAAATAATTCTCTCTTCATTATCTCCACCATCATCTTGATATACACCAACAACTTTCCATGATCTTCCACCACCATTTATATATTTTCCAACCGCCTCTCCATTACCAAAAAGATCCTGTTTTACAAGCCTTCCTATAACTACGTTTTTTTCTTTATTTATAACATCTTTTTCATTGATGTATCTTCCAAACATAAGAACATTCATCTCATTTTGTTGATTCGAGGGCCCTACACCTCTAATAGTATAATTATTGGATTTTAATTTATAACCAACCTCACCACTAATTGTAATTCTTGGTGTTATACCTTCTATGAAAAAATCAAATTTATTAGAGATTTCTTGTAGGTCATCGTTATCTAATTCAATAAGCCTATTTGATTCATAACCAGCAAAGGGTTTAGATGTTCTTCCTCCATTTACATAAATGTTGTTGAATTTAGTATCAGTAAAGTATTCATTAAAAGTATTTTCAAGTCCATTGCCCAGTCCGAATAATACAATGAAAATAAGTATACCTAGAGCTACAGTAAATCCTGCTAAAAAAGTTCTTAATTTATTACTTTTTATAGTTTCAAAGATCTCAAACCACCTGTCTCTGTTGAACATTCTAAAGAGCTTTTTTTTGATTAATTTTTTTATCCTCTACAATTACGCCATCTTTAAGCCTAACAACTCTTTTACACATTTGGGCAATATCTTCTTCATGAGTTACTACTAATATTGTTTTTCCATATTTGTTAATTTTTTGAATTAAGTCCATAACTTCTTTAGATGTTCTAGAGTCTAATGCACCCGTAGGCTCATCTGCTAAAAGCACCTTAGGTTCAGATACCATAGCTCTAGCAATTGCAACTCTTTGTTTTTGACCACCAGACAATTCATTTGGCATATGTGTAGCCCAATTTTTTAATCCAACATCATCAAGATATTTCATTGCCTTTTCTTCTCTCATTTTTCTACCAATTCCTTGATAGTATAAAGGTAAAATCACATTTTCATGAGCAGATTTATAGTTAATTAAATTAAATGATTGAAAAACAAATCCTAAAAACTTATTTCTGTAATTAGCTGCTTTAGTTTCATTTAAGTTTTTTATTAAAACATCGTCCAGCTTATATGAACCTTTGTCATGATTATCTAACATTCCAATGATATTAAGTAATGTTGATTTTCCAGAACCTGATGATCCCATAATAGCTACTAATTCACCTTCTTTAACTTCAAAATCAATTCCCTTAAGCACATGGAGAGAATTGCTCCCCATTTGATATGATTTATGTAAGCCTTTAATACTAATCATATAATTCTTTATAAAATTTTGATAGTGTTGTATATATGTAAGGATATAAAAAAATGAAACCAATAAAAAGAGTAAGAATACTTAAAATAACCCATCCAAAAAAACTTAATTGAAGTAGAAATAATTTAGTTTTTTTACCATTCATTAAGTTCCAGCTTGTTTTTAAAGCCTCAATTCCAGATTTTGTTTTATCATCTGCAATTAGAAAAAATACTTGAGATAATCCAAGACTAACTATAATCAAAGGAATAAAAATTAATATAATGGCTGCGACAATAATTGTTCCTGTTCCTGACTGAAAAATGGGAGAATAATTTTCATTTAAAAGGGATGGATCAATTTGATAAGTTGCTCCTAAACTAGGAGTATCAGGAACTGCTGCTAGAAATAAATTAAAAATATTATTTAAATCTCCTATGAATAGAGCTACCCAAAGACTTCCAAATAGTAAAATAATTGGAACCATAATTAAAAGAATTAATAAGTAACTCGATAATGATACAAGAAATTTATCTTTTGATTTAAAAGCAATAAATAAATCTTCTATGTCTACATTTTCAGATTTAGAAAGTTTTAAAAAAAAATATGCAACACCAACTGACAAAGCACCAGTAAGAATCAATTGAACCAAACTTCCAATTATTGGTATTAAACTTAATGCCATACTAATTGCAAAAAAAACTAGAGCAGCTCCTATAGAAATACCCCATTTTTCATTTAAGCTTGAAAGTGCTTCATTTTTTAATTCAGAAATAGATTTCATAATATTTATTTTTAATTAATGCGAAAATAATCAATTCGTTTCATACCCATATTATAAAATACCTGAATCATACCCATATTATAAAATAACTGAGATAAATAGAGTTAATTTAAAAATATCCTCAATTTTACATTATGTTTTTTGAAAATCAATTAATTTTAATTAATTCATCAAAAAAATTTCTATCATTTGATAGTCGAGGAATTTTATTTTGACCGCCTACTTTCCTTTTGCTTTTTAGCCAGTCATAAAACAAATTTTTTCTTGCAATATTTAAGATTGGTTTATCTAACGTTATGTTTTTAAATCTCTTTGCTTTGTAATCTGTATTATTCTCTTGTATTTCCAAATCTAAATCAAACATAAAACCATTAATATCATTTGGTTTTTTTGAGAATTCAATGATCCAATCATGGCTACCCTTTTTACCTGATTTCATAAACTTTGGTGCAACAGTATAATCAGTAATTTTACAATTATGTTTACTTATTATTTTTTCTAATGCTTTTTCGACATTATCAATAATAACTTCTTCTCCAAACGCATTTATAAAATGTTTAGTTCTTCCAGAAATGATTATTTTAAAAGGATTAAGTGAAGTAAACATTACGGTATCACCAATTTTATATCTCCAGAGTCCAGAGTTAGTAGTGATTAACATTGCGTAATTAACTCCTTTCTTAACTTGAGTTAAATCAATAATTTTTTCATTAGTATTTGATTCTGAAATTTCAATGAATTCATAAAAAACTCCATAATCCAGCATCAAGAGCAAATCTGTACCGTCATTTAAATCTTGAATTCCAAAAAACCCTTCACTAGCATTATAAACTTCATAATATTTGAAATTTTTATTAGAAATTATATTGTTAAATTCATTTTTGTAGGGTTTAAAACTTACTCCTCCATGAAAAAAAACCTCTAGGTTTTTCCAAGTTTCATCTATATAGTTTTTGCCGGTAGTCTCTAATAATTTATTCATTAGTGTTAACATCCAGGATGGAACTCCAGATAAACTTCTAACATCCTGTTGCAAAGTACCTTTTATTATTGCATCAATTTTTTCATCCCATTTGTCCAAGAGTGAAATTTCATTGTTAGGTGTGCTAATTAATTCTGCCCATATTGGTAAATTATCAATTAAAATTGCAGATAAATCCCCAAAATAATTATCATTATTTTCAATAATTTTTCTACTTCCTCCAAGTCTTAGGGATTTTCCTAAAAACATATTAGAATTTTCATTGTTATTTAAATAAAAACATAACATATCCTTACCTCCTTTGAAATGACAACCATCCAAAGACGAATTACTAACTGGAATAAATTTGCTTTTAGAATTAGTTGTTCCACTTGATTGAGCAAACCATTTAATTTTTTCAGGCCAAAAAATATTTTGTTCTCCATTTATAGTTCTATTAATTGTTGGAAAAAATTCTTCATAAGTAAAACTTGGAACTCTTTCTTTAAAAGTTTCATAATTATCGATTGATGTAAAATCATATTTTTTACCAAATTCAGTTTTCTTAGCAGTATTTATTAAATTTTTTAATTGATCATTTTGAACATCAATTGGATATTTAATAAACAACCCTATTTCATGTATTCTTTTTTTCAACATCCATGACGCAACAGTATTAATAAAGGAAAATGGCATTATATTTATATAACTAATTGTAAAAGTACTATAAATATGTTCAATGGTGTTTTAAAAAAAATGATCACAGAGTTCAATGATCCAATTAATTATTTTTTGGATATGGGTGGTGATTTTATTGTTTTTGATTCACTCTTAAATAAAAATATTATAATAAAGTTTGAAGGCTATAGTTGTTTAAGTTGTAGTTCAACACAAGAAATTTATAGACAAGGATACTGCAAACGTTGTTTCTTTGATTTACCCAGTACTGCAGATTGGGTAATAAAACCTGAATTAAGTAAAGCTCATTTAGGAATTCAAGAAAGAGATATTGAATATGAAAAAAAAGTTCAACTTCAACCACATATTTTATATTTAGCTTATACAAGTGATATTAAAATTGGTGTAACAAGAAAATCTCAAACTTCTACTAGATGGATTGATCAAGGAGCAATTAAAGCAATAGAAATTTTAGAGGTTCCAAATAGATATTTAGCAGGGATTAGCGAAGTCAAGCTTAAAGAATATTATAAGGATAAAACCAACTGGAGAGAAATGCTTAAAAATAACAAAACTGACATTGACTTGGAGAATGAACGCTTAGAATGTTTAAAAAATCTTCCTAATGAAGTTTTAAAATATATATCTAAAGAAAAAAAAGAGATAGAAATTAAATATCCAATATCAAAATATCCTTTAAAGCCAAGTAGTCTAAATATTGTTAAAACTCAAAAATATTCTGGGAAAATTGTTGGTATAAAGGGACAGTATTTAGTTTTTGAAGATGATACAGTTTTTAATGTAAGATCGAACGAAGGTGTGGTTGTGAATATTAGTTTAGATTAAATATTTATTTCTTCATTGACCTCTAAATTAAATTTCTTTCTAAAAAAATAAACTCCTAAGTACAATAAAGGTGTATCAACTAAAGCTACAAGTACTTTAAATATAAATCCAGAAAGAAGTAATCCTTCGAACATATCCCATGGCAGTGCACCAAATGAACAAAGAAGAAAAATAACAGTAAAAGTATCAATAAATTGGGATGTAAAAGTTGAAAAATTATTTCTTAGCCATAACATTCTTCCTTTAGTTTTCTTTTTCCAAAAATGATAAATTCTTATATCAATAAACTGTGCAAATAAGTATGCCAACATTGATGACAAAACAGCAAGACCAGAGAGATAAAACACACTAGTAAATGTTTCATTATCAACTGGGGAAACATCGAGAGCAGGAACTTCATTCGCAATATAAATTATAGATAATGAAAAAAATGATGCAAATATTCCAGCAATAACAACTTCATTTGCCCTTTTTTTTCCATAGATTTCTGATATTAAATCAGTAACTAAAAAGGTAATTGGATATGGAAGGATACCAACAGACAGTTCAAATAATTTTAATCCAAAAATTTCTAAATCAAATGGATACCAAAAGAAAAATTTTTGAAAAATTAAATTTGATACTACAAGGGAAGTTATAAAAATTGCACCTAGATATAAGTAAATTTTTTTAGCAAGTTCAAGTTTCTTAGAGTCAGTGTAATCCATTATTTTTACTTATTTAAAATTAAAAAAAGCTTTTATATTTTGAATGAATCTTTTGTATATTTTTCTATTGGCTCAAACTTAGGAGATAGATATTATAATATTTCAAAGTGTATTTCTTTAATTGAAAAAAAAATTGGAAATGTTATTTCTATTTCAAGTCTATACAAAAATTTAGCACAGGGATTTGTTGGTGATTACTTTTATAATTGTTGTATAAAAGTCAAGTCTTATAATAGTCCTTTAAAAATATTAAATTTTATTTCAAGTATTGAATCTGAAATGGGAAGAGAAAATAGAAATTCAGAGGAATATCAATCTAGAATAATTGATATCGATATTATTCTATTTGATGATTTAATATTTGAGGATCAAAACTTAAAAATTCCACATCCTAGATTCCATGAAAGAAACTTTGTTCTTTTACCTCTTCTTGAAATTAATAATGAATTAATTGATCCAAAGTCAAAAGTTAAGATTAAGAGTTATTTAATGAAAATTAAATCTGATGATTCAATTGAAAAAATAAGTTTTAATTATTTAAAAGCTTAAAGAAACTCCAAATTACTATTCCAGCTGCTATAGAAACATTTAAAGAATGTTTGGTGCCATATTGATTTATTTCTAAAACTTCATCACAATTATTAACTATATTTTGATTTACACCATTTATTTCATTTCCAAAAATTAGTGCATGTTTAATTACTGGGTTTTCAATGGATAAATCTGAAAGACTTTTTGATCCTTCAGCTTGTTCAATAGCCCATAACTTTACATTAGAAGATTTAAGTTTTGAAATTAGATCATCAATTTTTTCATAGTATTCCCAATCAACACTCTCAGTAGCTCCAATTGCAGTTTTTGTTATTTTTCTATTTGGTGGTTTAGCTGTTATGCCACACAAGTAAATTTTTTCTATTTTAAATGCATCGCAGGTTCTAAAAATTGATCCAATATTATTCAAACTTCTAATGTCATCCAAAATGATGATTAGTGGAGTTTTTTTAATAGATTTAAAAGTTGAAACATCAATTCTGTTTAGTTCAGAGTTTTTTAATTTTCTCATATTTTCAGAATTAGATTATAAACATATAAATATTATTGCAATTGACTAAAGATATTAAAAAAGAAACCCCTTTAATGAAACAATATCGTGATATTAAATCTAAATATCCTGATTCAATTCTTTTATTTAGGGTTGGAGACTTTTATGAAACTTTTCATGAAGATGCAGTAATAAGTTCTAAAGTTTTAGGCATCATTCTAACTAAGAGAGGTGCGGGTTCAAACTCTGAAACAAAACTTGCTGGCTTTCCTTATCATTCTTTAGATACTTATCTACATAAATTAGTAAAAGCAGGACATCGAGTAGCAATTTGTGAACAATTAGAAAACCCTAAATTGACTAAAAAAATTGTAAAGCGTGGAGTTACAGATCTTATAACACCAGGAGTGTCACTTAAAGATGAAATTTTAACTCAAAAAACTAATAATTTTCTTTGTGCTATCAATATTAATAAATCTAATTATGGAGTTTCCTTTTTAGATGTTTCAACTGGGGAGTTTTTATTAAGTGAGGGTAATGAGAATTACATATTGAATTTAATTCAAAATTTTAATCCAAAGGAAATTTTAATTTCAAAGGAGGATTCTCTATTACTTAAAAATAAAAATATTAATCATGATTATTTTTTCTTTGTTGAGGATTGGTTTATAAATTTTGATACTTCATTAAAAAAAATAAAAAATCATTTTAAAGTAAATTCTACAAAGGGTTTTGGTATATCAAAAGATAACCAAGGTGTAATATCAGCTTCAATGATTTTACACTATTTAGAAGAATCTCATAAAAAGGACTTAAGTCATATTAAAAAAATAAGCCCCATAAATCAGAAATCTTGTTTGGTTATGGACAGATTTACTATTTCTAATCTGGAAATTTTAAATAGTAAATTTTCTGGTAGCAAAAGCCTAATAGACATTGTTGATAAGACAATTACTCCAATGGGTGCAAGGCTATTAAGAAGATGGCTTTGTTTCCCAAGTATTGATGTTAAAGAAATAAATAAAAGATATGATATTGTTGAAGAGTTTATGAAATCATTTATTAATGATGGAGAATTTATAAATGATTTTAGTTTAATAATTGATTTGGAAAGAATTGTTTCTAAAATAGCTAACTCAAGGGTTAATCCAAGAGAGCTAATAAACCTTAAGATTTCTTTAGAAAAAATAAAATCAATTAAAAAAAGGATAAGCAAATCAAAAAATAATTTTTTAAATAAAATATCAACTCAAATAATAAATAATGATTCATTAATTAAAGTTTTATCAAAATTTTTAAATGATGAAGTTCCCGTTAATATTTCAAAAGGAGGAGTTATAAGAACTGGAGTTAATAAAGATTTAGATAAATACAGAGAATTACTAAATAATGGAAAATCTCACTTAAATAATATTTTAAATAGGGAAATTAATAATACTCAAATTCCATCCTTAAAAATTAATTTTAATAACGTATTTGGATATTATTTAGAAGTTAGAAATGTTCATAAAGACAAAGTTCCAGAAAGCTGGATTAGAAAACAAACCTTAGTTAATGCTGAAAGATATATTACGGACGAGTTAAAAGAATATGAATCAAAAATTTTAAATGCAGAAGAAAATATAATTCAATTAGAGAATAAAACATTCTTAAAATTAATCAATAAATTAATTCCTGATATTTCAAAAATTCAAAAAAATGCTGCATTAATTGCATATTTAGATTGTTTACTTTCATTTTCTGAAATAGCAAAAATTAATAATTATAATAAACCTATAATTAACAATACTGATGATTTTGAGGTTTATGATTCTCGTCATCCAGTAATTGAACATTCCCTTGAAGAAACAAAATCTTATATTCCAAATGATATAAAATTAGATAGAGAAAAACAACAAATATTGATGATAACTGGACCAAACATGTCTGGTAAATCAGCCATTCTTAGACAAACAGCACTTATTACAATTTTAGCTCAAGTTGGATCTTTTGTGCCAGCATCAAAATTAAAAATGGGATATATTGATAAAATTTTTACCAGAGTAGGTGCGAGTGATAATATCTCACAAGGTGAATCTACTTTTATGGTAGAGATGTTAGAAGCTGCATCGATTGTAAATAATATTAGTGAAAGGAGTTTAATTTTATTGGATGAAATTGGTCGTGGAACTAGTACCTATGATGGTATTTCTATTGCCTGGGGAATTACGCAATTCCTACATGAAAATATTAATAAACCAAAAACATTATTTGCTACCCACTATCATGAACTTAATATGATGAGCGAGTCTTTTAAAAGAATTAAAAATTATAATGTTCAGGTTAAAGAAACAAATTCAGATGTTATTTTTCTAAGAAAATTAGTACCTGGTGGAAGTGCTCACAGCTTTGGTATTCACGTAGCGAAAATGGCTGGAATGCCAGAAAAAATAATCAATATTTCAAAAAATGTACTTAAAAAACTAGAAAAATCTCATAAAAATTCTAGTCAAATTGAAATTGAAAATGAGTCGGAAATGCAACTAAGTTTTTTTAGTTTAGATGATAGAAATTTTAAAGATTTTAAAAAACAATTAGAATCTTTAGACACTGATAACATAACGCCTGTTGAAGCTTTGGTAAAATTGAGTGAATTAAAGAAAAAAATAACTAATGATGATTAAAAGTCTTTTAAATTTTTGTTTTACATTTACAATCCAATTTTGCGAAAGTAGCTCAGGGGTAGAGCATCACCTTGCCAAGGTGAGGGTCGCGGGTTCAAATCCCGTCTTTCGCTCGAAGATAATGCTCGGATGGTGGAATTGGTAGACACGTTGGACTTAAAATCCAATGAGCAGTAATGTTCGTGCGGGTTCAAGTCCCGCTCCGAGTACAATTTATCCCCAAGAATAATTTATTGTTTTTGGGGATAATTTTTTCAACTTTTAATCCAAATTCGTATAATGCCTTAATTTTTTATAATAAACCTGATTTTCAATAGACTTCCAAAGAAGAAGAGAGGCAATACTTCTGTAGGGTTTCCACATTAATGTCAGTTTTTTTATTTCGCTAGTATTTTCAATTCCGTAGTTCTTTTTTACACTATTTATTAATGCAATATCACCAAAAGAAAATATATCAGGTCTATGAAAAATGAATAATAAAAACATTTCTGCCGTCCAAGGACCAATTCCTTTTATTGAACATAGTTTTTTTGTAATCCCTTCATCATTTAATTTATTGAATTCAATTTTTTCTTCTTCAAAGAATCTTAATATATTTTTTATGTAAGATACTTTTCTGTAGGACAAACCAATAGATTTAATAGTATCATTATCAAGTTTAATTATTTCTTTATTAGAAAAAGATTTTATAAGATTAGCAAACTTTTTTTTAATTGTTATAGCTGCCTTAAAACTAATTTGTTGTTCAATAATTAAGTTACATAAGGCAATTGCAAAATTATCATCATACCTGTCAAGAGCATCAATTTCATCACCAAAATTTTTTATAAAAAAATTCATGATTGGATCACTGCTTAAGTAATTAAACCCTTGTTTGATTGTATTCTTATCGTTAAGGAGCATTAAAAAATAATGGTCTAATTGTAGAACTTTCTATTCCAAATATATTCATTGAAGTTTTTGCCAAGAGAAAAACCATAATAAATAAAAACTGCAATTACTGATTTTAAAACAAAAAGAAAAGTTATAAGAAACTCTATACCAGGATTGTCTTTGTAAAAAAACAAACCATCTGGAATTACAGCAGTTAAGAAAAGTGATAAAAAGCATATAAATACCATTATATTATATAAATTTTTGAAAGGCCACATTAGCAGCTTCCTGAAATAACTCATGTCATTTCCCCATTTATGTATTAAATAGTAGTAATTATTTCCTAGACTTACAAACATTAGAGGATCATCGTAGTTTTCTAGTTCAAATAGCTTCGAAGGCGCCATCATCATTATTTTAATATCTAAATTAGGATTATTGATTTTAAAATCTTTTAATTTATCATATGCTTCCTGAGGAACTTTACCTTTGAAATAATCAAAATCTAAAAATCTAAGCCTGTAATCTATACATATCTTTTTTATATCGTCTAAATAAAATAAACGATTTGATTCAATTTTTCTTGGATCAAAATCAAGATTGATTTTAAAATTTGATTTTCTTTTTGATCTAATTAATTCTCTGTGAAGATCGGTTTTGGGCATTGTCAATTCCATTTTCAAAAATAAACAATTATTGTGCCAAATAGAATAACAATAATCAAATAATTTTAGAACAAGATTTCAAAAAATCTTTTTTTATATCAACTCCAATCCCATTAGCAGTTGGAAGTATAAGTTCCCAGTCATTTTTATATTCAACTCCTCCAATTATTGGATTTATCTTATGAAAAAGTGGGCTATCACAATCAAAGTATTTTATAAAATTTGAAGTATGTCCTAAATGACAATTTACAGTAAAGATTATTCTACTTTCAATAAATCCTCCAACTTGCATTGGAATATTATTTTTTTCTGCAATTTCAATTATTTTAGTTGATTCATATATTCCTCCTTGTTTTCCAATTTTTAAATTAAACATATTACAATGATTTCCATGAACCATCATTTTTGCATCATTTAAAGTAAATAAACTTTCATCTGCCATTATTTTGATTGGACTGGCTTCTTTTACTTCATTTAATCTATATGAGAACTCTCTATTTATTGGCGCTTCACAGTATTGAATTTCATATTTATTAATTTTTTTAAGTGTTTTAATTGCTTCTTCAATTGTCCAACCTTGATTAGCATCAATTCTGATTTTAATATTGCTTCCAACACATTCTCTAATTAATCTAATTCTTTCAATATCCTTTTTTCCATCATCTCCTAATTTTACTTTTATAATTTTAAATCCTCTTTCAACTATTGACCTAGCTTGTTTAACCATTTTATCAATGTCATTAAGACTTACGGTATAATCTGTATAAATTTTTTTTTTCAATTCACCCCCTAAATATTTATATAAAGGAATTTTTTTAGATTTAGATGCAAGATCATAACATGCAACATCAATTGCGGATTTTATACTATGATTACCATAAATTATATTATCAAGTTTTTGTTGTATTAATTCATGAGAAAAGCATGAAATTCCAATTATTGAATCAGTTAATTTTTTAGAGATAGCTAAACAAGTCTCTACTGTTTCTCCATTAATAAAATAAGCAGGTGAACATTCTCCCCACCCAAACTCTCCATCTTCAGAAAATACCTTTAAAAAAATATGATCTGAATAATTAATTACGCCTAATGAAGTAATAAATGGCTTTTTAAGTTCTAATTTCGCTACGTACAGTTCAAACGAATCAATTTTCATTAACTTTTAAGTTATAAATATTTTTTTATTAGCTGCTTTGAACACATATATCCTGGTGTTCCAGCTACACTTCCACACGGGAAGGCACCTGCTCCACAATAATAAATATCTTCATTATTAAAGTATTGGTAAAATTTAGTTTCAGGATTATTTGAAAATGTCCTTTTGGCAAAGTTTTGATTTTTAGTTAATGTCATGTGGTCAATATTTCCTTTAGGAAAATAAAACTGTTCATTTAAGTCCATTGGAGTAAGGAATTTTGTTTCAACAAGATCATCTATGTTTTCAATATAATTTGATAATAATGAAATAATTTCATTTTTATTATTTAGCAAGTCTTTTGACTTTTTATTGAATGAAAAATTTTTAGAAAACAATATTAGTTTGTCAAGATTTTCGTTATTTCCCATTTTTCTCTGTGCAGCACCCTCAGGATATATTTGAATATATCCAGGCTCATAATTACTTATATTATTCTTGGTGTTTTGACTTGATTTTTCAAAGTCATATAGGTCACTATTTGAAAATACAAATCTAAAAGAGGTGTCATATTCTTTATCATTTGCTTTTTTCCATTTAACGGGATTTTTAAAGAAAGCTGTAATTTTTCCACTTGTTCCAATCAATTCTTTTTTATTTATTTTTTTTAAAGAATCTGAGTCATCAATTAAAAGTGAAGGAGTTTTAGGGTCAGTAGCAAATAAAATAAAATCATAATTTATTTCTTTTCCATTAAAATTAATTTTTTTATTGACTTTATCAATGTTATCTATTTGAGTAGATAATAAGTTTTTTACACCTAAATTATTATTTATATCAAATAGTTTTTCTGTTACTTCCCAAATACCATTTTTTACAAATCCCCAATAACCATTAAATATTGATCCTGAATCCATCAAAGGAATTGTAAATGCTGAACCTTCATCAAATATCGATGCAGGACCGCTTTCAGTTACTGTCATACCCATATAAAGCTTTGTTTTTTCTGATGTAAAGTATCTGTTAAGTAAATCAAATGCAGATCCTTTTATCCATATTTCTGTTAATTCTTTTCCCAACAATTTTTCAGCTCTATTGAAATTAGGGCTATCTCCACTTTTATAAATCTCTTGAAGGTATTTAATAACCTTATTTTCATCATTTCTAAATCCCTCAATATTCCCATTTTCACCCCATTTTTCTTTCAATTCAATTTTTAAATCATTTATGTTTTGAAAAATTTTTGTAGGTTCAGAATAATTCGGAAAATAAACGAGTTTTGGAGATTTGGGATAAAAAGTTTTAATTTTTTGTGATAATCCAGTTTCTTCAAAAACAAATTTTTGCATCATTCCAAGAACTGTAGCGCCCTTTGGGAAATAAATTTCTTTGTTATTATGTAAAATTTTATCTTTTATACATGCTCCTCCAACATAACTGTTTTTTTCTATCATAGTTACATTAAAGTTGTTTTTTTGAAGATAATTTGATGCAACTAATCCATTTATTCCTCCTCCTACAACAATAGCATTTTTCATCATAGATTAATTTTTACACCACCAATTAAATTTATACCAGCTGCTGGTTCATAAAATCTTGATCCAAATGCGTTAATCCTTATGTTATCATAATAATCTTGATTTAATAAATTATCGATTGAAATAAATGGTATAATGTTAATCTTAAATAAGTCTAATTTCTTAGAAATTTTAAAACCAATTGTGTTATATCCATCGATTTCGGTAATATTCGAATTATCTGCAAACATATTTCCGACACTTCTCAAATTTAGAATTACATTCAAACCTTTTTTATTAAAGTATTTTAGTTTTAAGTTATGATTATTATCTGGTATTCCAGGCATCCAGTTATTTGAATAGTCATTATCGTTTGATTTAAAATCATCAAATTTATAACTACCAATTGTAAGACTGTAATCTAGATTTAGATTATTAGATATTTTTGAGTTTATCTCCATTTCAACTCCCTTTTTCGTAGTTTTTCCTGCATTTCTGTAAAGCCTCAAACCAGAACTAGATTCATAAGGAGTTATTTCATTAATAGTTGAAATATTAAAAAATCTAACACTGTAATTGAAATTATTTTTGATATTATAATTTGAAATTCCTAATTCAAATGTTTTAGATTTAATTGTTTTTAAATTATCATTAAATCCAGATTGATCATCATTTGCAGATAATTCATTTAATGTTGGAGTCTCATAGCCTGTAGAAAAGTTTGTAAATAGATTCAAATTACCTAACTCATATAAAAGATTAATTGATGGATTTAAAGAATTTATTTTTTTTGTTTTTTCATTAATTGATTGAAAATAATTTTCCAATGAAATTAAATTTTCTTCAAATCTTAATCCAAAAGAAAAATTGAATTTTTTTATGCTTTTAGATCCAAAGAAATACAAGCTCAAGTTTTTATATTTCTCATCTTGATCCATTGTCTTATTAGACTTTGATCCAGAATTATTATTAAACCTTAGTCGTTTATCATTTTGATTATTATAAGAAAATCCAAAATCATATTTGAGGAAACTATTAATATTAAAATTTAAGTTATATCCCCAAAAAGCTCTGTTTAAATCTACTATTCCTCCATTATTAAACGGAAGTTTTCCGTAAAATAATCTCTGATTGTAATAAAGGGAATTTGTTAATTTTAATTTTTTGATAATCGAAGTTAAATTTAAACCTAACTTATATTGCTTAACTTCTTCTCTAGCATCATAATCAATATTTCTTGCTCTTGCTTGTTCTCTATCAGTTGTTACTTCCTCTAAATTTAGCCCCCCTGGATCAAGGGCATCTGGACTGTTTAAAACGTTAGCAATTATCTGTAATTTATTAGAGGAATTAATTTCTTTTAGGTATTTAAAGTTTAGATTAAAATTCTCAAAACCACTATGGGATCTAAATCCATTTGACTTGGTATTTGAAATAAAAAATACCATTTTTTGATTATCATTAGCTAATCCAATCGTAGCTTGACTTTTAGTAGTTTTAAAAGAACCGCTTGAGTATCCAATATCTATGAAATCTTCATTAAAATCTTCAAATGTTGATATTAATATGGCTCCTCCTGACGAACTTCCAAATAATGAGGAGTTATTACCCCTATAAACTTCAATTTTTTCAATTATTTCAAGATTAACATTATCTATTTGTGACTGACCGTCAGGGGACGTTTCAGGAATTCCATCTACAAAAATCTTAATTCCTCTAATCCCAAAGTTAGCTCTCGATCCAAAACCTCTAATTGATATTCTAGCATCTTGAGCATAATTATTATTGTTCAATACAAATAGACCTGGAACAGATTCTAAATATTCACTAATATTTATTTGTGGAGTAAGTTGTTGAAAAGCATTAAACTTTAAAAATGAAATTGGGTACAAAGATTTTTTTTCCTTTAAAGGAATATTTATTGACTCAATAGTCACCTCTTTCAAGTTTATTGTGTCACTAATTATTTGATTATTTTGAGATAATAGATTTTGAAAAGAAAAAAAAATAATTAGTATTATAATTTTTAATTTATACATGAATTAAGATTTACAGATTTTTAAGGTGTTTTATTTCATCGACATTTAAATATCTCCATTTTCCTCTGGGAATATCAAGATTAATATTAATTATTCTTATTCTTTCTAGTTTTTTGACACGATACTCAAAGTGCTCACACATTCTCCTAATTTGCCTGTTTAGACCTTGTTTGAGTATTATTTTAAATTGGAATTCATTTATGTATGTTGTCGTACATTTCTTTGTAATTGTATTTAAAATCTTAACTCCATTTTCAAGTTTTTTTAAGATACTTTTTGTTATTTTC
>CABXUS010000009.1 GCA_902515405.1 uncultured Bacteroidota bacterium | reverse complement strand
ATAATTTATGATGGCAGTGTATCCACAATTGCTATTGCAGCTAAAGTAGTAGATTTTGATAGCGGGAATTCTGGTCGAGATTCACATTCTTTAGAAGTTTTAGAAGCTTTAAAGTTTCCAAATATTAAATTTTACTCTGATAAAGTATATTCAGAAGGTAATGCAATTATTTTTGAAGGAGAGATTGAATTTCATGGCGATAAGAGACCAATTAAAGTTCTAGCTTCAGTTGATGAAAGTGATGAAAACATTAAAATTGATGGAAAGTTTCAAATTATACCAACAGAATTCTCTGTAACACTTCCTTCATTTATGCTAATTGAAATGGAAGACTATTTAAATATATCTTTTAGTCTTCAATTTGATAAATAATCGGATACTTCTTCAGACTGAAAATACTTAATTTTTAATTCATCATCATCCAATATTAAGTATCCACTCTCAAGCCAAACAGGATTTGAGGTCACTTCTTCTCCATCAATTGATGTTACAAAAGTTCCATTATTTTTATAACTAGCATGAGCAGATTCTTCATCAATTGAGATAATCCAGTTCGATAAATCCCACTTTCTAGAAATCGGAATGTTATCTCCTTGTGACTCTCCTATTAAATCCCAAAACTCATTTAGAGTATAAGGCCCTCCAAGCTCAACAATTTTGAAGTCTTCAGTAATATAGTCACCCGTGTCTAAATCACTACCAACCTCAATTGAAGAGAAAAAATTAGTAATTGTTTGAATAACTTCTTCTTCGGATATTTCATCATCATACTCATCGAAAACATTTTCTTCAAGAATATAAATTGTAAAAATTCCTAATAGAATACCAATCAGTAAATAAAATCCAAATCTGTAGTTTAAAATATTTTTCATTTTTTAATTATAAAGTTAAAGGTAATCACCGCTAAAATAGAACCAATAATAGGCGCAGTTAAATAATACCAAATAAAGTATTGTGAAGTACCACCATCTGTGATTAAGTCAATAATTGATGGTCCAATTGAAACAGCGGGGTTAAAAACTCCACCTGAAAGAGGACCAACAGCATAAATTCCAACCATAACTGTAAGCCCATAAGCAAGTCCATAAAATGAATTTCCCTCAACTTTTGGATTACATGCAATATTTAGAATAACAAAAATAAGAAGATAAGTAAATAATATTTCAGCAATTAATATTGCATAAATAGATTCATCTAAGTTTGGTTGAATGATAATATTAGATGAAATTGTATAAACAACGTAAGCAGCAAAAGTTGAACCCATAACTTGACAAGCTACATATTTAAGAAATTTATTAAAATCAATTTCCTTCATAATTAACATAGCGACTGAAACAGCAGGATTATAATGAGCACCTGAAATATGCATCCCCATATAAACTAAAGCTGTAACTCCAAAACCAATTGCAATTGGGTTTTGCGTGAAGCCAATTATAAGTACTAGAAAAAATGTACCTATAAATTCAATTATGTATTTATCCATGTTGATTAATAATTTTTAAATATATCAAAAAGATGTATTTACAGAAAATGAAAAACCTTTAAATTCAGGCACATATCTACAAATTCCTCCATAACATAATAGACCCCCTCTTTGTTTTCCATATGAAACAGAAAATAGTAAAGCATTTTTAGTGTATGAAGCACCAAATGAATAATAATTTGGCTTATTTTCTTCTAAGTTTTCATAATTTACTATTGTATTATAAAATCCTGAAAAATTGTAATTAAAATTATATTCAAGGCCATATCCATACCAATTTTTTTTATCGTCTTTAGTAAAAAGGTGCTGTAGTTCAAATCTTACCGATTTTTTATTATTTAATTTTATACTATTATCTAAAATAAAAATCTGGGAATTAATTTCACCAATTTTTTCTTCTACATATCTTTTGTTGTAGTATTTATTTATAAAAAGAAAAATATTATCAAATTTTAGAGACCATTTTTTTCTAATTTCTAGGCTTTGTTCATAGAAATATTTTTCACCAAAACCAAAAAAATCTGTATCATAATCTGATGGGTAATAAGTATATTCCCCCTTTAAATTATACCATGAGCTAAAGTTTAAAGATAATTTTGACCCATATCTACCGCCCAGCGATGAACCTTCTTTTAGATCGTAATACAAATCAAATTGATAACCAATTTCACCTGACTTCATTAATTCTGGGTCAGGAAATGAAACGTTAGCTTGTGACTCGTAAACATTTATATTAGCTAATTGATAGTCGTGTTGTTTTGTAAGAGCTGGTAAATAGTTAATATTTGATTCGTTGTAAATTTCTCCTTGCTCAAATCTATCGCTGAAAAGAGGCATATTTTCTAACCTTCTAAATGTCATATCCAAACCAAATCCCGGTTTGGTAAAACCAAGATTTAGAGAATGAGCACTTCCTTTTTTAACAAATTCATTTGAAATTATTCCAAATTGAGTGATACCATCTTTGGACTTAATTACTTGCTCATATTCAAAATAAAATTGATCGGAAAAATAATCTAGTCTGGTAGAAAACAGGCTGGTTAAATCATTAAAATCATACGCTATTATAGGATTAACAAGATTTTCAAACCTACCAACATAACTTATACCAAGAATTAAATTTTGATAAATATCACTACTATTTATTAGAGTAAATTCAGAATCAAAACCTATAACTTTTCCTACACTAATTTCACTTCCTTTTTTTTGCCATCCAGCCAATAATTTAAGATTAACCTTTTCATTACCATATGTTGAACGAAGTCCCCAAATAGAATTGTTAATTCCAAGTTGTCTGTCCTCCCATGTTCTTAGAATTAAGCCACTTCCAAATTGATCATATATAGATCCAATGGTAAAACCAAAATTATTTTTGGAGTAATTTATATTTAAAGTTGATAAGTGAGTATTTTCAAAACTATCAGAATAACTTTGTAGTTTTTTTGGTAAATAAGATTCAACTTGGACTTCAACATTCCAATTTGAGTTAAAAAGATATTTAATATTTAAATAATTATTTGATGCAAGTTTATTTTGATAAGCTTCTTCTTCATTTTCTTGATAATAAACAGCATTAGATTCATATGAACCATAAATTTTATTAGATTGAGAATAGCTGAAGCTTAAAATAGACAATGTAATTACAAAAGTTGTTACTGTTTTTAGCATCATTTTTTATAATTGGAAATAACTTTAAATAAATCCTCCTCTTCACCAGGTGTATACCCAATTCTTCTATGAATTATTTCAGACTTATAGGTTATAATTGTGTGCGGAATTCCTACTATACCCATAGCTCGTTTAAATTCTTGATTTGTATCAAAAATTATATCAAAAATCCAATCTTTTCCATTGATTAGAGGTCGAACTCTTTTTTTACTTCTTGAGTCATCTGTTGAAATTGCTAAAACTGTAATATCTTTTTTCTTTTTCCATTCAGAGATAACATCGTTAATTGCATCTAATTCATTGATGCAGGGGATACACCAAGTAGCCCAGAAAGATATTATAGTAAATCCATCTTGATTAATTGCTTCAACAGATTTAATGGATTCATAATTAAGTGTTTTTAATTCTAGATTAGGGATGAATTTCTGAGAACTAGAACTATACGCAAAGAGATATAGTAAACATGAAAATATAATTTTTTTTAGCATTTGGATTACAAATTTAACAGCAATTTATTAATTTCGATTGCCCATGAGATTTTTATTTAGTAAAATAGTATTTCTTTCAATATTTTTATTTTTTGGATGTAGTGGATCCGATGATGGGGATTCTAGTGATGTTAACGTAGGAAATGAGCCTATAGTTTCAAGTTTACAAATTTTTATTTCCGCAGATGAGGCCATAGTTGGGAGTACAGTATTATTTAGTGTGTTTGATAACAATGGAAAAAATAGGACTAGTGAAGCTAAATTTTATATTGATAATAATGAAACCACAGGAAGCTCTCATACTTTTAATGAGATAGGAACTTTTGAAGTATATGCTAAACTTCAAAATATAAAAAGCCAAACAAAGGATATTATCATAAATCCAGTTCCAATTGAATATAAAAAATACGTCCTTGTCGAGGATTATACTGGAACTTGGTGTGGATACTGTACAAGAGTTTCCTATGCAATTGAACAGCTAGAAAAGCAAACAAATGATGCAGTAATTGTTGCTATTCACCAAGGTGATCCTATGCAGTTTAGTCAAGTAACAGCAATGATGAGTAATTTTCAATATCTACAGACAACTAACGAATTTGGTTTTCCCTCTGCATTTATTGACAGAGAATCTAAATGGGCACCCCCAGAGCCAAATAGTATAGACCAAGTTTTAGCTAAGCTTTCAGATAAAGCCTATGCCTCCTTAGCAATGGAATCTTCTTTAGATGACGACATGCTTTCAATTAATGTTAAGCTAAAGATGGGATATAATTATAAAGCTCTCAAATTAGGTTTGTATATTATTGAAGATAAATTAATTTATAATCAGAGAAATTGGACTTCATATTACGAGGGAGATCCTATCGTAGATTTTGAACATCATAATGTTTTAAGAAAAGCAGTTACTGGATTGCTTGGTGACCAAATACCATCTGATAAAGTGGGGCACGATAAAGAGTTTGAAAAACTATTTCAATATGTTATACCTGCCTCTTTCAATAAAGAAAATATCAAGATGGTTGCTTTTGTTACAGAGGCTAATAACAAAGAGGCTATAAACGTGAGGTCTTCAAAGATTGGTGAATCTCAGGCTTTCGAAAAATAATAATTAATGAGAAAAAGTATAGACCTACATGGTTTAAGCCATGAAGAATCGCTTATTAAAGTTGAAGAATACCTACTGTTAAACTCCTTTAATAATGATTTAGATCTAGAATTAATTACAGGTAAATCTCCAAAATTGCAAGAAAAAATTATTAATCAAATTTTAATTAAACATAACTATAATTACTATATTCCAAACTATAATACTGGAGTTATGTTTATAACAGATTCTAGAGTTAACTAAAAAAATTATAATGAAAAAAATATTATACATATGGGTTTTATCAATTTTTTCATTTTTAAACGCTCAAAATTCTGATGAAGTAGTTGTAAAAATGATTGACGAGGTTTATAATAATTCGCAAGTTGAAAAATTATCTCATGAATTATTTGATGTAATTGGGCCTAGACTTGTTGGAACTCCTCAAATGAAAAATGCTCATGATTGGGCAGTAAAAAAATACGAAAGCTGGGGAATTAAGTCTTATTTACATCAATGGGGAGTGTGGAGAGGATGGGAGAGAGGAATCACTCATATAGATATGCTTAAACCAAGAGTAAGAACTTTAGCTGGTAGACAACTAGCTTGGAGTCCTTCAACTTCAAAAAGAGGCGTAACAGCTGAACTAACAAAAATTCCTCAAATAAATAATAAAGAAGATTTTCAAGAATGGTTAAAAACTGTGAAAGGCAAATTTATTTTAGTTAGTCAAAATCAAATTACTGGTCGACCAGATTCTCAGTGGGAAGAATATTCTACTGAGGAATCTTTTGAAAAAATGAAAAAAGATAGAGATAAAATTTCTGAAGACTGGTATTCAAATATTAGAAAATCTGGTTATGGATATAGAGATATAAGCAAAGCATTTGAAGATGCTGGAGCAGTTGGTTTAATTTCTAGCTATTGGTCAAAGGCATTTGGAGCTAATAAAGTTTTTAGTGCAAGAACTGATAAGATACCTAATGTTGATTTAAACTTAGAAGATTATACAATGCTGTATCGAATGGTTGAAAACGGTATAAATCCTACTGTTAAAATTATTTCTACATCTACAGAACATGGTGTGGTACCAACTTTTAATACTATAGCAGAAATAAAAGGAGTTGAAAAACCAAATGAATATGTCATTTTATCTGCCCATTTTGATTCATGGGATGGATCACAAGGTACAACTGATAATGGAACTGGGACAATAGTTATGATGGAAGCCATGAGAATTTTAAAGAAGTTTTATCCAAATCCTAAGAGAACTATTATGGTTGGACATTGGGGAAGTGAGGAGCAAGGTTTAAATGGTTCAAGAGCTTTTGTTGAAGACTATCCTAAAATAGTTGAAAATACCCAAGCTGTTTTCAATCAAGATAATGGAACTGGTAGAGTTGTTAGCATAAGTGGTCAAGGGTTTCTTAACTCTTATGATTATGTTACTAGATGGCTTTCTGCAGTTCCTCAAGATGTAACTAAACATATTGAGACTGATTTTCCTGGAATGCCAGGCTCTGGAGGAACAGATCATGCAAGTTTTGTAGCAGCAGGTGTCCCAGCTTTTAATTTAAGCGCATTAGATTGGGAATATTGGAATTATACTTGGCATACCAATCTTGATAGTTATGATAAAATTGTATTTGATGACTTGAAAAACAATGTTATTCTAACAGCAATCCTAGCATATAAAGCTAGCGAGGACAATGAAAAAGCATCAAGAAAAAGACGTATTTTACCTAAAAGCAGTATAAATCCCAGAACAGGAAGACCTATGAGATCGAGAGGATGGCCATCAGTTAGAAAACCAAATAGAGACGGTACATCATCTAAGTAAATTTAGAGTAAAGCAAGTAGTCTTAAAAGCAGGTAACCACCAACAATGGACCATATTATCCACCTGTTTTTTACGTACCATTCTTCCCAGTTCATAAATTAATTTTTTTCTCTAATTTATGAATAATCTTTTTATGGTTTTTAAAATGGTAAAAAAGAAAATCTAAAGTCATTTTCATATTGATTCGTCCTACTAGCGGATGTCTTAATACCCCTTTATTTAAAATATTTTCATCCAAACTTCCAATTAACAGCTTAAATGATTTTCTAGATTCCAACCACTTTTTTTTTAGATTTTGAAGATCAATGTTTTTAGGAATAGGGTCAACTAGTATCTTGGGCGCTTTTAATTTTACACCAATAAACCAAACAAAATATAATATAGCAAGCTTTAATCTCCCAATTGAATTTACTTTAACTAAAGAATCAGGATAAGATGTTTTTTTTCTAATATATTTTTCTGTACTTATTTCTGAAAGCCATAAATGATACATATTTTCACCAATTGACCATTTTTTTAAACTGGGTTTAAAATTAATTTCTTCATTAGAATATTTATTTAATAATTTAAAAAGAAGATCTAATTCCTTATTTAAGATGTCCAACTTCTCTTTCATAAACTGGCAACTATCTTTTCTAATTCTTTTTCTATTATCTTATGATTTCCATCATATTCAATTAGATTATATTTAAGACCATATGATTTAACACTTTCAATAAATATTTTTCTGTTTTCATCATTTATATACTCATCATTACTACCAATGACAATTTTTAAATTAATTGAACTCCACCTTAATTTATTTTCAGTTTTTAATGAATCCTTTGGGATATCAGAACCCCACAAAATCATTGAATTAACATTTAATTTATTCGACATTAACCATCTAACTAAAGCGGGGCCACCTTGAGAAAAACCAAGAGTATTTAATTTAAAATTGTCATGACCTATTTCTTTTTTTATTCTTGAGTAAAGTTTTTCTAAGTATAAAATATTATCATTAATCTCTTCTTCTCTATTAAGTTTTGTCATCCAGCTAGCACCAACTCTAGAGTAATTATTTCCCAAATAAAATTTGTTAGTTGCTTCAGGCGCAATAACCAAAGTCTTTTCATTGAGAATAGATTCAAATTTTTTTATGAAATATTCACTTAACATACCATAACCATGTAAAACAATCCAAACAGTTTCAATTTTTTTACAACATTTTCCAAGTTGAGAGTATTTTGCAGTTTTTGAAATAGAAATTTGATTTTTCATTTAAAAGCATAAAATTATAATTAATTTTGTCTTAGTATTATGAAAATTAAAGAAATTGAAAAGGCCCAAGAAAAATGGGGAAATGGAATTGTTAAAATAGGGGAGTTAAAAGACACCATTAAGGAGTGCAGAATGTTTACTCTAGATTTTATTAGTAAAATGTATGATTATGAAAATGGCATAGTCCAGTTTAAACCAACAAAAGCCTCAGATGCTCAATTTAGAGGAGATGTAAAATCAGCTCTTTCATATTTTATAGGTTCAGATTCTGACTTTATTGAAGATAAAGGATTTGCCTTAAATCCCTGGGTAAAAGTAGACTTTGAAAATAATTCCATCAATATTATAAATGACTTAGCAATTGCTATGGGGAATTATTTTTTTACAGATAATAACGGTGATAAAACCAAAGTTGAGTATAGTTTTGTATACAAGAAAAATGATAAGGGAGATTTAAAAATTATCTTGCACCATTCTTCTTTACCTTTTGTCAAATGAAATTAAAATTAATAGCTACATTTTTTTTAATAAGCTCTTATTTATCATCTCAGCAAACCGTAACAACCAGTGGTGGGGATATCGAGTCTAATCAAGTTTCTCTAAGTTATACGATAGGACAGCTTAAGGTAAGCACAATTGAAAAAGTTGATTCATCAATACTTGAATTAGATTTTATCCAAGGCGTACAATACTCTTATATTATTGATGTATTCGATTGCAGAGATTACAATAGTATAAAAATCTCAGTTTTTCCAAATCCCACTTCTTCCATTGTGAATATTTCTATGGAAAATATAGAACATAAATTAACTTTAATAGTTTATGATGCAGCAGGTAGAAAAATATATGATCATTCATTTTCTGAAAACGATATTTCTATTGATTTTAGTTCATACTCCGAGGGTATTTACATACTTAGTTTTTATAATTTTTGCGGATTATTCCGTAGTTTTAAATTAGCCGTAAATAAAGTATGAAAAAAATAACACTTTGCTTCTTTTTAGCCCTATTTGTTAACGATATCTACTCGCAGTCACCTAATAGCTTTACATATCAATCCGTTATAAGAGACGCGTCTGGCCAATTAATATCTAATAAAGAAATTAGCTTTAGAATTTCAATACTTAAAAGTTCTCAAAACGGATCTAATGTATATTCAGAGGAGCACAGCGTGATTACAAATACCAATGGATTAGCTACGATGATTATTGGCAAAGGACTTTCAGCTGATGAAATGGAAACAATAGATTGGTCAGCTGGACCATATTACCTAAAAGTTGAAGTTGACCCTGCTGGTGGATTTAATTACATAGCTGAAGATACTACACAATTATTAAGTGTTCCTTACGCTTTATATTCCAATTCATCCGGCTCAACTTTAACAATAACCGGTCAAGATTATCTTACAATTAGTAATAATGAAATCTCAGTCAATAAGGTTGATTTAACTGATGATGTTGAAGCTATCCTTCCTGTTGAAAATGGAGGAACTGGTTCCACAACTGCCCCTATGGTTGGCCTGATTACAGCATCAGACGCTGCCTCATCAAGAAATGTTTTGGGGTTATCAACTGCTGCAAGCTCAGGATCATATAATGATTTAACAGATAAACTTACAGCAGGTACAGGGATATCGATTGATGGGAATAATACTATATCTAGTACTGTAACAGATACTGATACAGTACGCTCAGTTACAGCTGGTGGTAATACTTTGGCTGATAGTGAGACGCTTGCTTTTACAGCGGGATCAAATGTTACAATAACAGAAAATGCTGGAGCTGTAACAATATCTTCAACCGATACAAATACTGAGTATACAGCAGGGACTAATATTGATATTACAAATGGTGTAATATCTTCTACGGATACAAATACTGAGTATACAGCAGGGACTAATATTGATATTACAAATGGTGTAATATCTTCTACGGATACAAACACTCAATTAAGCACTTCAGATGTAAGAGCTAAATTCTCAGCTGGTGAGGGTATTGATATAAATAATGGAGTAATATCTGGGGAAGATGCTACAACGTCTAATAAAGGAATATCTTCATTTAGTTCAGATAATTTTAGTGTTTCAAGTGGAGCAGTGACAATAAAAGATGGCGGTATTGCTAACGATGAATTAGCAGGCTCAATAGCTGATTCAAAATTAAACCAAATCTCCACAGTAGGTAAGGTTGCATTATCGTCATTAGAAATTGATGGAGCAACAGATATTGGTGCTGCGATAACGGATTTAGATTTAATTATAATTGATGATGGCGGAGGAGGAACAAACAGAAAAACAGCAGTTAGTAGATTAAAAACATATATTGGATCAGGATCATCAAGTTCAATTGATGATTTAACGGATGGAAAAAGTGGTGGCACCAACTTTACAGGCTCCATGCTCCTTGGTCATGAAACAACAGGAACATTAAGCAGCGATGCACAATACAATACAGCAGTTGGTATTACTGCTATGGATGCCCTTACTTCGGGTGATAGCAATACAGCTGTTGGTTACAATGCTTTGACGTCCCTTACTAGTTGGGATGCCAATACAGCTGTTGGGACGGATGCGCTAAGAGATCATACCAGGTACAGTGCGAACACTGCAGTTGGTTATCAAGCACTAGCTAATGACACGGAAGGCTATGGAAATACAGCGATAGGGTCAGAGGCAATGGAGGCAAACGATGATGGGTATTATAATACAGCACTTGGTACTATGGCACTGTATGCCGGTAAAGGCACTCATCATAATATTGCAGTTGGAAGAAAAGCATTTTATACTTTGGGGAATGGTGGAGCGTCATCAAATAATAATATTGGCATCGGATATCATGCAGGAGAATATATGACAACAGGTGACTATAATATATTAATTGGTTCTGAGACACGTACTTCTCCAAGAGAGAGTGGAGAAAACCAAATCATTATTGGCAAAGGTGCTAGAGGTAAATCAGATAATATGGTGGTTTTAGGAAACAGTGATGTTACGGACGTTTACATGGCTCAGGATATGGGCGCTACGGTTCATGCCGATGGTGTAAAGTTTTATGAAGACACTGCAAATGGAACAAACTATGTAGGCTTTAACTCTGCTGCAACATTGGGTGGAGATCAAGTTTGGACCCTTCCTACTGCAGATGGTACAAATGGTCAGGTTTTAAAAACCGATGGAAGCGGCACTCTTGCTTGGACTGCAAACAGCGGAGTAGCGGGAGCCATTGATGATTTGACTGATGGAAAAAGTGGTGGCACCAACTTTACAGGCTCCATGCTCCTTGGTCATGAAACAACAGGAACATTAAATATTGCAACAGGAAATACAGCAGTTGGGATTTATGCTATGAGAGCAATAACTGAGGGAGACATGAATACAGCATTGGGATACGGCGCTTTTATTCAGCTCACTACAGGTCAAAATAACACAGCAATTGGAGCGCGCGCAATGCACATGAATATATCAGGAAATTACAATACCGCTATTGGAACCTATGCTTCTAATGATAATGAAACAGGTGATTTTAATACAGCAATTGGTTTTGAGGCTCTAAAGCTCGCCACTGCAGGACAAAACACCGCAATTGGTTATCAAGCTGGTAATGTAATCAGTACAGGTTTTCAAAACACTTTGATTGGTGCGGGTACAGATCCTAGTGCTCATAATGGAAATCGCCAAATAGTCATTGGATATGGGGCTACTGGACTGGGTAATGATACGGCAGTTATAGGAAGTGATAATGTTACAGATATTTACATGGCTGAGGATATGGGCGCTATGGTTCATGTCGATGGTGTAAAGTTTTATGAAGACACGGCAAATGGAACAAACCATGTAGGTTTCCAATCTGCTGCAACATTGGGTGGAGATCAGGTTTGGACGCTTCCCTCGGCTGATGGTTCTGCGAATCAGGTACTGAAAACAGATGGTAGTGGAGTTCTTGCTTGGGTGAACAACAGCGGAGTAGCAGGAGCCATTGATGATTTGACTGACGGAAAAAGTGGTGGAACTAACTTTTCAAATTCCATGATTCTCGGTCATCAAACAACGGGAACATTAAACAGTGCATCGAATAATACAGCAGTTGGGATTAATGCTATGGATGCAATAACACTGGGTGATGATAACGTAGCTATAGGTCATAGAGCATTAACGGCAAATACATCAGGAACTGCCAATACTGCACTTGGTAAAGATGCATTATTTTCAAATACAACATCATCAAACAATACAGCTATAGGATATCGGGTATTAATGGGTAACCAATCTGGGATAAATAATACTGCACTTGGCGCTGATGCGCTAATTTCGAATGTTTCAGGTAGCTGGAATACTGCTGTAGGTAAAGAGGCATTGGAAGAATTGGATAATGATGCTGATTTCAATACCGCACTTGGATTCCAGGCTGGGGATATGATCACAAGTGGTGATAATAATATTATGATAGGATATCGTGCTAACCCACATAGTCAAACTGGAACCAACCAAATCGTTATTGGCCATGATGCAGACGGAAAAGGAAATAATAAGGCGGTATTTGGAGATGATGCTATTACAGATGTTTATATGGCTGAGGATATGGGCGCTATGGTTCATGCCGATGGTATAAAGTTTTATGAAGACACCGCAAATGGAACACACCATGTAGGTTTCCAATCTGCTGCAGCATTGGGTGGAGATCAAGTTTGGACGCTTCCCGCGGCTGATGGTTCTGCGAATCAGGTACTGAAAACCGATGGAAGTGGTGTGCTTGCTTGGGTCAACAACAGCGGAGTAGCCGGAGCCATTGATGATTTGACTGATGCAAAAAGTGGAGGCACTGACTTTGCAGATTCCATGATTCTTGGTCATCAAACAACGGGAACATTAAATGCTGCAACTAAAAATACAGCAGTTGGGATTAATGCTATGGATGCTGTAACAACAGGTGACAGAAACACAGCTATAGGATATGATGCATTAACGTCAAACACTTCCGGTAATGAAAATACAGCTTTAGGATCCTTGGCTTTAAATGCAAATACTATAGGAATCGAGAACACAGCATTGGGATCAAGAACTTTATATTCAAACATTTCAGGTGGAACTAATACAGCTTTAGGTTATTATGCTTTATATTATAACACTACAGGTAGTGGAAATACAGCATTGGGATCAAGAACTTTAATTAAAAACACTACAGGCAATCTTAACACTGCTATGGGTACTAGAGCTTTACAAGAAAACATTACAGGAACCGAAAATACAGCTACAGGATATTATGCTTTAAGACTTAACACTACAGGTGATTATAACACAGCTTCGGGATCAAGAAGTTTATATTCAAATACTACTGGAGACCAAAACACAGCTTTAGGTTATTATGCTTTACATTCAAACAACACAGGTAATTATAACACAGCTTTAGGATATGAAGCAGGTGATGTTATTACAACTGGGTCAAATAATACTATTATAGGTTATCAGGCAGATCCTAGTGCGAACAACGCTTCTAACCAGATAGTTATCGGTAAGGGAGCTACAGGACAGGGTAACAACTATGCTGTAATTGGTAATGCTGACGTGACAAGAGTATATGCCGCGCAAGATGGTGCTGCTGTTTTATATGCTAATGCAACAATAAACTCATCAGATATGAGACTTAAGGATTTTATAAAGCCAGTTAACCTGGGCCTTCAGTTTATTAATAAATTAAATCCTGTGTCATATTTAAAAATTAGTAAAAGTCAGTATAAAGGAGAGGAAGAAAATAATGAGACTAGATATGAGTACGGTTTGATAGCTCAGGAAGTTGATAAAATATTGAAAGAATCTGACCCAGAAAGCACTATAATTTCAGAAGATAATGAAGGGTTTTTAGGAATGGATTATAAACAAATTATAATGCCTTTAATTAAATCAATTCAAGAATTGAATATTGAAATAGAAAAACTTAAAAAAGAACTTGAATTATTAAAACAGAGTAAATAATAAAAAAGCCCATATTTCTATGAGCTTTTTTAAAATTAAATCTGAGTTATTTTACTCTGTGTATAATCCTCTTTTAGCAGATCCCCACCAAGAAAGTTTACCATCCACAATATAGTACCACTCCTCAAAAACCTCATCAGAAGCAGTTGTAAATCGAGCACTAACCCATTCACCATCATCATTCCCCAAATCCTCATTTTCAGATTCTGAAACCTTTACAGAAAATGCAAAGTTCATGACCCAATCCCACTCTTTTCCTTCAGCAACCATCTCAGTATAATCACTTTCAATTGCTGCAACAAACTCTCCGCCTCCAGTAGAAACCCTACCATCATCGTGATATAGTTTAGCATCATCAGCGACTAATGATTTTAATGTTTCATAATCTCTGCTTTTCCAAGCATTATCAATTTGTTTTACAACTTCGACTGAAGCATCGCTTCCTAGCATGATTGTCTGACCAGTGTCCATTACAAAACCATTTGATTTTTCAGTTGAATTATCATCTACATTTGACATACATGATGCTAGAAGAAATAATCCTGATAGTATGTATATAAAATTTTTCATATTTATTCTTTTATAATTTCAGCCTTAGCTTGATTCCAATTGTAAAGTTTACCATCAGCAATGTGATACCATTCAACATATCTACCGTCAGGTGAAGTGAATTGAGCATTAACCCATTCACCAACTTGATTTCCAGCTTCCGGGTCATCAGATCCAGCAGGGTATGCAGCAAACGCATAATCTGTTGTCCAACCCCAGTCTTCACTATTTTCAATAGCTTCTTGATATTCTGCATCAATGTAAGCAATAAAATCATCTCCTGTAGTTACGACAGTTCCGTCAGCAAACGAAAAATTACCACCATCAACAATGAAAGATTTTAAAGTTTCATAATCTCTTGCAGCCCAGGCAGCATCAATTGCTGTAAAAACATCAACTGTTTCCTGAGATCCTAGATATACAGTTTGACCATCATATGGACCAAAACCATTAGTTTCTTTTTCACATGGAGCTGAAGTCTCACATGAAGTTATTAGGAACAACCCTAATAGTGTGTAAAATAACTTTTTCATAATATTTTTAATTTTAGCGCTAAATGTAATGATAATTAAATTTTGATGAAAATTTTTCTTTTATATAATTGATAAACGATCGTATAAATAATAAAAGTGTAAAAAATAGCCCAATCAAGTGATATAAACTTAGCAGAAAGCCCAAGCTCAATCCCAGTATCCATCCAAAATTGTTGAAACCCAACCCCTCCAATTAAAGGAAACTGAAAAATTCTCCATACAATGCCATGCAACACGTAAGCGACTATTGCATTTGAACCAAATACCAATCCAAATTTAATATTTGAAGTGTATTTTTTTTCATCAATAAGCCACATTGAAGCTGCTAAGATAATCATTGCTAGTCCTGATGAATATAACACATATGAACTGGTCCATATATGTTTATTTATAGGGAAAATGTAATCCCAAAAATGAGCTATAATTAGTAAAATTGTTCCCCAAAAAAAGAGCTTGACTATTTTTTCTGAATCTTCTTTGATGATTTTTCCACAAATCATACCTGAAATCCCACTAGCAATAGCAGGGATGGTACTGAAAAGCCCCTCAGGATCCCATGTTTCTTGATACATTCTTCCAGGAACAATAAACCTATCAATCCATGCTGCAAAGTTTTTACCGGGCTCAAGAGTGCCTGCAGGATTTCCATCAAAAGGAACAAACATCATAAAAATCCAATAAATAATTAATAGCCCGATTGCTGTGTAAAGTTGTGATTTGAAATTTAAATTGAGAAATAATATTGAGCAAGCTAAATAGACTAGTGCAATTCTTTGTAAAACACCAGCAATTCTTAAATTTTCAAAATCAAAGTTTGGGAATAATGAAAGGAAAATTCCAAGCCCAAATATTATAAAACTCCTTTTTAAAATTTTAAGATAAATAATTGAATGTGGATTAGATTTTAATTTACTTAAAGACAGTTTAATAGAAACGCCAACAATAAAAAGAAAGAATGGAAAAACTAAATCGGTTGGTGTAGCACCGTGCCATTCTGCATGAAGTAATGGCGCGTAAACATGAGACCAACTTCCAGGGTCATTAACAATAATCATCCCCGCAATTGTAAGCCCTCTAAAAAAATCTAATGATAGAAGTCTTTTCATGATTTATTTTCCAATTCCTAGCAAATCATTTATGTCTTCACTTTCGTCTTCAATTTCCATTGGTTTAATCTTGGAGCAGTCAATAATTATATCCATATTTTCAGGTTTATCAAAATCATCTGTAGAAACATTTAATGTCTCACTTTCATAACATTTTTTCATGAATAATCCCCAAATTGGTAACGACATTGTTGCACCTTGTCCGTAAGCAATTTCTTCAAAATGGATTGATCGATCTTCGCCACCAACCCATACACCAGTTACTAAATTAGGAACCATACCAATAAACCAACCGTCACTTTGATTCTGTGTTGTTCCTGTTTTACCGGCAATAGCATTATTAAACTTATATGGATATCCTGTTACAACATTTTTATATACATAATTTCTTTCATCTTCAGGGATATTATGTCTTAATCTTGCGCCTGAACCAAATTTTGTAACACCCTCCAATAAATTCAGTGTAACATACGAAGATTCTTCACTTAACACATCTCTAGTTTCAGGTTTATATTGATAAATTAGAGTTCCATTTTTATCTTCAATTCTTGTAACCATTACAGGCTTAACGTATATCCCTTTATTTGCGAAAGTTCCATATGCACCAACCATTTCATAGATACTTAAATCAGGTGTTCCCAAGGCAATTGCAGGTACATTTGGAACGTTTGAAGAAACACCTAAGCTCCTAGCTAAATCTGCAACTGGCTTTGGACCTACTTTATCAATAAGTTGTGCACTAATAGTATTTTTTGAATTAGCCAAAGCATTACTTAGGGTTCTCATTCCACCATATTTATCGCTTGAATTAGTCGGACACCAGGGTTCAGGATTACCATACTTGTAAGGCTCAATACAATGAATCATATCGGGGAAAACATCACATGGAGATAGTTTAAGCTGATCAATTGCAGTAGCATATAAAAAAGGTTTAAATGTTGAGCCAATTTGTCTTTTACTTTGCATTACATGATCATATTGAAAGCTCTTGTAGTCAATACCACCAACCCATGTCATAACATGACCATTTTGAGGATTCATTGACATCATACCCGCCTGTAAGAAATGCTTATAATACCTTATTGAATCAACTGGCTTCATAATAGTATCTATATCACCATCCCATGAAAAAACAGTCATATTAGTTGGAATTTCAAATGAGATTTCAATTTCTTCATTTGTTTTTCCTAACAATCTCATTTTTCTCCATCTTTCAGATCTTCTCATAGTTCTTTTCATAATTGATTCCTCTTGATCTTCATCCAGGTCCCTAAATGGAGCAGTTGATAACGTATCATTTTGTCTAAAGAATTCTTTTTGTAAATTTTTCATATGCTCTTTTACAGACTCTTCAGCATATTGTTGCATTTCAGCATTTACAGTTGTGTAAATTTTTAATCCATCTACATATAGATTATATTTTGTTCCATCTTTTTTTAAATTTTTAGCTGCCCAATCTTTCATAAACCCCCTTAGATAAGATCTAAAGTAAGTTGCTAGTCCTCTTCTATGCGATTGTGGGTTGTATTCAAGTTCAAGGGGAAGTTCTTTTAATGAGTCTTTTAATTTAGTTGAAATAAACTTATTTTTTTCCATTTGATTAAAAACTAAATTTCTTCTATTTTTAGTTATTTCAGGCCTACGAAATGGGTCATAGTATGATGAGTTTTGAAGCATTCCAACAAGCATTGCGGATTCTTCAATTTTTAAATCCTTAGGCTCTTTAGAAAAGTAAATATTTGAAGCTGATTTTATTCCGTCTCCATAATATCCAAAATCATAAATATTTAAATACATAGTTATAATTTCTTCTTTTGTGTATTGTTTTTCTAGCTCAACAGCAATAACCCATTCTTTAATTTTTTGAATTACTGCCTGAAAAATATTTCGAGATCTTACACCTACAAAAAGTTGCCTTGCTAGTTGTTGAGATATTGTGCTTGCACCTCCTCTAGTATTTAAAAAAACAATCGCTCTAATAGTCGCTTTTAAATCTATACCTGGGTGACTGAAAAACCGTTCATCTTCAATTGCAATTAGGGCCTCTATAGTTTTTGGATTTAATTCATTATAATCAATTGGAGTTCGATTATCATTAAAATAATATTTACCTAGTACTTTATTATCAGATGAAATGATTTCTGAAGCGAAATTAGTTTTAGGGTTTTCTAATTGTCTAAAATCTGGCATCTCCCCAAGTTTGCCTAAAGACGCAAAATAAAAAACTCCGTATAAACAAAAAATAAATGATAAAAACAATAACCAAAAAACAACAACTTGAAGTCTATATTTTTTCATTTATTTGATTTTTCAACGATTAAACCTATATCTAAGATACCATCTAATTTCGTTTGAGGCATTATGCTATCTAGATATCTGATAGCATGTTTAACTTTAAAGTTTATTAATCCAGAATCAATTTTAAAATGTTTTTTAACTGAAATCTTACTATTTTTTATTGAGGACATTTGAGCATCATACCATTTTTTAGTATCATTTTCAAATGTATAACTTATCGTGTCAAAAAAAATTCTATTACCATTTTTTATTGAAGAAATTAAAAAAATATTAGAAAAGGGATATAAATTGTCTGTTCTAAGTATTACACTAATATCAACTAGTGATTCAGATGATTCAAAATTGAATTCAATTTCATTATTCTTATGCCAATTACCATTTAAATTTTGAAAATCTAAATAAAGAATATTTTCATCTTTACAAGAAATTAATAATATTAAAACTAAAATAAATGGTATGTATAATTTTTGTTTAATCATTATTTAAATAACTTTTGTTTAAACCTCCCTTTCTTAAAAATTTTGTTACTATTTTTTTTTCCTTTTCTAAGTTGTTTCTGGACATCAACAGGTAATTGAAAAATATCTTTACAATCACTGCTACAGCAACCATTATATCTAAATCTGCATTTTTCACATTGAATAAAAAGAAGGTGACAGGCTTCATTATTACAATTTACATGTTCATCACATTTATTTCCACATTGGTGACATTTAGAAATTATTTTATCAGAAATTCTTTCAGATAGTCTATTGTCAAATACAAAATTCCTACCAATGAATTTATTTTGAATTTTTTCATATTTTACTTGTCGTGTGTATTCAATTATTCCGCCATCTAATTGGAATACGTTTTCATATCCATTTTGCATAAGATAAGAACTGGCTTTCTCACACCTAATACCACCAGTACAGTACATAAGAATTTTTTTATCCTTTTTGTATTTACTATATTTTTTATTTATTATTGGTAATGATTCTCTAAAAGTATCAACATTAGGAAGATATGCGCCTTCAAAATGTCCAATTTCACTTTCATAGTGGTTTCTCATATCGATTGCTATAGTATTTTTATCATTCAATAATTTATTAAACTCTCTTGCATTAACGTGAATACCATTATTTTTTAAATCATACTCATCATTTCCTAAACCATCTGCAACAATTTTATCTCTAATTTTAATTTTTAGTTTAAGAAAAGACTGATTATCATGTTCAATAGCAATATTTAGTCTTACGTTTTTTAAAAAGGAAATTTCATCAAGAATTTTTTTTAATAAATCTATATTTTTTGCTGCTAAAGATAATTGAGCATTTATACCTTCATTAGCAATATAAATTCTTCCTAGAACATCAATAGAATTGAATTGTACAAACAAAAAATTTCTAAAAATTTCTAGATTTTTAATTAATTCATACTTATAAAAAGACAATGTAAACCTTTTTTCTCCTGCCTTTTCAATAAGTTTAATCCTATCTTTTTTACTAAGCTTATTATAAAGTTCCATTACTATTTAAATCAGGTAAAAATTCTTTACAAATGTAGCTTTTTTAAATTATGATTTTTATTAAATAAAATGTACTTTTAGTACTTTAAATTTAAAATTTCCTTTCATGGCATCAGACAAAGACTCAAAACTAAAAGCACTTCAATTAACATTAGATAGATTAGATAAAACTTACGGAAAAGGTACAGTTATGAAGATGGGAGATTCTGTTCATGAAGTTGTTGAATCAATTTCAACTGGATCTATTGGCTTAGACTTTGCTTTGGGAGTTGGAGGTTATCCAAGAGGAAGAGTTATTGAAATTTATGGCCCAGAATCCTCAGGGAAAACTACATTAACTCTTCATGCTATTTCCGAATGTCAAAAAGCCGGAGGAATTGCTGCTTTTATTGATGCTGAACATGCTTTTGATAGATTTTATGCTCAAAACCTTGGGGTTAATATTGATGACCTAATTATTTCTCAACCTGATCATGGAGAACAAGCTTTAGAGATAACCGATAACTTAATTCGATCTGGAGCAATCGACTTAATAGTTATTGATTCTGTTGCAGCTTTAACTCCAAAAAGTGAAATTGAGGGCGAAATGGGAGATTCTAAAATGGGTCTTCATGCTCGTTTAATGTCACAAGCTTTAAGAAAACTTACGTCAACTATAAGTAAAACTAATTGTACAGTTTTCTTTATTAACCAGCTAAGAGAAAAAATAGGTGTAATGTTTGGTAATCCTGAGACAACAACCGGTGGTAATGCACTTAAGTTTTATGCATCAGTAAGGCTTGATATTAGAAGGTCTACTCAGTTAAAAGATTCTTCAGGAACTGCTAAAGGAAATAAAACTAGAGTCAAGGTTGTAAAGAATAAAGTTGCCCCACCATTTAGAGTTTGTGAGTTTGATATTATGTATGGTGAAGGAATTTCTAAACTAGGAGAAATTATTGATATTGGAACCGAAGCAGGGATTATTGATAAAAGTGGCTCATGGTTTAGCTATGGAGAAACCAAGCTTGGACAAGGTAGAGATTCAGTTAAGGCTTTGCTAAAGGACAATCCTGAATTGTGTGATGAGTTAGAAAAGAAAATTTTTGATTTACTTAATTCTGAGAAATAGTAGCTTCTAAATCATTTTTCAATAATCTAAATACCTTTTCTTTTAATTGCTGTTTATCTTCTTGTGTAAGTCCTCTTGTTTCAATAAAATTATGAACATTAGCTCTTAGCTTGCCAGGACTTCCTACAAAATGATTATAAGCAAAAAAATATGGAAATTTTCTTTCACAATCATAAAAACTCATAGGAACAATTGGAATTTGAAATTGTATTGCAAGACTAAAAGCACCATTTTTAAATTCTTTTAAAATTACACCTGGCTCTGGAATACCACCTTCAGGAAAAATACAAATTGATAAACCTTTACTAATTCTTTTAACTGATTTAGCGTATACGTCTTTTCTGCTTTGAGGATCGTCTCTGTCAACTAGAATACATACTTTACTGTAGAAATAACCAAATATTGGAATTCGATCCAATTCTTTTTTACCAACAAATACCACTGGATGTTTACATGCTGAAAGCATTAACATAATATCTATCATGCTTTTGTGGTTTGAAACAATCATATAGCTTTTACCTTTTTCAAATTTTTCCTTCCATTTTATAGATGGATAAAAACCCATTCCATACATTACAGTATTTGACCATATGTTTTTTGCCACCCAAAAAAAGTAAGGGTACCAACTTTCTTTTAATGAAAATAAAATTAAGAATGGAAAAGATATTACTATACCTATAAAAGCTAGAACATAAAACCAAATGTTCCATATACCTAATAGACAGATTTTTATGAACTTAAACACTGATCAAAAGTAGTTAATTGTTATTAATGTCTGTAAAACTATTACTTTTGTTTAGTATGTCAAGAATTTTAACCGGTATACAAAGTACAGGAACTCCTCATTTAGGCAACATTTTAGGTGCGATTATACCTGCAATTGAAGCCTCGCTAAAAAATACTGATTCGTATTTATTTATTGCTGATTTGCATTCTTTGACCCAAGTTAAAGACCCCGAAGAATTAGCTAATAATACATATTCAACCGCAGCTGCTTGGTTAGCATTTGGTCTTAATCCAGCAAAAACAATTTTTTATAAACAATCAGATGTTCCAGTAACCACTGAACTTTCTTGGGTTTTATCTTCAATCTTCCCTTATCAAAGGTTAACATTAGCACACTCATTTAAAGATAAATCAAGTCAATTAAAAGATATCAATGTGGGTCTTTTTGCATATCCAATGTTAATGGCAGCAGATATTTTATTATATGATGCAGAAATAGTACCTGTTGGTAAAGATCAGTTACAACATCTTGAGATTACAAGAGACGTTGCTATTAAATTTAATAACCAATATGGTGAAACATTTATTGTTCCTGAATCCTCAATAAATGAACAGACAAAGTATGTTATTGGAACCAATGGTGAAAAAATGAGTAAATCCAAAAATAATCTTATTAATATTTTTTTGGATGAAAAGCTATTAAAGAAGCAAATAATGTCAATAGAAACTGATAGCAAACCTTTAGAGTCTCCTAAAAATCCAGAAACTTGTAACGTATTTAAAATATATAGTTTAGTAGCTTCAGATCAAATGATTGATGACTTAAGATTAAAATATAAAAGCGGTGGTTTTGGATATGGAGACGCGAAAAAAGAATTATTAAATCTTATTTTGAATAAATTTTCTAAGCCAAGGGAAAAATACAATTATTTAATGTCAAATAAAAACGAGATTGATCAAATTCTAAGCGAGGGATCTAAAAAAGCATTTAAAACAGCTAATCAAGTTATGGATAGAGTTCGTAAAAAACTTGGTTATTAATTACTACTTTTTTAATAAAATAGTTTAAATTTATTTAATGCAATTAGCCCAAGCAATTAATGTTTTACTTTACACAAATGATTGTGTCACAGTTCCTGGGTTTGGTAGCTTTATAGTAAATAAGTTTTCTTCTGTATATGATGAAAATAAAGGAAAATTTTATCCTCCCTCAAGAAGAATTTCTTTTAATTCTAAAATAAAAAATAACGATGGTTTAATAGCAAATCTAATTTCAAATAAACTTGGAATTGAATATAAAGATGCTTTAAAAAAAATCCATAGTCAGGTAATTAGTTGGAAAAAAAAGCTTAATAATGAACCACTCGTTATTAAAAATATTGGTGAATTAAGCTATAATAACGATGAAAATATTGTTTTTAACCCCGACTTAGAATCTAATCACTTTTTAGGATCATTTGGTTTACCAAGTATATACCATAAAAAGAATTTAAAAATAGTTTCAACATATAATGATTCAACATTAAAAAAGTATAATGACCTTAAATTGAAATCAAGCAATCGAAAGGTCCCTGAATTTTTTAAATATGCAGCGGCTTTTGTTGTAATTATAGCTTCAACAATTTTTTTAAGTAATGAATATGAGGAGTATAGTTTCCAACAAAAATTAATTGTTGAAAAAGAAAATAGACAAAAAACAATTCAAAGGGTAGAAAGTGCAATTTTTGATTTTGGTTCTATTCCAGCTATTAAGCTTGAGCTTGAAGTTGAAGTTAGATTAAAAAAATATCATATTGTTGCAGGAGCATTTGGAGTAAAAGCTAACGCAGATAATTTATTCAAGAATCTTAAGTTAAAAGGGTATAATCCTACAAAACTCCCATTAAATGAAAAAGGACTTTTGCCAATATCCTTTGATAGTTTTTCTAACAGAAAAGATGCTGTTATTGCTCTAAGAAAACTACAAGAAAATGAAAATAAGGATGCCTGGATCTTTATTTTAGAATAAAAATTTTCTAATGAAATCAAAATTTCCAGAAGAATCAAAAACCATCCAAACCGATTTTGTTTTACCTGCTGACACCAATAGTTTGAATAATTTATTTGGGGGTGAATTATTAGCTAGAATGGACAAGGTTGCTAGTATAGCTGCTATAAAACACTCTGAGCAAATTGTTGTAACTGCCTCAATAAATAATGTTGCATTTGGTGAGCCAGTACCCAATGGAAGTATACTCACTTTGGAAGCAAAAGTTTCTAGAGCTTTTAATTCATCGATGGAAGTTTTTATTGATGTTTGGAAACAAAATAAGACAGACAAAAAAAAAGTAAAAGTAAATGAAGCTATTTATACATTTGTAGCAGTTAATCAAAGGGGAAGGCCAGTAAAAGTTCCATTGATTATTCCCCAAAGTGAATTGGAAAAAAAACGTTATGCTGCTGCTCTAAGAAGAAGACAATTAAGTTTAGTATTAGCAGGAAAGATGGATCCCAACAAAGCAACAGAACTTAAGGCAATTTTTGATTGATTTGAACTTTAGAGCTTATTTAATATTATTCATTATTCTATTTCCACTTTTTGCATTCAATCAAATTAAATCAGATTATTATTTAAAAATTTTAGGAGTTGTTCAAGATGGTGGTTTTCCTCATTTAGGAAATAATAAAACATGTTGTGAAAATATTCAACAAAATAGATATGTAACATCAATCATGTTGATCAACAATGAAAATAACGAATCATTTCTTTTTGATGCATCACCTGATATTAATAAACAACTTAATTTTATGGGTAATAGAATTAAAAAAGATCTTAAGGGTATTTTTTTGACTCACGCTCATATTGGACACTACACAGGTCTGATGTATTTTGGACGAGAAGCTTTAAACTCCAAGCTGATTAACGTTTATGCAATGCCAAGAATGAAAAAATTTCTTGAGGACAATGGTCCCTGGAGTCAATTAGTATCGTTGGAAAATATTTCAATTAAAGAAATAAATAATAATGCAATGCTCTCAATTGATCCAAATGTTATTATTCAACCAGTTGAAGTTCCACATAGAGCAGAATTCTCTGAAACGGTTGGATATAAAATTTATGGACCAAATAAAACTGTTCTTTTTATTCCAGATATTGACAAATGGTATTTGTGGGAAAAATCAATCATTGATGAAATTAAAAAAGTTGATTATGCATTAATTGATGCAACTTTCTATGATGCTAAAGAAGTTAATTACAGAGATCTCTCAGAAATTCCTCATCCTTTTGTTGTTGAAAGTTTGGAGCTATTTAATTCACTTGAAAATAAAGAAAAAAATAAAATATTTTTTATTCATTTAAATCATACAAACCCTTTACTCAATAAAAAAAGTGATGAATATCAATTTGTTATTAGTAAGGGATACAACGTTGCAGAAGAAGGAATGAATTTAGATTTGTAATTTTATTTCTAACCTTATAATGAATAATATTAAAGTATAAAATGTTAAATCATTAGGAAAATGTCGAAAAGAATCCCTGTTATAATTTTAAATGGTTTTCTAGGCTCTGGTAAAACAACTATTTTAGAAACCTTCTGTCTCAATCTAAAACAAAAAATATCTCTGTTTGTGCTATTGTAAACGACATGAGTGAGCTAGATGTTGATGGGGAATTAATTGCTAATAGCGCAATTGTAGAAAATGATGAAAATTTTTTAAAATCTATAAATTCCAATATTCTTAGTAGTAAAAAAGTAAATCAATTTTCTGAAAAACTTGAATTATGTTTTCTCATTGAAAAAGAAATAAAACAATGGAAAAATGGAAAAAAATTCAAAGATCCGTGGCCAAAAAATATAGTTAGATTTATTAATTAAGCAATAAAACTAAATTTTAGTCAACAATAATTGATTTTAAATTAACCTCACAGTTTAGAGAACCAGAAATTGGACAGTTGGCCTTTGCATCCTCTGCTAATTCATCGAACTTTTCTTTATTAATTTCAGATACTTTTGCTTTTAAATTTAAGTCTACTGAAATTATTTTCCCATCCTCAAAAGTTAAAATTGCTTCAGTATTTAGTTCATCAGGACTAAAGTTAGACTCATTTAAAACAAAGCTTAATTTCATATTAAAACAACCTGCTAGCGCTCCTGCAATTAACTCCTCTGGATTTGTTCCCAACTCTCCATTATCATTTTCAAACCTTGTCTTAAAAGAGTAAGGCATATTATTGAAAGCACCACTCTGTGCTGTTAAAACTCCATTACCATCAGCTCCATCACCTTTCCAAATTGCAACTACTTTTCTTTTCATATATTAAATTTTTAAATTAACGTATTTCTAATTTAATAAAATTTATCATGGCACTAAGTTTGAATTCATAAAATAAAAGATATGAACAAAATCATTTTATTTTTATTTCTATTATTTTTTAACTTTTCTCATTCTCAAAAAATATATTCCACAGATTACAGCTCTCAATCTGACATAAAAGTATATGTTGTAAATTATGAATCTCAGGCAGATTTAAATGTTTTTAAAGTTGATTATAAATCTCAGGCACTTGGCAACGAAGGCTTATGGTATTTTGTTGATTACTCTTCACAAGCTGTCAAGAAAATTTATTTTGTGGATTATTCTTCTCAGAGTGATTTAAAAATCTATTTTGTAAAATATAAATCTCAAGCTGGATGGAAAAATAAGAGTAAAAAGTTTTTATTATATTAATTAAAGTCTTTTTCCAATTGAAAAACCACCTTTTAAAGCTGCTTGGGGTCTCAGTGAAGTAATTTCCTGTCCAATTGTTGATGTTTCATCCTTATTTAATATAAATCTACCAACCCCTAAATTAATTTCAAATGTCCATCCTTTTTTATTTAGCCATTTTTGACCTATTCCTGCTCCAGGTGCGATGTCAAAGAAATTCTCTTCAACTACTTCCCAATAATCAATACCAGGGTTAATTTGGTCTGGATTATAGTTGTAATATTCAACATCATGTTTGCCAAAAGAGAACTTTGTAAATATTTCAGCAAAAAATCCAGCACCACCATAATCTCTTTTGTTAAAAAAGTAGAAACGATAAAATGGAGTTATAGAAACTTTATCAGTCCAATTTGTATTTCCTGAATCATTATCACTTAAATTTAGGAATAGGCTAGCTCCAAAAGAAGAGTAAGAATCTTTAATTCTTTCATAGGTTATATCAAATGCTGGCAAAGCTATCATGTCAATTAAATCTAATTTTAATTCATTAGTACCAAGTTCATCAAAAAGTTCATTTATTTGATTATCATTTTTTAAAACTTCAACTTTTTGAACTTCTTGGGAATTTATTGATATTGAAATGAATAGAGTTAGTAAATAAGTATATTTCATAGTTTATTATTTAATGCAATATTCATCACCAACCCCAAAAGATTCGTAAACATCCCTTGTAACTTCTGCTTGCCCTCCACCTTCACTATTTTCATTTGAAGGTGACCCTGAAGATGAGACAAGAGTAAAAAAATATTTTCCATCAGTAACATATTTATCTACTATATCACCACAATTATTGTCTGCACATGAGATAAAAAATAAAGAAATGATAAATAAAAATTTTTTCAAAATGAAGAACTTATATTAATATAAATTTAGGTATATTTTATACAACTAATAAATTAGATTTTGAATAATTTAAAAATTAATTTACACCCCAATGATGAAAAAATTCATTTTAATGAAAAAGATCATTCTTATAAAATTGACGGAAAAAGCATACAATTTTCTGTCAGTCAAATAATAGATGATTTTTTCCCAAAATTTGATTCCGAATATTGGTCTAGAGTAAAAGCAAAAGAAAGATTAGACTTCCTAGGTAAAAGTTATAGCATTGAAAAATTAAATGAAACTCAGAAGAAAATTATTGATGAATGGGAATTAAAAAGAGACGAAGCTGCCAAAAAGGGCACACAATTGCATGAAGCCATTGAAGAATATTATAATAGAGGAGAGCTAAGTGACTTAATACCTGAATTCAAATTTTTTCAAGAATTTTTAAAAAAGTATCCAAAAATACAACCCTACAGAACAGAATGGAGAGTGTTTGATTCTAAAAATTCAATAGCTGGAACTATTGATATGGTTTATAAAAAAAAGAACGGTGATTTATTTATTTTTGATTGGAAAAGAAGCACTAAGCTAGTTAATGATATTGGGACTGTAATTAAAAGTGATTTTGACTATGGCTTTGATGAATTAAGTAATATTTCTAATAATAGTTATAATAAATATTGTCTGCAGCAAAACTTATATAAATATATTTTAGAAGACAACTATGGAAAAAAAGTTAGTTCAATGAATTTATTGGTTCTACATCCTAGATACCACACATACTTTCATCTTCAAGTACCTGATTTAGCAAAGGAAACAGAATTTTTAATTAGAAAGGCTAGAGAAAAAGTTATTTAAAAAAATACATTAAAACCCTTGATAAAATTCCAATTACAAAAATTACAAAAATGAATGTAATTGCTATTTCAAAAATTAGAAATAATAAAACTAGTAGACATATCAATCTAACTATATCTTTTGTTTTTTTAGGGAGATATCCAAAAAAATATTTATCAAAAAAACTCATGAGTTTTACTTAAATTACACTACAAAATTATGAACAATAATTTAAAAAACCATTGGGAAAATATATATAAGAATAAAAATGAAGATGAGGTTAGTTGGTCTCAGCAAATTCCTAGCTCATCAATAAAATTGATTAAAAGTACTGGAATTAATAACCCAAAAATTATTGATGTTGGAAGTGGTAGAAGTAAATTATTAAAAAGTCTAATTGATATTGGGTATAATAATTTAACTTACCTTGATATTTCAGAAACAGCATTAAAAAAGTCAAAAGAATTTTTAGGGGACAAATCAAATAAAGTTAAATGGATTGCGGAAGATATTTTAAATTTTAAGACTGAAGAAAAGTTTGATATATGGCATGATCGAGCGGTATTCCATTTCTTAACAGAGCAAAATTTAATCGAAAAATATGTTGATTTAGTCTCAAGAAATATTTCAAATGATGGATACTTAATACTTGGAACTTTTTCTGAAAATGGACCTTTAAAATGTAGTGGACTGAATGTTAGTAGATATTCTAAAAAATTAATTCAAGAAACATTCATTAAAAATTTTGACCTTAAATATATGTTTCACATTGATCATATTACCCCTTTCAATACAACACAAAACTTTCTATTTTCACTTTTTAAAAAGTATTAATTATTATAATGAACAAAGGAAATAATCTAAATAAAGAAATGTTTGATTCTATTTCAAAAGAATACGATTTTATCAACAATTTAATAACTTTTGGATCTCATAAAAAATGGAAAAAGGAAATTGTTGAAATTTCAAAAAAAATTAAACCAAAAAAAATTTTAGATCTAGCTACAGGAACAGCTGATATTGCTATCGAACTTTCATCAATAGAAAATTGCAAAATTATAGCTGTAGACCCATCCTCTAAAATGCTCAAAATTGGAGAAAGAAAAATTCAAAAGCTTAATACAAATAGTAATATTTTTTTGGAGGAGGGGAATGCAGAAAATTTAAAGTATAGAGACGGAATATTTGATATAGTAACAATTGGCTATGGCGTTAGAAACTTTACAAATCTCAACAACTCACTAAATGAAATTTATAGAGTTTTAAAAAAAGATGGTTTATTAATAATACTTGAAACATCATTGCCTACAAACCCATTAATGAGTTTTTTTTATAATATCCACACTAAATTTTATATTAGATTAATTGGAAAGATGTTTTCAAATAATTCAAATGCTTATCAATATTTAGAGTCTTCAGCAAAAACATTTCCATATGGTGAAGAATTTAAAAAAATACTTAGGGATGCAAATTTTAAAGATATCACCGAAGAAGTAAAACTTTTTGGGGCATCAACTCTTTACATTTCAAAAAAATAATATTAAATAAGTAAAGTTAACATTACATTCTTAAATTATTTTTATATCATTGTTGTTCTAAAAAATAATTATGAAAAATTTTATTATACTATTAAGTTTAATTTTTGCATTTAACTTAAATGCTAACATAGATCCTAATGATTTTGAGACATTAAAACAGCTTGAAGGTAAATGGGTCGGAACATTGGAAAGAACAGATGACTCATCAGATAGTTTAATTCTAGAATTTAGTATTTCATCAAATGGCAGTGCCATTTTAGAAGAAAGCAATACCGGAGGAATTGAAATGCTAAGTATATTTAATTATCAAAATGATGAATTGCTTTTGACTCACTATTGTGGATTACAAAACAAACCTGTATCAAAACTTAAATCAAATGAAAATGGAAAATTGATTTTCAAAACGGATGATGATATGAGTGGCTTAAGTTTGAAAAAAGACACTTATGTTACATCTTGGGAAATTGATTTATTTCCTGATGATGAAAACAAAATCATCTATAATTATACTGTTAGTGGCCCTGATGGAGTTACAACTACTGCATCAGCAGAAATGACTAGAATTTAGACTTCACTATTTTTTTATATCCCTTTAATTGTAATCTTGAATTTTTACTCTAGTCCAACTTTGGGTAAATTCAGAAATTTCACCTGTTACATTAAAAAATTCTGCAAAGGCACTAGCTTCTGCTTCATTGTTTGGACCAAATGTAAAAGCAGAATTTAGATTCGGATATGTTCCATAAATGAGCAAATTTTCTCCATTGCTAATACCATGTGTTACATTTGCAAGTCCAACAAAACCAGGAGCATCAAATGTTTGCATTAACTTTTCAAAAGCTACTGTAAACTGAGGAATGTACTTGCTCTTAACTTTAAATCCCCAAACCTGACCTATAGGGTAGAATTCTTCTGCATTAAAAACCTTTGAAGCATTACCGGCAGAAACCCTCACATTATCTACTAAAGGTCTTACAAGATCTAAATAATTTTCCCATTTTTCATCACTTAAAGATGCCCTAAGATTTGCTAGAGATTGTGATGACGGACTTACAAAACTCAAAATATGAGTTTCTTCAAAACCCTGACCTTTTAGTCCAATGCTTGAAAATGTCATGGTAACATCTTCAGGAAAATCAACAGAGGAATAATAAGTATCAACTGTTTTTTCAAATTCTGTAACATCTTCACCTTCCACTTCAAGAAGAACATCATACCAAAATAGTTCTTGTGCTGATAATGAAATAGAAAAAAAGATTGTTAGAATGTATATATATTTTTTCATAATTAATTATTTAAGGAAACAATAATAACTTATTTTTTTAATGTTTAAGGTAAAAAAAATATCGATTAAGGAGGTTTAACAATAACTTAATATTTTATTATAGTGATAAATTTTAAAACCATCCCTATAATTTTTAGACTCATTAACCATTGCTTTAGCAACATCAGAAGCTTTAATTGGTTTGTAATTATCAGGCATTAGAAATGATAAAATTGGAATTATAATCTGAGCTATCTTTTCACCAAATCTATTTTCTTTTCTTCTTCCAATAAGTAATGAAGGTCGATAAACTGATGAGGACTTTATTTGTTGTAATTCAACCTCTTTTTCAATTTCTCCCTTTAATCTTAAATAAAAACTTTTATTATTTATATCAGCACCAGCTGACGATACAAAAGAAAAGTGTTTTACATTTTTTTCTTTACATGCTCTTACAGCTTGTGAAATAATTCCAAAATCAATTTCTCTATATTTCTTCTTATTAAAACTTACCTGGGATTGTGTTGTTCCAATAGCCGCTAAAACAACCTCACTTCCATCAATTACTCTTAAGTATGAGCTATAATCTGAGAAGTCTAATATTTTCAAATTACATTTTTCAGAATTCAAATCAATAGGTCTTCTTGAAACCACATTAACATTTTCAAAAGTATTATCATTTTCTAATAATCTTAGAATTTTATTTCCAATTAAACCACTGGATCCAAACAAAGTAATTTTCATAAAGTATATATATTTGAATGTAAATTTAAAAAAAGACTGAATGAATAATAAAAAAATTAAAAAGGTATCTGAAAAAGAATTTTACAAATTTTCCTTAAATTCTGTTAAATTCTTTTTTTTATTTACTTGATTTAAGATTTTTATATAATCATTATAAAGATATCTTTTCCCTCTAAAATATACAGAATAAACAGCTGCAGGAATGTTTATTTTAGTTAAAGCTCTATCTCTTTTAGTTAGTCTCATAATTTTTTTGGGAAAGTTCAATATACAATATTTTTTATATATATTTATATGACTATCATATAAAAACAACCTTTAATCAGTTGATAACAAGGATATTACTATTTATAATTTCTTCAGCACTAATTATTAGTTTCTATGCTTACGATGACAGTGAAACAGGTTTTGAATGGATTTATAATTATGGAGATCGAACAGTTGCAATCATATATTTTGTATTACTATTTTTTCTGCAACACGTCTTATTCTATTTAGTAAAATTTATTTTTGAAGCACTAAAAAACTATTTTAAATAAAAAAGCCCCATTCGAAATGAGGCTTTTATTGTTTATTGTGTTAAAAAATTACTATTATTCTGAGGAAAGAGAAGCTAAAAACCCTCCAGCATCAAAATAATCTCCTCCATTTATAACAAGACCATCTTGAAAATCCCATGTATGGTAAGAAGATAATTCCCAGCTTTTTCCAGACTCTGAATGAACTCCTGTCCATGTTCCATAAGACCTTACACTTCCATCTAATTCTCCTGTTTCAGCATTAACCCCAGGAAGATAATTAGTAGGCGTATATACAACATCTTCCATAGCATCTTGCCAAGCAATTAGATATTCTACAAATTCTGCTTTACCAATAGGAGCAGTACCATAGAACGCAGGTTGCCATTGAACATCTTTGTGAATCATATCAGCTTGAGCTTGAGAATCACTCTCAGAACCTTGAAGCTCTAAAAATGTTTTAATTTTTTCAACATTAGATGCATAATCAGGATGATTTCCCCCAGTTGAACAAGAGGTAAAAATAAACATTAACATTATAAATGTTAGGTTAGTTAAGTATTTCATAGTTTTATAATTAGCTTCCAAATATATATAATTTATAGAAAAAAGAGTTTAATAGAATTAATTACCAATTACCACTCCATCTGCTAAAAATGAAATAGTGATTTCTGGTTTTGAAATTTTAGAAATTTCGTCTTTTGATTTACCAGCATCCTGTGCGTAATGTTTTAATTGGGCAATACTTAAAGTATCTACTGAAATATTACCGTTAACTATTACAGATTTACCTTCAGCACCTTGTTTAGGAACAAAAAACCCATAATCTTTAAATCGAACCAATATTGTATCCTGTGCAACTGAAAGTTTCATCCAGCATCCCTTCATAGGGCAAGTAGATAATATTTCACCTTCAACCTTTACTTTGTCATCTTTATTTAAGTAAGATTTTTTGTTTAGTTCATAATCAATAGTCTCAGAGAAATCAAACGAATCACCATAAGATTTATAGTTATCATTAGTTTGTGAAAACGATAATAAAGTAAATGAACAAAGAATAATTGCAAATATGTGTATTTTTGTTTTCATATAATTTAAATTTTCCACTCAGTTTTTTGATTTATAGATTTTCTGTTTTTTGGTTTTACTTTTGAATGATCAAATTTACCTAAATAAATAAACCCAAGGCTTTTTTCATCATTATTTAAGTTAAAAAAACGATTCATTTTAATACAGTATTTTGGAGTACTCCAATAGCAACCAATATTATATGCAGCACATGTTAGCCATATATTTTGTACAGCCATTGCTGTTGCTGCAATTTCTTCCCATTCTGGAATGGAATTATTAGAATCTCTTTTCATAAATACAGATATAATACAATTTGATTGCTTACATTTTTCAAATATTTTTTTCTTTTTAACTTTTGAAATTAGCTCTTTACCATAAAGTTCTTCATACGATCTTATCATTTCATTAGCAAGTATATCTTTGGACTTGCCTTTATAAATTTTAAAAAACCATGGTTGTGTTAGCTTATGTGTTGGAGCTGTATTTGCATTTTCAAGTAAAAGTTTAATAATTGAATTATCAATATTTCCACTTTCAAATTGATTTGGATATATAGCTCTTCTTTTTCTAATTATATCAATTATATCCATTTTTGAAAATTAAATATTTTTAATAATATTATTAGAATACAAAATAAAAAAAAAAAGACCATTTTATAAATACACTTTAAATTTTATTTATTTTAATAAAAATTAATTGAGATTATATTAAATTTATCTAAAACAATAACTTAAGAAAATGCTAATTTTTTTGAATGAAAAACTTTTTAAATCTATTAATTATAATTGTAGGTATTACTGTATTGAGTGCATGGACTTTTAGACTTGAAATGGATACAATTTATAGGGGAGCAGATGCTTCTAATATGATTGAGGAGTTTCAAGCATATGGATTAAATAAAACCACAATGATTGTTGTAGGGATTTTTAAAGTTCTTTGCGCTATATTTTTATTGTTAGGTTTAAAATTTAAAAAGTTCATAACTCCAACTGCATTTATAATGGCAACATTTATGTTGGCTGCAATTTATTTTCATTTAAGTATAGGTGATCCAATTGTCCCTACATTACCTTCTTTATTAATGTTTCTGTCTTGTATTACAATTATTTATTTGGATAAAAAGATAAATGCGAATTAAATTTTTTTCAATAATTGTACTTTTTTTATTTCTAATGTCATGTTCTAATAGTGACAATAGGAACTTTATTATAAACAAGAAAGAATACAAAAATAAGTTAGAAGGTTTTTGGCTAGGTCAGTCAATTGCAAATTGGACTGGGATAATAACGGAAATGGATAAAATTGGAATTCCCATAAATGGAAAGGGTGAAGGTTTTTATACTTATGATAACTGGGGAAAAAAGGATGAGCCAAATATTTGGTCAGAATACTCAAATTACAATTCTATTGATTTTAATTTAGCTAAGTCTGATAGTATTTGGGGTTCGGATGATGACACTGATATAGAATACATGTACCAGGAGCTTATTTTAGAAAACAATAATCTAAAATTAAGACCAGAACAAATTAGAGATGGATGGCTAAAGCATATAAAACCAAAAGAACAAAATTTTCTATGGGTTTCAAATCAAAGGGCTTTTGACTTAATGCTAGAGGGCGTACTTCCACCTCAAACAAGCAGTCCTGAAAACAACGAATATTATGAAATGATAGATGCTCAGTTAACAACTGAAATATTTGGATTGTATTCCCCAATTTATGCTGATTACGGACTTTCAATGGCATACTTGCCAATTAGAACTGTTGCAAGAGAAAACGCTGCATGGATCTCAGAATTTTATATAATCATGCATTCATTAGCATCTTTAGAAACAGATCATATTGATGTAAAAGAAAAATTTTTTTGGATGTCAGAGATGGCTAGAAAAATATTGCCAAACTCATCATATTCTGCTAAAATGTATGATTATGTCAAATCACAATATAATCTTGGATTATCATGGGAAAATACAAGAGATAGTCTAAACACTAAATTTCAAGTTAATAGTGAGTATAATTATAACTGGTCAAAAATTGACAAGAGTTGTAATGGATGTTTTGCTGCTGGAATTAATTTTGGAGCGAGTATTATAAGTCTCTTTTATGGAGAAGGAAATTTTAAAGAAACAATAAAAATTGCAACACTTTGTGGATGGGATTCAGACAATCCAGCATCTACATGGGGAGGATTACTTGGTTTTATGTATGGAAAAAAAGAAATACAAAAAATGTTTAACCTACAGCTTTCAAACAAGTATAATATCCATAGAACTAGAATTGGGTTTGATAATCCTGTAGATGATTTTGAATCAATGGCTGAAAAAGGACTTTTAATTATTGATAAAGTTGTTACAGAAAAATATCGAGGGCATATAAAAAATGGTAATTGGATTTTTAAAAAACTTCCTACAAGATATACCAAAGACTTTGTAGATGAACCGCCTGATATTGAGCCCCCTAAAATAGATTAAAAAAGCTTCTTAACTTTTTTGGTTTTCTAAAAAAACTGAAGTTGTAGGATATGCAAAATCACTTTGATGTTTTTTGACAATTTCAATAATTTTGAGATTAATTTCCTGCTGAGTATCAACCAAAATATTCCAGTCTGGGCTATTAACAAAGTAAAGCACCATTACATCTAATGAACTATCCCCAAAATTTAAAAATCTAACTTTTCCATCTTGTGTAGTTTGTTTATGATCATCAATAAGATTTTGAATGTCATTAACAATATTTTTTATTTGTTCAACAGATGTTGAATAAATCAATCCTATATTTGTTTTTACACGTCTTACAGGCCTTAATCCCAAATTGTCTAATTCAGCATTAACAAGATTTTTATTTGGAACTGTTACAATACTTTTATCAAATGTTCTCAGTCTTGTACTTCTGAATCCAACTTTTTCAACAAGCCCAGTGGTTGATCCAAGCGTAATAACATCTCCAACCTGAAAAGGTTTGTCAAGAAATATTGTAAATGATCCTAACAGATTTTCCAAACTCTCTTTTGAAGCTAAAGCTACGGCAACACCACCAACCCCAAGTCCGGCAGCTAAAGCAGTTACATTCTGATTAAAAACATTTGCAAGAATAAATACAACTGCAAATATTACAACTAGCACTTTAACAATTTCAATTGCAAATGGGATAAGTTGATCATCGACCTTACTTTCGGTTTGTTCAGCTCTAAATTTTAATCTTGCGCCGAGATATTCAACAGACTGAAGGATTGTCCAAAAAATTGTGAAAATTAACAATAACGAAAACGCTTTTGAGAGAATCATTTTCACACCAAATTCAGATGAATCAGCTAATCCAAATGACTCTGGAAAACTTAGTGTGTTAAAAGCAAAGTAAAAAATTAGCAATATTAAAAAATAATATAGAGGTTTTTTTAAAAGGCTATCAAATTCAGCTTTCCCATCTAAATGATTTTTATTACCAACAATCCTAAATATAATTTTTCTTAGAAATGAACTTATTGGAGAAATTAATAAGTATCCAAATAATAGAATAAAGACAAAGATTAAATAATCTTTAACTTCATTTTCTAGAAAAACGATATTTAAAAAATCTAAATTATCCATTGTTTATTTTTAGCAAAAGTAGGTATTTCTCTTAATTTCCACACAAATTGGTTGTTTCAATACCATAATCTGTATATTTTTTATGAATAGTTTCAAGAAGTGAGTTTTCAGTAAAAGAATCCTGTCCCAATTCCCAAATCATTATTCCACTCATTGTTTCAGCTGCTAATTTTACTTTATCTCTTATTGTAGGTCTACCATTATAATATTTATTCCCAACATTATCTCTATCTGCATTTGAAACACTCAATGCTACCATTGAACCATATGTAAAGGAATTTACAGTCGTTGAGTTTTCAAAATTATAACCGTAAAAAGGAACACCAAGAGTTAGTTTTTCACCATTTACACCAATTATATTTTTCCAATAATTAACTCCTCTTTGGGCGTGATTAAGTGAACTGTGTTGTCCTGGAGATGAAGCATTCCACGGACCTGTGTAATCATAAGCCATGATATTTATGAAATCAAAAGCATTTAGAGCCTCAGAAGTTATTAATGAGTATTTTGTTTCAGATGGAAAGGCTGCAGTCATACCTAATGAGTTAGCTGCTAGTTTTTCTTTTAATTCAATAACAAAATCACTATAACCCTCAGTCACATGACTCCACTCTAGATCAACATCAACGCCATCTAGATTATTGTCTTTAGTATATTGAACTATTTTTTCAATTAGAATAGGTCTATCTTGACTATTTGCCAGAAAGTTTTTCCAGATATCTGAAGTTGATGATGATAAAGCTCCACCAGCAAGAGAAATATATATTTTTAAATTACTGTTTTGTGATCTTGCCCTATTAACTACATCTGTAAGTGTTGTGTTTCCAGATGAAGGAAGTACAATTGTTCCATCAGCTAAAGGATTTGCAAAAGAAATATTTAGATGAGTTATCTTACAATATTCAATTTGATTGTTAAATGAAAATCGGTAGTATGGGAAATAGCCAACAACTCGAGCCTTATTACTAAATAGATTTATATTATTAGTATCATTATCTATATTGTCATTTAAGTCATCATTATCATTGCTACAAGATATTAGCAAAAAGAAAAAACTTATCAATAGTGTACGAGTATTCATTTAATTTAAACCTGGTTGTTTTATTTTGAATCCAGCTTCTTTTTTTGCTAAATCAACCATTTCCTTTACTTCTTTTAAAAGTTTTTTTGAATTATAGACAACACCATCTTTAATGGTATATTTAACCCCTCCAACTCTTGTTACTTTATTATTCTCATCAAGCTTGATTGCTCCAGTTCCATACAATACTTTTAAGTTTTCGAGTGGATTTTCATCAATTATAATTAAATCGGCAAGCTTTCCAGTTTCAACGGAACCTGTTAAATAATCAATACCTAAAAGTTCAGCGCCATTTAAAGTTGCGGATTGTATAACTTCTAAAGGATGAAATCCAGCTTCCCTTAATAGCTCAAGCTCTCTGATAAAAGCAAATCCATACAGCTGATAAATAAATCCTGAATCTGAACCTGTCGTAACTCTTCCACCTCTATTTTTAAATTCATTAAGAAAAGTCATCCAAAGTCTGTAGTTCTCTTTCCAAGCTATTTCTTGTTCTGTCCCCCAATAATGCCAATACGATCCATGAGAGATTCTACTTGGAGCATAAAACCCCCACAAACTTGGTAAAGTATAGTCATCATGCCATTCCGCTCTTCTTGCTCTGTGTAAGTCCCTGCTAGCTTCATAAATATTTAATGTTGGTGAAATAGTAAAATCAAGAGAAATTAATTCATCCATCACACTATTCCAGTGATCTGAAAAAGGTTCGGCTGCCTGTTTCCAAAGTTTTCCTGCTTCCTCAAATCGATCTTGTTCATTTTGATAATTATAATTAGGAGGATAGTTTTGAATAATTCTATCATTAAAAAGTGCTTCAGGTAGTCCATACCAATGTTCCATAGAATTCAATCCAGCTCTAGCTGAATTTAGAACATTCCACCTAACAACATTTAACTGTGCATGATGTGATGTTGATCTCAACCCTAATTTCCTATTTTCCTCAATTGCAGCCTGCATTATTTCAGGGGCAGCGCCAAAAAATTTTATTCCATCAGACTCTTTTTTCTTATTTTCTCTTACCCATTCTCTTGCTTCTTCAGCTGATTCAACTCTAGAATTAAAAGTTGAAAAAGCATAAATTCTAGGTGCAATAATTATATTTTTTTCACTTTTATTTTTTAATTCTAATTTTATCTCATGACTTAAAGAACCACCTGGTTCTCTAATTGACGTTATACCATGTGCTATCCAAAGCTTAAACACGTAATCAGGACTAGCTCCTTGTAATCTTCCCCCAATATGCCCATGAGTATCAATGAAACCAGGGAGGACATAACTACCTTCACAATTAATTTCTACACCTTTTTTAGACAACTTTGGTCTTCTGTTTTCATTTATAGTAATACCAGGATAACCAACATTTTGAATTTTTGTAATTATATTTTTTTCTATTACAATGTCGACTGGGCCTAGTGGAGGGGCCCCAGTGCTATTGATTAATATAGCTCCCCTTAATATTAGTTGCTCATGCTGTTTGCCCTCAATTTGAGATACTGATAAAAGTGGAATAAATAATAATATTACAATTAGTTTTTTCATTATAATTATTTAATCCTTTATCTTCCATGTGAAAGTTTGACCATCATATATAACATCAACATCATAGGTTGCTTTAGTTCCTTTTTCACTTAATACATTCTCATCCAAAAGCAGATTCCAGGCTTCAGCAAAGGCATTAGGTTCAATTACATCAAGAAGACCAATGTATTCGTTACCACCTTTATGAATAAGAGTAAAATCTTTAACCTCAAATCCATCATATTCAGGATTCTCTTTTAATGTTTCTATTATACTTCCCTTAACCTCAACTTGCAGCTCTTGAGTACTTAACCCACAAGAAAATATTTGAATAAATAGTAATAGTAGAATTAGTTTTTTCATTTATTAAAAATTTTAAATTCATTATCCATATAATAAGATAACTCGAAATCTTTCTCAGTAATACCACCCAAATCATGAGTATAAAGCTCTACATCAATTTTATTGTAAACATTTGTCCATTTTGGATGATGATTCATGTCCTCACATTTAATAGCAACTTTTTTCATAAAACTAAAAGCATCATCAAAGTTTTTAAAAACAAAACTTCCTTTTAAAAATATATCTTCAATCACCCAATTTTTTGAAAGATTATTTATTTTTTGGTTCAATAGATTTTTAGAAATGAGCTCTGACATGATTAGCTAGTTTTATTAAGTTTATTCTTTAATTTTTCTAGTTTCATTTTTCTCCACCAAACCTTATTTTCATCATTTTGTTCCTCTGCACGATGAATTTTTTTATTGAGTTTATTGATTTTTTTTGATATATAACTTTTGGACATTTCTTTCATATCTATTAAATATAACCATTTAAAAGCTATTCAAATCCAATCATCAGTTGGAGCCGTTAATTTGTCTGTTACACTACCTGTATTAACTACGCCTGAAGGCTCAATAATCAGAATTTTTGCTTGATTTTTGGCATAAGGTCTATGGGCAACACCCTTTGGAACAACAATCATTTCTCCTTTATTAATTTTCTCGGTCTTATCTTCAAATTCAATAAAAATTTTTCCTTCAATTACAATAAAAGCTTCATCTGTATTTTCATGATTATGCCATATAAAATCTCCTTTTACCTTCACAAGCTTGAATTGATAATCATTAAGTTCAGAAATTACTTTTGGAGACCAATGCTCTGAAAACTTTTCAAACTTTTTTAAGAAATTTATAGGCTTAATATCCTTCTTCATACTATTTTAATTAAAGTCTAAATGAAATTGGTAAGCCGTATAGTATATTAACTTTTTTTCCAAGATATTCACCTGGTTTTACTTGTGGGAGCTTGGATATTATTCTGTATGCTTCATCTTCTAATATTTTATCTGGTCCAATTGTTGAAAAATTGATAAAATAACCATCATAAGTAATTTCAAATTGAATATACACATCACCTTCAATTCCATTTTTTAAAGCTCTTTTAGGATATTTTAAATTTTTATTAATGTGTTCAGTTATGTAATTTTCAAAACATTCTTTTGATTTATCTATTTCAACATCTTCACATTTATCAAAGGTAGGAGCTTTATCAATTTCATCATAATCTAATTGTACTGGAATTTTATATTCAACTGAAATTTGAAATGTTTTGTTAATTGGATTGCCATCAAGTTTCGCAGGTGTCATTTTTGGAAGTGACCTGATTATATTTGCAGCAGCAACCTCAAACATGTTTTCAGCAGCTCTTAAAGCCTCTTTTTCAATAAAACTTATTCCAATAACTGCAGAACTTGCAATTATATTATCTACTGATCCTTTTTCATTAATATCAAATCTAATTCTTACTAAAGCCTCTAAGTTTAAATCCCATGCAGTTTTGGGATATTTGAAGTTATTTTCAATATGTTCAAACATACTTTCATCAAAACATTGATTTTGTTTTATATCAGGAACAAGCTTACAGATAGGAAAAATTGGATATACTTCATTAGAATTTTTTTCAATTTGGGCATGATTATTGAGAAATATTAAAAATAATATCAAAAATAATTTTCGCATATAAATATATTTTACAACAAAGTTAATTTAAAATGGCAAGACACCTATCTTTTAGATCTGGAAATCCAGCGTTAAATAAAAATACTTTTAAAGGTTTATCTTCTCAGACTTCTCGCGGTCCAGTAATAAGAGATAATTACATGACTATAGATGGTACTGTTAACAAAACAGCAATATCCTTATTTTTATTAATTTTTGCAGGCTATTACTCTTACACTTCTCCTTTAAGCTATTTGTGGTTAATCGGAGCTGGAGCTGGGATTATTACTTTTTTTATTACAATTTTTAAAAAAGAACTCTCTCCAATTACAACTCCTATCTATTCTTTATGTCAAGGATTATTTCTTGGAGGAATTTCATATATGTATGCCCAGCAATTTGAAGGAATAGTTTTTAATGCTATATGTTTAACAGCATTCATATTATTATCACTGCTTTTTGCTTATAAATCTAAAATTATTAAGCCAAGTGATAATCTTAAGCTAGGTATTTTTGCTGCAACTGCTGGTATTGGTATTTTTTATTTAGTTGGTTTTATTGGAATGTTTTTTGGCTTTGGATTTGAGATTTTAAATCCAACCAATGGTTCTATAACTAGCATTTTATTTTCATTATTTATTGTTGTCATTGCTTCATTAAATTTAGTTTTAGATTTTGATTTCATTGAAGAAGCATCAGAAAAGGGTGCCCCAAAATACATGGAATGGTATGCAGCTTTTGGATTAATGATTACTCTAGTTTGGCTTTATTTAGAAATCTTGAGACTTCTTGCTAAAATAAATTCAAGAGATTAATACTATATTATTAAATCAATTAACTTTTTTCTTACATCTAAATCATATAAATTTTCATATGATCTACTAGGGTTGACCCTGTTAGTTAGTAGAACTATTATTAATTCCTTTTCTGGATCTATCCAATAAAAAGTACCTGTAAATCCAGTGTGACCATAACTAGATTTTGATAACTTTTCATTTGGATAAAACTTATCATTTGATAGTATTCTCGGTTTGTCAAATCCTAACCCTCGATTATAATTTCCAGGGTTAGTAAAATATGTTATTGTACTTTCTTTTATAATTTGAGCATTATTATTTAATCTTTTTTTTAACAAAAATTCAGATATTTTACCAACATCTTTTGCACTGCCAAATAGTCCAGCATTTCCTGAAATTCCACCCATTATTGCAGCGGTTTCATCATGAACAAAACCATGAATAAGTTGCTTCCTAAATACAGTATCCAGTTCTGTTGGAACAATCTTTTCTAAAGAAAATACTTTTTTTGGATTAAAAACTAAATCTACATCAATCTTTGAATAAAAATTATCGAAAAGAAATTCTTCAAATGATTGATTGGAGACTGTTTTTACTATTTCAGGAACTAAACAAAAAAATAATCCTGAATATTTATAATTACCCTTTTCATCTAATTTAGACCTTGAAATTCTTTTAAGAATTTTATTGAAATAATTATTTTTTATAAAAATATTTTCAGCTATTTGTTTTTTATTATCATCATCAACAGTTGTAATAAATCTTGATTTTAATTTTCCATTTTTTTTTAAAAGAAATTTTTGATGATTTATGTATGGTTTCCATCCTGAATGATGTATTAGCAATTCATGAATATTTGTGGTTCTTTTATTAGATCTTTTAAACTTCTTTATAAAATCTGAAATAAGGACATCAAGCTTAAACTTATTTTCATCATAAAGTTTCATAATAGCAAGTGTAGAAGCTAATGTTTTAGTTATAGATGCGAGATCGTATAAATGATCATCCTCAATTTTTATAATCGAGTCATAAGTATGATATCCATAGGATTTTTGAAATTTAAAATCACCTTTTTTAATGTAAACTTGCGCGCCAGGAAAAGCACTTAACTCAATACTATTAATTATAAGGCTATCAATTTTTTTTATGTCTTGAGACCAGACTAAAACCAACGGAAACATTAATATTGTAAGAAAAATTTTCTTCATGATATTTTTGGAATCTCAAGCTCATAATCTTTTGCTTTTTTCTTTTCAATAATTAACTGCTCATATAAGATTTCTATAATTTGTTTGTATGCTGGGTTGTCAAAATTATTTTGATTTTCACCTGGGTCATTAATTAAATCATAAAACTCCCAATTTGGAATCGTTTTCTCTTTACTAGTTCCAGATTTACCAAGACCTTCACCATAATTGTAAATTAACTTGTAATCTCTAGATCTAATCCCAAGGTGCGCTGGTCTTTTTACATCATGTTGCCAATATCTGTAATAAATATATTCTCTAGAATCAGTATTATTAATTAAATTTTCTTTAAAGCTTAATCCTTGAAAACTTTTCGGCTGATCTATTTTAGCAAAATCTAAAAATAATGATGGGATATCAATATTTAATATTAAATCTTTAACTCTTCTGCCTTTTGGAAGTTTTTTTGGATATGAAATAACAAAAGGCATCTTAGCAGATTCTTCATAAAACCATCTTTTATCCATGAAGCCATGCTCACCGAGAAAATAGCCTTGATCAGATGTGTAAATTACAATTGTATTTTCAATTATTTCTTCTTTTTCTAAATAGTCTAATATTTTTACAATATTATCATCAATTGCAGCACCACTTTTAATAAAATCGCTTATAAACTTTTGATAGGTTTTAGATCTAACTTCTTTTTTATTAAGACCATCAACTGAAAAAGGTAAACCTGGATATCTTCCTAAATTATTTTTGGTGTCATTTACCCATCTTTCGGTTAAATTTTCAACAACTTGACCGATGTGTTTTCTGCCTGAATCTTTTGGATTAAATTCATACAGTGAATTTGGTTCTGGGAAAATAATATTTTTATTTAAGTCTTTATTTCTTTCAGGATAATCAAAAGGTTCATGTGTGGCCTTGAAGTGAGTCATTAGGAAAAATGGTTTATCATCATCAATTTTTTTTAACCATTCTATTGAACTATCTCCAATTATATCTGCAGAAAAACCGGATTCCTGTACACCCCCCTTGTATCCATCCTCCCAATTATCTTTTGTTTTAAAGTATGGGTCATTGTATAGTCCTTGTTCAGGAAGAACTTTATAATAGTCAAATCCACTAGGTTCTTTTTTTAAATGCCATTTACCAACAATTGACGTTTGATAACCGCTGTTTTTCAAAATTTTAGCAACATTTAAAGAGTCAGGATCAAGTGCATCAGGTAGATTATATACTCCATTTATGTGACTGTATTGACCTGTTAATATTGATGCTCGACTAGGAACACAAATAGCATTTGTACAAAACAAATTATCTAGAACAACACCAGCTTTTTCTAATCTTTTAATGCCATCATTTTTAACATAATCTTGTAAAATTCCACCATAAATACCCCATGACTGTGAAGTATGATCATCAGACATAATAAACAATATATTAGGCTTTTCATCAATGGATTTACATGAGCTAATAAATAAAATAAATAATATAATTTTTTTCATATTCAAATCTTTACCATCCTGGAGGAAGAGGAGATTTAGACTCTGTTATTTTACTGATTTCATACCACTGAAAATTCTGTGTACCATAAAATTCTGGACCATAATCATCAATTTTTAAATAAAACCCAGCACCAAGTTCCAAACCATTTTTTGACAAGATATTATCTCTGTGTCCATTTGAATTCATCCATGATTTTATGAATTCTTTTGCTAAACTTAAGTAAGAATGAAAAGGAATTAAATCAGATTCATCATCGTTGTGGCTAAATCTATATTCACCATTAATTGATGAATTTTTTTCATGAGTATAATATCCTTTCCCTTCTTTATATTTTAAAGGAGATTTTACAGCAATATTTTCAGCTATGAAGGGGTTTACAATTCCAGCCAATAAACCTCTATTTCTTACATTCTTAGATGATAAATGGTCATAAAAATTTCTTTTTACCATATCCTTACTGTGATTATATGCTGCAATTTCTAAGTTAAGGTTCCATTTAAATGGTTTGAGACCTCTTTTTACCCTTTCAGTATTTGTACAATAAAATACAGCTGCATGAAGCAGAGGATAATCAATTTTTTTAATATCAATAATATTATTAAAACTTTGAAAATTTATAAAACTTCTCTCATTATATTTATCATATAATTCTTTATTCCAAATACTTTTTTCTACGGAATTTTGAGAAAAAAGAATAGAAGAAAATAAAACGTAAAAAATGATAAAAAATCTAAGCATAAAATTATTTAATTAAATTAGGAATTAATTTTTAATTCATTTTTAAATTGATGTTTATAAAAAAACTATTTTCTGTATTATTTTTAGTATTATTTATATCAGTAAATTTTTCACAAGAAAGAATGAATAAACTTATTAATGAAAAAAGTTTATATCTAAAGCAACATTCAACAAATCCTGTTGATTGGATGCCATGGAATCAGAGTGCTTTTAGGCTAGCATCAAATCAAAACAAATTATTAATTATAAGTATTGGATATTCATCATGTCATTGGTGTCATGTAATGGAAGAGGAAACATTTAGTAATGAAAATGCAGCAAAAATCATGAATTCAAACTTTATAAATATAAAAGTAGACCGTGAAGAAAGACCTGATATTGACGAGCTTTATATGAAATCACTTGTATTAATGACGGGAAGTGGTGGTTGGCCTATGAACATTATAGCTCTGCCTGATGGATCCCCAATTTGGGGAGGAACATATTTACCAAAAGAAAATTGGATAAATGTCTTAACACAAATAAATGAATTATTTACAAATAGATATGATGATGTTTTAGATTATTCCAGAAAATTAAAAGAAGGATTAAATCCCAAAACAATAATTAAAAATGAGTTAAAAGAATCAGAATTATTAACTCAGATTAAAGATGCTAGTAAAGTAGCTTACGAATCGCTTGATAAAGAAAATGGAGGATTAAGATCCAGTCAAAAATTCCATTTGCCATCTATGATAGATTTTTTTCTAAAAAGTAGTTATCATTTCAAAGAAAAAAAATATTTAGATTTTGTTGATTTAACTTTAAAAAACATAGCATTTGGAGGGATAAATGATCATATTGAAGGAGGATTACATAGGTACACCGTCGATTCAATTTGGCACATTCCACATTTTGAAAAAATGCTTTATGATAACGCTCAAATGCTTTCCGTTTTTTCAAAAGCATATAAACGAACCAATAAAAAAGTTTTTAAAGACCAGATAGAAAATATTTTCAATTTCTTAGAAAATAATTTAACCAATCAAGATGGTTTAATTTTCTCAAGTATTTCAGCTGTTACCGAAATTGGTTCAGAAAAAATTGAAGGTGATTATTATGTTTGGGATAAACAGAAAATAAGGGATCTTCTATCAAAAGATTTTGACCTATTTCAAGACTATTTTAATATTAACGAGAAAGGATTGTGGGAAAAAAATAAATATGTTTTAAAAAGAGAAAATGATGATGAATATTTTACCGAAAAATTTAATATATCTCAAAAGAAACTGGAAACTAAAATTTCACAATCAATTAACATATTAAGAACATCAAGAAAAAATAGGGAAAAACCAATAACAGATAAAAAAATACTTACCTCTTGGAATGCATTAACTATAATTGGCTTATCAAATGCATATAAGTCAACAGGTGATAAAAAATATATTGAAAAAGCAAAAAATATTATTGAAGCTATTGAAAAGAGTTTGTTGAATGATGATTTAATATTGAAAAGGTCATTGTCAATCTCAAATGAGGATATATCTTTTTTAGAAGACTATAGTTATTTAATTTCCGCTTATATAAATTTATATCAATCCACTTTTGATTATATATACATTGATAAAGCGGAAGACCTAACAAAAAAAACACTCCTGCTTTTTAAAGCAGATAATTCTTCATTTCTAAAATTTAGTTCTGATCAATCATTACTATTTTCTGATAATTTATTTGTAAATCAAGATGCAGTTATGCCCTCTGCAAATTCTGTAATGTGTAAAAATTTATTTTTATTATCTCATTACACAGGTAATAGAAATCTCTCAGAAACTGGTAAATCTATGTTAACTGAAATATCCAACGAAATGATAAATAATTCACTCGATTATATGAACTGGATGAATGTCGCCTTGGATTACAATGATAGTTTTTATGAGGTTGTAATTTCTGGAAAAAAATCATTTGAAATGGCACAGAAAATAACAGAAATGTATTTTCCTAACATATTAATTGCTGCTTCAAAAACTGATAGCGACAAGTATCTACTTAAAAATAGATATATTAAAGGGGATAATTTAATATATGTATGTGTTGATAACACATGTAAATTTCCCGTTAATGATGTAAAAAAAGCTTTAGAACTAATAACAACAAAAGATGAATAGATTTAATTTATATCCAATATTATTTATAATGATTAGTATATTTTTTGGATGCAATAAGCTAAAAGATACCCCACCCAATATTGTTTTTATTTTAACTGATGATTTGGCATATGCAGATTTAAGCTCATATGGATCTGAGTTTATTGATACTCCAAATCTTGATAAAATGGCAAATGATGGATTGAAAATGACGTCTTATTATGCTCCACAAGCTGTATGTTCAGCTTCAAGGGCGGCAATTTTAACTGGATGCTATCCTAATAGATTAGGTATAAGTGGTGCTTTTGGCCCAAAATCAAAAAGAGGAATTAACCCTAATGAATTACTTTTATCCGAAATGCTCCAAAGTAATAATTATAAGACAGGAATTTTTGGGAAATGGCATCTGGGTGATGCTGAAAAATTTATGCCAACAAATCATGGATTTGATGAATTTTATGGAATACTTTTTTCAAATGATATGTGGCCATTTCATCCTGAACGCCCACAAGATTACCCAAACGACTTGATGCTTTTTAAGAACGATAAGCCAGTTCAAGCATTAATTGATCAATCCGATTTAACCAAAAATATAACGGATCAAAGTATAAGTTTTATTGAAGAAAACAAGAACAATCAATTTTTCTTGTATATAGCTCACCCTCAACCACATGTTCCTCTCTTTGCTTCTAAACAATTTCAAGGAAGTACTGGAGAAGGATTGTTTGCTGATGTTATTTCAGAAATAGATTTTTCTGTTGGAAGAGTGATAGAAGCCTTAGAAAAAAACAATCTTTCTGAAAATACGATTGTTGTATTTACATCTGACAATGGACCATGGCTTTCATACGGTAATCATGCAGGTTCATCAGGAATTTTCAGAGAAGGAAAAGGAACAGCATGGGAAGGTGGTCAACGTGTACCTTGTATCATAAAATATCC
>CABXUS010000008.1 GCA_902515405.1 uncultured Bacteroidota bacterium | reverse complement strand
TACGGGGGGTTAATGATTAGAATGGCTTGGCATGCAGCTGGAACATACAGAGTCGCTGATGGACGCGGGGGTGCTGGAACGGGAAATCTAAGATTTGCTCCTTTAAATTCATGGCCAGATAATGGAAATTTAGATAAAGCTAGGAGATTATTATGGCCAGTAAAAAAGAAATATGGAAATAAAATTAGTTGGGCTGATCTATTCATTTTAGCAGGCAATATTGCTTACGAAAGCATGGGATTTGAAACTTATGGATTTTCATATGGAAGAACCGATATATGGCAGCCAGAAATTGATATTTATTGGGGTCCAGAAGAAGAAATTATGGCTCCCAGTGAAAATAGATATTCCAACTTGGATGATTCTTCAACATTAGAGACACCACTTGGAGCAACTCATATGGGTTTGATTTATGTTAATCCAGAGGGAGTAAATGGTAAACCAGATCCATTAAAAACGGCCCTTCAGGTTAGAGAAACTTTTAAAAGAATGGCAATGAACGATGAGGAAACAGCAGCGCTTACTGCTGGTGGTCACACTGTTGGTAAAGCTCATGGTAATGGAGATGCATCAAAACTAGGAGCTGAACCAGAAGCTGCGGAAATTAAAGATCAAGGTTTTGGATGGATAAATCCAACTTTAAAAAGTAAAGGGACTGTTACTAGTGGATTAGAGGGCGCATGGACTACTAATCCAACAAAATGGGATAATGGATATTTTGAAATGCTATTTAACCATGAATGGGAATTGAAAAAGAGTCCAGCTGGTGCATGGCAATGGGAACCAATAAACATTAAAGAAGAAGATAAGCCTGTAGATGCAATGAATCCGAACAAAAGGAAAAATCCAATAATGACAGATGCTGATATGGCTATGAAAATGGATCCAATTTATAAGGAGATTTGTTTAAAATTCAAGAGTAATCCTGATTATTTCTCAAAAACATTTGCTAAAGCATGGTTTAAATTAACTCATAGGGATATGGGACCAAAAGTGAGGTACATTGGACCTAATGTACCAAGTGAAGATTTAATTTGGCAAGATCCAATTCCATCGGGATCCAAAAACTATAATGAAGATAATATAAAAGCTAAAATATCTAAATCTGGCTTATCAATATCAGATAGAGTTGTTGTTGCTTGGGACAGTGCAAAAACTTTTAGAAATTCCGATTTAAGGGGTGGTGCAAATGGAGCTAGACTTTCTTTATATCCTCAAAAGGAATGGGAATCTAATGAGCCTGGTCGTTTAGCTAATACACTTAGTGTATTAAAAACAATTTCTTCTGAATCTAATATTAGTTTGGCTGATACAATAGTTTTGGCTGGAAACACAGCTATTGAAGAAGCTGCTAAATCTTCAGGATACAAAATTAAAATACCTTTTAACCGCGGAAGAGGTGATGCTAAACAAGAAATGACAGATGTTGCATCATTCTCAAATCTTGAGCCAAAGGCTGATGCGTTTAGAAATTGGTCAATAGATAATATATCTTCAAGTCCTGAGGAACTTATGGTTGACCAAGCACAGTTATTGGGACTTTCAGCACCAGAAATGACCGTACTTATTGGAGGAATGAGAGTTTTAGGAACCAATCATGAAAACAAAAAAGATGGTATGTTTACTGAAAATGAAGGAGTTTTATCTAATGATTTTTTTGTTAATCTAACTGATATGAATAATAGCTGGGATATGGTTGGGGAAAATAAATATGAGATTAAAGACAGAAATAGTAAAAAACTTAAATGGACTGCTTCATCTGTTGATCTAGTGTTTGGATCAAATTCAATTTTAAGATCCTATGCTGAGTTATATGCTCAGGACGACAACAAAGAAAAGTTTGTCAATGATTTTATTGCAGTTTGGAATAAGCTAATGAATGCTGATTTATTTTAAATAAAATATTAATCTATATAATTAGGCGATGTACTTTTGTCCTTAAGTGCTTTCTTAAGCTCGTCAACAGCTTTTTTAGGATTTAAATTTGAATCATATATATATTTAAATTCATGATCAGAAATTTGATTTTTATCATATACTCCCCATGTATTAAAAGTTACAACTCCATTATTTCTTTTTGATATTAAAGTTTTAATAATATTAGCATATCCATGTGCCTGTCTGTGATAATTAGTAGTTGTTGGTGATGTACCGACTAATCTGTAGTCAATTTCTGTTACATGAAAATCCAAATCATTTTGATGAGCCCAATCAATTAAAGATCCTAAATAATTTAACTTCTCTTGATTTAAAGCTAAAACAACATTATCTCTTAAATGACCTTGCCAACCAAGACCATCAATTCTAAGACCTTTATTTTTTAAATACAGGATAGTTTCTTTAACTTTATCCCACATCTGAGGTTGCATACCTGCATGTTGATTAAAAACTAAACTAATATTTGGAGCATATTGATTTGCAATTTCAAATGCTCTGATTATGTATAGAGGAATACCATCACTATTTTCACCAATTTGAGTCCACGGGTTTTCCCACGAATTAGTTCCAGTTTTACTGTCCGTCCAATTACCATTAGAATCTATAGTCTCGTTTACTACATCCATCCATTTAACTTTACTCTCATTATTAATTTTTTTACAAAGCTCAATTAAAAAGTCCTCATAAATTTGAGTAAGTTCTTCCGCTGTTCTACTATCCTCTTTTGCCCATGTTGAAGATTGTGGACCAATTGGCCCATGAGCACGCACTTCAATATTTTTACTATTTGCAAAATCTAAGAATGCGTCTACTCTATCCCAATCCCAAACGTCAGGTTCTGGATGAACTATAGTTTGCTTGAAAGAGTTTTCAGGTGTTGTATAATTAAACTCATTTAAAAAAAGTTCTTCAACATTTGAATTTAATTGATAATAATTTAATGTTGCTCCGAATTTAAAAGAATTAGAATCATAATTATCAGAAACAATCTTTTTAAAAGTTTCAGTAGTTGGTTCAGGATCTGGATCGGGATCTGGATCGGAATCTGGCACAATAACTTGTGGATCGTTTCCTCCACTTGAGCATGATAGAATTAAAAATGCTAAAAATAAAAAGTTTTTCATATTTAAATATGTCTTGAAAATTTTTTTAATTAAAGTAAATTACATAAAATTGAAATAACAAAATACTTTTTAGTTTTTTTTTATAATTATTTTAAATAATAATCTTTCAGTTTTTTTGCATGTTTTGTTAATTTATTTTTAAGTTTTTCTGGTTCTAAAAACTTCAATATCTTCTCAATTAGATAAAATTTGTTGTAATAGTTCTTTATTTATGATTAAGTAAAACCAAACCTACCGATTTTTACAAAAATCTTTTTGATTTTGATTAATTGTTTGCATAATTAAAATAAAATTAATTAGAATTGTAAGATGAAACAAAATGCTATATACCTAACCTTTTCAATAATTGCTTTTAGCATTTCATATTTTATTTCAACATTAACAAAATTAGAATTGGTTGAAAATGCAATATTGCTTGCCTTTTTAATCCATTGGTTACTTTTTATTCCTGCATATTTATTAAAAACTGAAAAGTTTTTTGATTTATCAGGGAGTATAACTTATATATCTGTTGTTTCATATGTTCTTTTCTTTAATACAAATACTGATATCAGGACTGGAAGTGTTATTCTTGCTCTATTTATTATTATTTGGGCGATTAGACTTGGAAGTTTTTTATTTTTTAGAATAAAAAAAGCTGGTGAGGATAAAAGATTTAGAGAAATAAAAACATCATTTTTTAGATTTTTTATGGTTTGGACTATTTCTGGTATGTGGGTTTCTTTATGCTCAATGTGTGCTTTAACAGCAATATCAAGTGTAAATGGAGTACATATGAATCCTCTTTTTTATATTGGTGCTATAATTTTTCTATTTGGTTTTATTTTAGAAGTTGTTGCAGATAAGCAAAAAACAAAGTTTAGAAAAAATCCCAAAAACAAAGGTAAATTTATCAATACTGGACTGTGGGCTCGTTCTCAACATCCAAATTATGTTGGTGAGATAACTCTTTGGGGCGGTATTGCAATTATTTCATGTTCTTCTCTTGTTGGATCGCAATATATAAGTCTAATTTCTCCAATTTTCACTTATATTTTATTAGTTTATATTAGTGGGGTACCACAACTCAAAGAAAGTGGTAAAAAAAAATGGGGACATCTTGATAGCTACAAAGAATATTTAAAAAACACTCCCACTCTTATATAAAATGAAAACAGCTCTATTAATAATATTAATAATTTGGGGGATACCCAGTACATATTTTCGAAGCAAGTTCAGAAAAATTGTATATCAAACAGATGATTGGAAAATAAATATAAAACCTCTATTTGTAAAAGAAATAAAAGGCATTTTAGGTAACATATACCCTGAAAATAATGATTACATAAGAGCTAGAAATAATTACAGAGTATATCTAGTTGTATACCTAATAATATTTATAATTTATTATTTTTATAAATAAATTTTAATCGAATCTTTATTGGATTTTGAATGATAAAATTCAAACTTGTAATCCTTATTATTAACTATAACCTTACCCTGATATTTACCATAAAAACCATTGAAATTGAATGTGTTTGAATTAATATTTTGATTAATTTTTGTAGTCCATTTTTCATTAATGAGAAATTTCAATGTATTGAAAGCTTTTTTTGGTTTTAAATCTTTAAATAATAATCCACCGGCATGACCTCTCCATGCATTTTGATCTGTCATATTCCAAAAAGTGATTGAAGTTACACTTGGGTGACTAAAAGCTAATGTGTAAAAATCTTTTAGATAATTTGACTGGTATTCTTCATATTCAGGTTTACTTTCTAAATCAAGTTCTCCTCCATTTGAAATTACTTCATCTCTTTTTGCTAAAAAAACCTGATGATCTTTCCAGTTTTTAAATCTTTCAGAACTAGTTACAGTAATCTCAGTGAATTGAATATTTTTCCCCAAAACTGCATAATCCTCTATCTGATTCCAAAGCTGTTCTTCAGACATCACGTTATCATTAGACTGCATATGTGCTTGCATTCCAATTGAACTGTAGTTAAGATTTTTTTCTATGAAAAATTCATTAATCTTGAAAAATTCAGGATCCTTAGCATGATAGTGATTGTTGGAATAGTTTTTATTTGGATTTACACTATTAACAAATTCATAAATTTCAACCATGGTGGGATATATTCCACCTTTTTGTTTTATCCATTCTGTAATTGAACTAGGTGGAATATGTGGTTTAAATGGACCTATTGGCTCATTATAAACATCCCAATCATTTATTTGAGGATATGATTCAATTAGTCTTTTCATATGAGCCTTTATGATACCATCTAACTCATCGATATTTTTATAATTTCTTACCCAGTTAGGCATAGCCTCATGCCACATTAAGGGGTGGCCTTTAACTCTTATATCATTTATTTTTGCCCATTCCAATATTCCTTTATAATAATTATCTATAAACTTAGAATTACTTCTCTCATCTGTAAGTTGCCAATACATGCCAATTGTTGCATAATTAAATACTTCTTTAAATCTTTCAAGATATAAATTACCATAATCCTGTCCCCAAAACCTTCTTAATTGGGTAAAAGAAACTCCAAACTTAAAATCATGATTTTTTAAATCAATTTCAATACTGGAATTTGATATTTTATTAATTTTATCTTCGAAAATAAATTCTAAAACAACATCTCCTTTTCTATTTTTTTCAATTCTTTCATCGGCACCATCTAGTTCCCATGGTGTATGCTTACTATGATCTTGAGAAAAAACAAAAAGTGATATAAATAAAAATAATAGATAATTAATTTTCATGTTTTTAAAGGTTTTTAATAGTGAGTTTTCATATAGTCATCCAGTTCTAATTTTCCAATATATAAATCATTTACAGTTTTCCATTTCGAATTTTGATCTAATGGATGTAAAGTAGGTTTTAAAAGTGGCATTTTACCAATTCCAACAAAATCATTTTGATCCTCCATCCACTCTTTTAATTTATCAGATAAAGAATTTTTAATATCATTAAATTTTGTATTCCTTGCTAAATTCTTTTTTTCATATGGGTCTGCTTCTAAATTGTAAAGTTCTTCATAAGGAATTCTTTTAAATTGTTTAGCTCCCAGTTCAATAAAATGATTAATTACCTTGTTACTAGTTAAATTTTTATTAAAAACTTCAATTGAATTATAGTTTCTAATTAATTTAAATTTACCATCACTTATCATTCTTGATGGAAAAACAAAAGTTGATTGTATATTTTGTCTGGTTGATACACCATAAATATATTCGTTTACATCATTTTTTTTATTCTCTAAAATTGGAAGAAAACTTTTTCCATCAAAATCTTCTGTACTTCCACCTGCAATATCAACCAATGTAGGAAGTACATCAACAATTGTTAATAAAGAGTTGTTTTTCAAATTGGGTTTTATTTTATTTGGCCATCTTAGTATGAAAGGAATCTTTAAACCCTTTTGGTATAGAGAAAATTTTCCTGAATAACCATGGTCAGCAGCATAAATAAAAATAGAATTATTAGTTAATCCGTTATTATCTACAATATCCAGGACTTTTGATAATTGATTATCATCGTTTTTAATAAATTCATAGTATCCAGTTTTTTTTGGATTGATATTAAAATCGTAAGGATGCTTCTTAATATCCGAAACTTTATATTCAGATTCATTAGGATGAGGTCCGTGCGGATAATCAGATGCTAATATTAAACAAAATGGTCCCTCAATTTTTTGTAAATATTTATCAATTTTATTTAAATCGAGTTTTTTATTTTCAATTTTTTTAATGTGTAAATCAAAGTCAAAAACTTTACGCGGACCAATATGATCTTTACCCGCTAAAACAACTTTATATCCTAGTTTTTTGAGATACTGTACAATTGTAAGGGTATTATTCCTAACATTAGTATGATTTGTATAACTTCCATTTTTGAGAGGATAAAGACCTGTATATAGTTGGGATCTACTTGGTGCACAAATAGCTTGACCAGTGTGGAAATTAGTAAAACTTATCCCCTCGCTAGCTAATCTGTTAACGGCATTAGATTGAACATTTTCATTTCCAAAAATGTTATAATCTAAAAAATCTTGATCATCAGAAAGATATATTATAAAATTAGGTTTTTCAACCTTAACATTATTTGTTGATAATAAAGTAGTAAGAATTAAAAATGTTATTTTTATTAAATTAATCATTATGTAAATATGATTGTATATTGAAAATTATGAAAAAATATTTAATTACTCTTTTAACATTTTTCTTTTTTATAAGTAATTCATCACAAACAAATCAAGATATTTCAGACGCAGCAATGAGTATAATTGACCCTAATATTATTTATAATGGAGATTGGGTTACTATTCCCTATCCAAATGGTGATGTTCCTCCAACAATAGGCGTATGTACTGATGTTATTATAAGAGCATTAAGAAAAGTTGATATTGATCTTCAAAAAGAAGTACATGAAGATATGAAAGAAAATTTCTCAGAATATCCAAATAATTGGGGACATACAAAGCCGTATTCGTCAATGGATCATAGACGAGTTTGGAATCAAATGAAATATTTTGAAAGACAGGGTAAAAGTTTAAGGATTACTTCAAATGCAGAAAACTATAAGCCTGGTGATATTGTTGCTTATAATTTAGGTGGTGGAACAACACACATAGCTATTGTAGTTGATGTTAAATCTGATGATGGAGAAAGATATCAAATTGTTCATAATATTGGTGGAGGACAGGTAATGGAAGACACCTTGTTTTCTTATCATAAAATAATAGGGCACTACAGGATATTCTAGTTTGGAATTAAAGAAATTTTAGTAAAGCCAGATCGATTATACAAGTAACCGCCAGTTAAACTTTCACCATCTTTTTTGTCGTTTAGAGTCATTCTATGTTGCTTTGGTTTGAATGTAGTCCTGCTTTCCCTATTGGTAACCAAGGTATTATCAGATTTGTTATACCATAATTCATTTAATTTGCCACTTATATTATATGTGTGATATAGACTACCATTTTTATAAACTCTAATCTTTATATCTCTTCCGTTAATATAAATTAATAACTGCCATTGATTATTGAATTTATTTGTGGAATAATCATGATTGCCTAATTCAAATTGTTTTTCAAAATCATTAGATCCTGGTGGTGGTGGTGGTGGTTCTACTATCGTTTTAGGTGGTTTATAACCACATTTAGTTGAGTTATTTGTGTATACGGGGTATGTTCCTCCCTTTCCATCATGGTAAACTCTAACTCTTGTATATGGTGGATTTCCTTTATTTCTACACCAGTCCTCTTTAAGCTTTCCATAAGGCTCAAATGTTTCTTCTTGATCATCTGGTTCTTGGTCTGGTTCTGGGTCTGGTTCTTGGTCTGGTTCTGGGTCTGGTTCTGGGTCTGGTTCTTGGATTTTGGGCTGATATTTATTCGGGTCGAGTTCTGGTTCTGGGTCTTTATCAACAACAGAAGTTATATCAGCATCCACGTCATTATTATTTCCAGATTTGTTAACTGAAAAGGTGAAAATTAGAATGATAATTAATATAATTCCAAAAAAAGATGATAATTCCAAAATTCCAGATTTAACTGAATTAATATTATTTTTTAAGTTATTAGTAGCCTTATCAATATTTTCATAAATATTATTTGTTTTTGACTCATCCAGTTTTAAGATTTTCTTATTTAGAAAAAATGTAGCAATCTTAAAAAAGGTTTCAATAAAAAAGTAAAAGGTAACTAGAATCAAACTGATAAAAGCAGGCATTCTTTTTTTAAGTTCAAACTCAATCAATTCATCCTCATTAATGACCATTTCCTTGTAAATTGATTTATAACCCTCTTTATGAATTTGGATATTTAATTTTGTGCCCGGATTACCTGAAAAAGTTATTTCTGTTCCAATGTGTCCAATATGATTAACAACAAATGAAGCATCTTCAACATTTTTAACTCGAACATCAATATTTTTTTCAGTATTAATATCAAGCTTGGTCTTTTTTGAGTTAGTTTTTGAAATCAAAAGCTTTTTTAAATCTTCAATTGCTCTCATAAAACTTAAACAACTATCATATCTTTTCTTGGGATCTTTAGCAGTTGCTTTTTTTATAATGTCATTTAATTTTTTACTTGCGAAGGGATAAATTTTTTCAATTGGAGCTAATTCCTCATTTTCAATTTTTGAATAAATTTTTGCTAAAGATAATCCTTCATAAGGTGCCTTCCCAGTTAGCATGTTCCAAAAAGTTACTCCAAGACTATAAATATCTGATTGTACTGTAATTTTTGCATTAGATATATGTTCAGGGCTCATGAACATTGGTGTTCCTCCAACACTTTGACCAACAACAGTTAAATTTGGATCATTACTATAATCTTTAGCTATACCAAAATCCAATAGCTTGATTTTATCATTTTCGTTAATAATTATATTAGAAGGTTTTATATCTCTATGAACAATATTTAGCTTGTGAATATGATGAATACCATCCAGGACTTGTAAAAAAATATCAATAGCTCTTATTTCATTTATTGGTCCACTAACTTTACTTATATAATCATCCAGTTGATTACCTTTTAAATATTCCATTATTAAATGATAACCTGACGTGTCAACTACATAATCGTATAGAGCAACAATTGATGAGTGGCTCAACTGACCTAAAAGTTTAGCTTCACCAATAAAACGTTCTTTTAAAACAGTATTTGTAATTAAATCTACATGTAAAGATTTTATAGCTACTTTTCTGCCTAAACGCTTATCTTTTGCTAAATAAACTTCTCCTTGGGCACCCTCACCTATTTTTCTTAATATTTCGTAGTTAGTAAATTCTGCAGGCATCTATATTGAATCTTTACTTTTTAAAATTAAATATAATGATATAAACATAATAGAAACTAAACAAAATATAGCTATGAAATCTAGAGATAGTGTTCCAGATGAGTTAAAATGGTCAGAATATGATTCATGAAAATTATTTTTTAAAAATTCAACAGCATCTGCAGTTTTATTTAAAGGATTATCGGTAACAATATCTCCTTGAATATTTCCAAAACCTTCAATACCCCATCTTGTGAATGTCATATAACTAACAAATTCAACAGTTGTTGATCCAATCTTTGCAACTAATCCTGCTAACATAATTTGTGGAATTAGTACAATTGGAACTACAGCAAGTACCTTTTCAGAAGTATCAAAAATAGCAGATAATAATAATCCTAAAAAGGTTGATGAAATGGTCAAAAAAGACATCCATATAAATGCAGAAAAAGGATTATTAAAGTATATATCAAAATTTGAATCACTATAATAAAAATACAGAATGTATATAAAGACAAACGATTGAATTATAGAGAATAATGATAAAACAGTGATTTTTGAAAATATGTATGGTATTAGCTTTAAATTATACATTCTTTCTCTAGAATAAATAGGAAGTTCACCTACTATCTCTCTTGCAGCATTTGTTGATCCAAACCATACTGCTGAAACAGCCATAATAAATAAAACAGATAGTGTAACCTCCTTAAAAACCAAACAAGCAAGTAATGCAATAATAGGGGCTTGTAATAGCATAATAGACGTATTCACTTTATCGTTTGTCTTAATCTTAAAATATCTATATGTTAACCAAAAAAATTGCTCTATTGGACTTTGATTAGACTTATTTATCAATACCTTTTCTCTATCTTGGGTTGTAGATAATGGTCTTGGATTTGAATATTTCTCAACCCATTTCTTTGAATTATCGCCTGAAATTTGTGAAAAAACAGAAACTGCATTATTAACATTGAAATAATTTTTATACTGAGTTGAATCACCATAATAAACAATTTTACCACCATTATTATCAGCCATGAAAATTACCTCGTCCATGTAGTCTAAATCCTCGGGCTTGTGGGTGACCATTATAACAGTTGTTCCATTTTCTGAAAGTTTTTTTAGAATGTTTAAAAAGTCTTCAATTGTTTGAGGATCAAGTGGAGATGTAGGTTCATCTAAGAAAAGTAGCATTGGGTCAGTTAATAATTCAATAGCAATTGATACTCGCTTTCTTTGACCACCACTTATATCAGATATCAAATTCTTTTTTATATGACTAATATTTAACTCCGATAAAATTTGATCAATCTTAACTTTAATATCAGCCTTGCTGATATTCGCTATCCTCAATTTTGCAGCAAAAAAAAGTGATTGTTCGACAGTTAATTGTTTATGGACAATATCGTCTTGTGGTACATAACCAATTTGTGTCTTTAAGTATTCATAATTAGTAATTAAATCTTGATTAAAAATTAAAACCCTTCCTTTTGTTGGCGGTGACTCTCCATTTAGTGATTTTAACAATGTTGATTTACCACATCCAGAGGGTCCCATAATTGCTAATAAAGACCTTGACGGTACGGAAATATCCATTTTATGTAAAGCTTTTTTTCCTTTTTTCTGGTTTGGATATATCTTTTCAATTCCAATTGCGCTTATGGCTAATTCATCACTTAGGTCCTTAGCTTTACCATCAATTTTTAAAAGATATTTACTAATAAAAATATTATCATTCTTTGAGATGGTTTTTGTACCACTTAATTTAGAACCATTTATATAAACTCCGTTAAGTGAGCCTAAATCTTTTATTAAAAATTTATCATCTGATAACTTTTTTATTGAAGCATGTTTACGACTTATTCTAGTATCATTAATTCTTAAATCACAAGTGGAGTCTCTTCCAACTATAATTAAATCTTTATTTTTAAATAATTCCAGAATATTTTTTTGATTTTCTAAATCTCTGGATTGTGTATTTTCAGAACCAATAGAAATTAAAATTCCACTTACTCCAGCCAACTGAACTTGATCTTTTAAATTTAAATTATATGGAATGCCTGGTTCTAATTTAATTCCATTTAAAAAAGTACCATTAGTGCTTTCTAAGTCAATTAATTTTAAGTCATCTGAGTTACTGTAAATAACTTGACAATGATTTCTTGATACTCTTTTATTAGAAACCATAACATCACAAATTGAGTTAGATCCAACCATCAATGAAAAATTCTCTGCAATTACAACCTTTTTAAAAAGCTGACTATCCTTGTAAAAAAATAATTTGAAAGATTCTTTTTTCATTCAATTGAAATTTCAAAATTTTTAGAGTCAATTACTATTTTTCGAGATAAAATTAATGGAAATTCGTTATCAAAAACCTCAACTACAAAATCAAAATCTATATAAAGATTTAAATTGTTTCTTAAAGTCCCAAGCAACATACTTGGGCTAATACTTAACAGGTTAAGATCTAAGTCTACTGGAAAATCAATATTATTTTGATCATAAACTTTAATTGTTTTTAAATTATTAGATCTCGCTAAAACCTTAGATTTTTCAAGGTCTTTATAAATGACAGAATTAAGGTTTTTAATCTCAAAATCAAAACCTAAATCATTATAAAAGTTTAGTAAAATTTCTACTTGGACAATAGTCGATATAATTTTTTTTAGTTTAATTTCCTTTACTTCAAATACACTTTTTGAAATTTGTTCATCGACAAACGAATCCATTATATCATTAAGATTAAAAATATAATCGTATTCAAAATTTATTTTTTGGTTTAAAAATGGGGTTTTTACATAACCTTTAATAAGCAAGCTTTTTGATTCATCAGAAAATAAAGATGAATTAATATTTTTTGGATTGAGATAAATTAACGCACTTATTTTTTTTTGAGATTTTTTTTCAATAAAAAATTCTTTATCAATTAAAAAATCTCCTATGACCTGAGAATCAAACAAAACTTGCGATTTAATCTCCTCTGCTTTTATTTTAAAATTGTTTTTATTTAATACGACTAAATTTGATGAGAAAATAAACTTATCATTTTCTTCTCCTAGAAACTCAAAATCTTCAATCGATATTAACTCTGGGGGCTTAACAAAGTTTGAGCATGATATCAGAAATAATGAGATGAATAATATATATATATGCCTCATTATCAATTACAATTAATATTATAGTTTGATTTTAAATGATTCCTAATACATTTAAGTCTGCTAATTGATGTTGGATGGGTGGTCATAAAATTTTCATATGAATCTCTCTGTCTCTCACTTTCAGCTAATCGCTTCCAAAAATCAATCGAACTACATGGATTATATGATGTGGGGTGAACTAAATCAATTCCGAATAAGTCAGCTTGAACTTCTTGTTTTTGGTTAAAACTTGGTGGTGTAAAGGCATTTTCTAATTCTAAAAATATCTCACCAAAGACCCCAAAATCATTTGCAACTTTTTGCTTCTTAACGTAGCTAGTCAAATGGCCAATTTCATTATGAGCAATTTCATGAGCTATAACAGCTGCAACTTCAGAGCTATTATCAAACCTATTGTAAAACTTTTCAAAGACAAAAATTTTACCACCTGATGTAATTACATTGTCTTCATCTCCTTTTATATAATAAATTTGATAATTAAATCCTCTTGGTCTAGCAATTCTACTGGTTAAATCATCTAAAATATTCCTTAAATAATTAACGATCTCCCCTGACGTTATTACTGTATATTGACTTTTATAAGATTTTAAAAGATTATTACCCATTTTAATTTCATCATTGATTGATACTTGAACATCTGAAAGAAATATTTCATCTGTAGTACGTTTAAAATCACCCAGACCGGTGATGATTTCATTTTCAGGGTTATTATTCATACAAGTAAAATCATAGGTTACATCAGTTCTTTGTTTTTTTTGTAAAGAAACTTTATCAAAAATTGGTTCAACATAGTTTGTGTATAAGGTTTCAACTTTTTCAAACATTGTTATTGCTCCCTCAACCTTTTGGAATTTATCTTTAAATAGAAAAACTATTATTAATAAAAAAGAAATTACTGAAAGGGTTATGAGTTCTTTCTTATAATCTTTAATAATGTTATTTGATTGATTTTTTGAATTAAAATCATTTTCTTCAATTTCATTAATTTGTTCTTCTTCTTTTATTTCAGTATTAATTTCTTGATTATAATCATTACTGTCTTTTAAATAATTTTTCCATTTGATTAATGAGTTTCCAGCTTTTAAAATATCTAAAGAATCTAGTTTTGTTGGAGTTGTAATTTTTTTTCCATTAACAGTTGTTCCATTAGCAGAGTTCAAATCTGTTACTACTACAAGTCCATCATCACCAAAAAAAATCTCTAAATGATTTCTTGAAACTGTCGAGTCATTTAAAACCTCATCATTATTTTTACCTCGACCAACTCTTATAACCTTCATAAAGTAGTGTTTGATTTATTTGATAAATAATCCAGATCCTCTAAAAATTCTCCACATGTTTGATAACGTAAATCAGGTTGTTTTTGTGTTGCCTTATCAACAATTTCCTGAAATTCTTCAGAAATAGCTGGGTATACATCAATCATTCTCTTTGTTTTTCTATATTTTACTTTATCTTCTAACTCTTCATTGGAATTAGCTGTGTATGGAGATGATCCGCATAACATCTGATGCATTAATAATCCTAAAGAATAAATATCAGTTCTCTTGTCTAAATCTTTTTCTGCATCTAATTGCTCAGGTGCGCAATACATTTTTGTATGTTCTCTTACTTTTCTTTTTTCAGTTGAACCTTTTGAAATTCCATAGTCAATAACCATAGCTTTATTGCTTTTTGTTATTAAAACGTTTGATGGTTTTAAATCTAGATGTAAAGCACCGTGTTCATAACCATCAATTGGTATATTTTTATTATGAGCATAATCTATTGCAGATATAATATCAGTAAGTAAATCTAAACACAATCTTGTCGGAATAGGGCCCGTTTCCTTATTAATAAAATCCTCCAAAGTTCTTCCTTCGACATAATCCATCACCAAATGGACTCCATTGTTAATTATAAATGCATTTAATTTGACAATATTTGGGTGTGATAAGTCCAGATAAATATTTGCTTCTCTTTTGAAATTTTCAATTAAATCTTTTCTGTCATTATAGTTTTTGTGAATTGATTTGATTGCAACAGGCTTTCCTGTATGTAGGTCTATTGCTAAGTTAACTACACCAAATCCTCCCCCGCCGATTCTATTTATAAATTCATACTGTTTTGAGCCTAAATCTGGAAACATTTTTCAACCTTATTTATCTTTCTTATTTTCTGATTCATTTTCATCTTTCTCTTCATTTTCAGAATAACTTTTTGCATTTTCACTAGATTCATTTTCACCTTTTTTCTTCTTCAGTTTTTCTTTTTTCTTATTCTTTTTTTTACTTTCTTTTTCCGCATCTGCAATACTGTCATTCTTTTTTTTCTCCAAATCTTTTAATTCCTTCTCTTGTTTTATCTTTTCTTCCTCTGCCTTCTGTTTTTGGATTTCATCAATTTCCTTTTGTTGTTTTTCCGAGAAAATTATGTCTTGATCTTTATTTTCTAAAGTCAGCTTATCATCTTTAGGGGGTATTGTATGATTAACAAGTATTGAGTCTTTTACTAAAATTTTTAAATAATCATCTTTACTTCTTTTATCCTTATTTTTATTCCATTTACTAGATCTACCAAAGTATTCTCTGTACTCAACTATAGGCATCTCTCTATCCTCTTTTGTGAAAAAGAAAATTTGAAAACTACCCTCAAAACTAGGTTCTTTTAGTTTAGGAGATTCTTGAACCTTTTTCACAAAATCCTCATGAAAACCTTTGATATTCATTGAATCAATATAATTTTCGAATGGCAATTTTATAGATTCTTCTATTTTAACTTCATCTGGTTTTTCAGTTGGAGGTAATTCTATACCTGGTTTGAATCCAAAATAATAGATTCCTCCACCAATAATTAAAATAATCACTGATAATAAAAAGACTTTAGTATAACTAAATGAGGGCGATTTTTCTTTTATTCCGTCTTGAGTCTGTGTCTGATTAAAGGAAAGGTTATTTTTACTTACAAAGCTTGAGGTTTTGTGTTCACTTTCAATAACCTCAACTAAATCTGTAGAAATATTATCATGCCCTCCTCCATCTTCTGCTAATTTGATTAATTTATTAACACATAAATTTAAATCAGAATTATCTCTAATAGTTTTTGTAATTATTTTATCTGTTACAAGACCTGTTAAACCATCGCTACACAATAAAAATTTATCTCCTTTTTTAGCTTTTATTGGATCTGGCACAACTTCAACTTCAACAGAATCGGATATACCTAAAGCTTTAGTTAACTCATTTTTTCTAGGGTGAGATTCCATTTCTGCATCCGAAATTTCTCCTCTATCAACTAATGTTTGGACATATGAATGATCTTTAGTTATACGATATAATTTGTTATCTGAAAATATGTAACACCTACTATCTCCAACATGAGCAAGATATAATAGTCCATCTTTTTCAGCTAACACTACACATGTAGTTCCCATTCCAGTAAGACTTGGATTAGTTTGAGCTTCACCATAAATCTGAATATTAGCAAACTCTATGGCTTCTTTCAATGCAACCTGAACAATTCCATTTGGGTTTCCATTAAAGTATTCACTAATACTATTAACAGCGGTTTGAGAGGCTTTTGCACCACCTACATGACCGCCCATTCCGTCACAAACAACATATACTCTTAAGTTATCTTTAGTGGAAAAATCTCCAATAAAATCCTCATTAGCAGATCTAACTAATCCAACAACTGATTTTGAAATGTGATTTAAATTCATATTTTATTTATAAAAAACTATTGTTACTTCAGTAACTTCAATTATATCACCATCTTTAAGATTAATACTTCGTGAATCTCCTTTGTATAAAGAACCATTCACAAGAGTTCCGTTTGTACTTCCAACATCATTTAATGAATAATCATTACCATCAAAAGAAATTGAAAAATGATTCCCTGATATGTGTGGATTATCTATCATAAGGTTGTTGTTAGTTGATCTTCCAACTGTAAACACTGGTTTATTAACCTCATAACTTTTTGAGTCATTACCCTGAATTACCTTAAGAATTGGGAAGTTACCATTTTGAAGCATTTTATTTATCAATTCACTTTCTGCTTCCTTTTTCTTTTTTACTGCTTCAATTCTTTGCCTTTCATTCTCTTCATTTTTTATTCTATCAATTTCTTTGTTCTGTTTATCAATTTCCTCTTGTTGCTGTTCTGTCTTTTTTCTTTGATCTAAAATTTCATTTTCTCTTTCTAAAGCTTGTTCTTTATATAGTCTATATGTTTTTAAAACTAAAAGTATGATTAGAACAATAAGAATAATAGAAACAATAATTGAAAGAATTAAGTTTTTTTGAAATTGTGCTACAACCCAGTTTCCTGGAGCTTTGTATGATAATTCTTCAACTTGCTCTGAATCAGTTACCTCTACTTGAATTCTATAGTTTTTACCATCTTTAATATCATTTTTAGTTAAAAAAGAAAATTTATAATTATTTCCTTTGGATCGTTTTACAAGTTTTTTTGAAATTTGTACAACTCTATTTTCTATCTCACTTTTCTTTTTGCTATTTACCCTTTGATTTCCAAAACTTTGAGACAAAACAAATCTTTCACCATATGTGCCCTCTGAGAGTGTTGGAATACTAAACTGTTCATCTCTAAATCTGTTGTATTTAATTGTATTAATTACAACACCTTTTTCCCTCGCTTTTGCAATGGCTGAGGTAGTAGAAACCTGGGCGTAACTATTATTTCTTTCCTCCGATATTAATATAATTGATTTAGGTAAGCTACTATCAAATTTATCCAATATATCTACTCCTTCAATTAAAGCACCTGTTATATCTGAAACGTATTTATTAGTGAAGTCATTGTCTGGTAGTCTAAATTTATTTAAGTATGACTTTATCTCATTTATACTATCTGTGAATTTTGGATTAATATCATTTAAAATTTTTGTTTCAGCATTTCTAAGAGCAAACCAAACAAGTTTTACCTTATCTCCCTTATTTATAAATCTTGATAGTGAGCTATTAATTGCATTTAGTGATGTATTTAACTGTTCATATCTATCAGAATGGCCAAGGGTTTCAATCATAACCAAAATACACTTATTTTCATCTGTGTATGAAAGTGAATCTTTTAAATGGCTAAACGAAAATGTATCAATAACTTTTAATTGATTCAGCCTTTCTCTTAAAATAAAGTCAGATTTAACTTTTAAGTCAGGATCTCTATCATTAATCTGAAAAGAAATTTCTGGAAAATCATCAACACTTGTAGAATCATTATAAAATTGTACTTGAGAATATGAGGATAAACTAAATACAAAAAGTGTAAATAGTATAAATAATTTTTTCATGAAGAATTATTATTGTTTAATGGCAGTCTTAAATAAAAGACTAGTTTTTCCAACAACTATTTCATCACCATCAACTAAAACATTTGACTTATGAGAATCTAAAAGTTCGCCGTTTAGTACAGTACCATTTGTTGACATTTGATCAGATATTTCAAACTTATCTTTTCTAAATAAAATCACAGCATGTTCAGAAGACACTTCGTTATCTAGTACTGTAATGTCACAAGTTGATTTTTTACCTATTAAATTTCTTCCCTCAAATATTTTATAATCTGTACCAAACTCCTCTATGTCAAAAGTGACCAACCAACCTCTTAACTTTCTTTTAGAAATTTGGACTTCATCTGATTTTGCAGAATCTTCAGAACTTTTACTAGGTGTAACAATGGTTCTTGTAGGGTCAAAATCTTTTTTAAGGGAATCAACATTTTCAGATTTTTGATTTCCAAATACAACAGTTTTAGTTGAATTATCCTCATTGTCTAATATTGCTGTTTTAACAGTTCCTGATTCCTCAGCTACAGTGCCTTTAGGGCAATATGGACATTCATCTAAATCTTCTTTGTAAAAGTGATTTTTTTCACATTGTTTAAATCCTTTCATAAATTGTGTTTTTGGTTATTAAGTAAATTTAATGATTTTTTATCTAACAAAAGAATAGCTAAATTTGCTAATCATTGAATATGGAACCCACACTTTTATTAATTTTATTTTGCTCTCTAATCCTTTTTAACTTTGTATTTTCTGCTATTTTGGATTATATAAATGATAAAAATTGGAAAAATAAAATTCCAAATGAACTTAAAGATTTTTATGATAAAAAAAAGTATTTAAAAGCTAAAGATTACAAAAAATCAAGAGGAAAAGTATCTCTAATCTCTTCTATTCTTAGTACAAGTCTAACCTTGTTAATTTTGGCAACTGGAATCTATGGATATGTAAGTGATTATATATATGAGATTTACAGGTCTCCATTCTTACATTCAGCAACATTCTTTTTGTTTTTTTATTTTATAAATATGATCATTAGTCTGCCAGTTAGCTACTATTCAACATTTGTTGTTGAAGAAAAATTTGGATTTAATAAAACTAGCTTGAAAACATTTTTAATGGACATAGTAAAAGGAACTTTTATGTCAATCATAATTGGAGGTCTTTTACTTGGAGCTGCTGTATTTTTATATCATTACTTTAATGAAGGGTTTTGGGTTTGGTTGTGGATAGGTTTATCATTGTTTACAATTTTTATGAGTATGTTCTATACTTCATTAATAGTTCCAATTTTCAACAAATTAAGTCCATTAGAAAATGGGACTTTAAAAGATAAAATTCAGAACTATTCAAAAGAAATTGGATATTCTCTTAAAAATATATTTATAATCGATGGTTCAAAAAGATCTTCTAAAGCAAATGCATATTTTTCTGGCTTAGGACCAAAAAAAACAATTGCTCTGTTTGACACTCTCGTTGAAAAGCATTCAGAAGAAGAATTAGTAGCTGTTCTTGCTCATGAGGTGGGTCATTATAAAAAAAATCATATTAAGCAAGGTATGTTTATGTCTGTTATTCAAATAGGATTGATGTGTTACTTATTTGAACTATGCACTAAATTACCAGAACTTACAACAGCTCTTGGTGCTGAAATTGATGCTTTCCACTTAGGTCTTATTGGATTTAGTCTTTTGTTTAGTCCAATTGGATTAATTATTGGAATTTTTGGCAATATAATTAGTAGAAAGAATGAGTTTGAAGCAGATGATTTTGCTAAAAAAACTTACAACGGTGAGAGTTTAAAGTTAGCTTTAAAAAAACTTTCTGTAGATAGCCTGACAAATTTATACCCTCACCCACTTTATGTTTTTATCCACTACTCTCATCCCCCACTCTTAAAGCGCTTAAAAGCGCTAGACTCAAACTAGTTAAGGTTTTTTATTTCCCAACCTTTCTCATAATCACGAGACCAAAATTTCATTGCTTTTTTATTTTTAATTCTTGTTGAGTTACTGTCTATAGATAAGGATTGATTGGATCTGTATGAAAGATTTGCATAATGAACCATGCTTTGACTAATAACCGCATCGGAGATGGGAGATGCTAACTTTTCTCCAGATTTAATAGATTCAAAAAAGTTTTTCATATGACGCTGGGTCATATTGCCAATATTTCCACCAGAAGAGTATCTATTTTTATTTTCGTCTGACAAACTATCAAAAATTAGTTCACCTTTTAAATTATAAAGTTGATAACCTGCTCTATTTACAAAGGCTGAACCATCAGATCCCCATATTTTTGTTCCTCTTCCTCCCTCTTTTGATTTTTCAAATGCATTTCTACTTTGACCATCCCATGTAATTGTTTTTCCACTATCGAACTTAAATTTTGCTTCCATTGTATCATACATAGTCCAACCATCATCAACAAAATGGTATTTACCTGAATAAACATCTACATGATTCGGATAATCTACTTTTAATGCCCATCGGGCAATATCCAACTCATGAGTGGCATTATTACCAGCCTCACCAGTACCATAATCCCAACCATACCATCTCCAATTATAATCCCAAGTATTAAAAGTATATTCTTTTCTAACGGCAGGACCTTGAAATAAATCCCAATCCAGCCCCTCAGGAACTGGAGCTAAAACTTGATTTGGTACCCTAGGTCTATTACTATGATAGAATGCAGTTGCCTTATAAGTTTTTCCTAAAGCACCTTGATATATTTTATCCATAAGTTCAATAGTATGTGGTGAGGATCTTTGCTGGTTACCCATTTGAACTACCTTGCCAAAATATTTTTGATAAGAAACTAGTAATCCACTCTCTTTCATATTGTGACTGCATGGTTTTTCTAGATAAACGTGTTTTCCACTTTCCATAGCTTTGCAAGCTCCATAAGCATGCCAATGATCAGGTGTAGCCATAATAATTGCATCAACATCTTTGTCATCAAATATATTGTGTATATTTTTCTCAGATTTAACACTATTACCTGTTAAATCAAAAAATATTTTTGAGGCTCTAGCAATTTGATTATCCATTACATCACATAAGTGAGTAACTTCAATATTTTTTTGAGAAACTGCGCTGCTTAAGAGCCCTGGAATTCTCCTTCCCAATCCTTGAAAAGCAATTTTAATTCTATCATTTGATCCTAAAATCTTTCTATATGACTTTGCAGAAAGTGAATTGATAAACGTTAAACCTGTAACACCCAAAGCAGATTTTTTTAAAAAATTTCTTCTGTTTTTCATACTAAAACTCTCTAATCTTTATGTTTTTAAATGAAACTTCATTACCATGATCTTGTAAAAGTATATGTCCTGATTCTAGTTGACCAAAGTTTTCCCATTTAGAATACTTACTGTATTGAATTAAAGCTTTAAAAACCTGTGAAAATCTATTATACTCTAACACTTTTTCATTATCAAGCCAGTGCTCTACATGACCATTATTTGAAATTATCTTGGCTCTATGCCATTGGCCCGCAGAGACAGATTTATGATTAAATTTTTCAGCTTCAATTAAATCATATAAACTAGCAACTCCTCTATTTCTTTTTATGTCCTCTTTTTTTAATTCCCATTTTTCGCCCTCTAGTTCCATAACTCTAAACTTTTTTGATGCATCTAAGTGAAATCTATTATCAAGTATTTGATATTCTAGACCTATTGCTGATTCAGGCCCTTTATTTAAATCAATATCAACGAAGTATTTTATTCCACTATTAGCTCCTTTCGTTATTTTAAAATCTAGTTCTAACTCAAAATTTTGATATTTATCTTTGGTTATAATGTCTCCACCATTTTCAGATTCTTTTCCGTTGAATGATAAAACAGATAATATTCCATTATTTATTTTCCATCCTTTTGATGGGAAGGAGTCAGATTTTGCTCCCAGCCATCCACTTGAAGTGTTTCCATCAAAAATAAATTTCCACCCGTCTTCTTTTTGTTTTTCTGTTAGAAAATTATCTATGTTATTGATCTCTTTTGCATAATCCTCAACTGGATACCTATTATTCATTTCATTGGTTGTTATTCTAATATTTTTCCATTTTACTGTTTTACCCTCTAATGATTTTTCCCCAATACTATGGATTTGTAAAGCTATAAAGCCTTCTGATGAAGTATCATCAATTAAATTAGAACATTGAATTCCATTAATCCAAGTTCTAATTGAATTTCCAATTGCCTCAACCCTAACAAAGTTCCATTCATCAGCTTTAAATGCCGATCTAGCAATAGGATTAACAGATAATGGATATAAAAAAATACTTCTTCTTGACTGATCATATATACCACCACTCCATAATCTATTTCTTTCTGGTTTATCTGCTTCCAGCTCCAATTGATAACCATAAACAGAATTTCTTGGATTATTAGATTTTAAAGACCTAAACTGAACCCCAGAGTTAAGGCCTGAGCTAACATTAACTTCAAACTCAAGAATAAAATCTTTATAATTAATTTTTGTTCCTAGGTAAGTACTTGGAGATTTAAGAATAGAGATACCTGTAATAATACCCTCATCAATTAGAAATTCAGCATTACCCTCTTTTATTTCCCAGTTAGATAAGTTGTCATCAATTAAATATGTCCAATTATCTTGAGAGCTTAAAAAAAGAGTATTAAATAAGGAAAAAGCTATTATAAAATATTTCATTTAATCAGGATGTATGATCACTAACTATATACCAATTTCCATTGATTTTTTTAAAAATCAAAGTAAAATAGCCTGATAGTTTTTCATTTTTTCGTTCAAGATTAAATTTTCCTAGAAGAATTGCAACTTTTCTTGTTATTAAAAAAAGATCATTAATATCAAATTTTAAAAATCCCATTAACTCTTTAGATGAATAAGTTCTATTATACCTGTCTTTTACATGATTCCAGCCGTAAACTGGACCATTTGATCCAGAAAAGACTAGTTTGTCAGACTTTAAATAACCTTGCATAAAGTCATCAATATTATTATTATTCCAAGCAACTCTTTGAGTTTCTAAAACGTTAATAATTGCTAATGAATCATTTTCTTTTAAGACCTGTGAAAAAGAGTTTGAAATTGATAAAATAAGAAAGGGAGTAAGAAGACATTTTAACATAACTCAATATAAAAAAAATAACGCTATAAGTTCCTTTCTTAATCAATTATGTTATTTTTGAAAAAATATTATACTGATCATATATCTGATTATTTTAATTTTTAAATAGAGTTATTAAAAATATACAATCATTACTTCAAATGAAAAATATCACTTTAGGAACAAATAATAAAACTCAAATTGATAAAGATATTATTTACTTTGATTTTAAAAATCTAGAATCAAGAAAAAATTATGTTAATTATGAAACTGAAAAAAACTTTATTCAATTTCATTTTTGTTTAGAGGGAGACATTAGTTTTGAATACAATAATGGATCATACTCATTTCCTTTAAAAAAAGGGAACTTAATTTTATTGTACAACCCTGTAATGAACTTACCCGTTAATGCGCTATTAAATAATAATACTAAACTAATTAGCTTGTTAATACGTATTGAAAAATTTCATAGTCTATTTTCTGAAACAGCAGAATCAATTCCATTTCTTAGTGATGAAAATATTAATAAAAAATTCTATAAAGAATATAGTCTAAGTCCGATTATGACTACGATTTTAGTTCAAATGATGAATCAAAATATAAGCGATAATGTAAAAAAACTTTACTTTAAAGGTAAAGTTTTTGAGCTTTTAAGTTTACTCTTTAATGTTGGTAAAGAGATGAATATTGAACAATGTCCATTTTTAGCCGATGATAAAAATGTAATAAAAATTAAAAAAGCAAAAGAAATTATAATTAGTAGGATGTCAGAACCACCGAGTTTAAAAGAATTAGCTGAACTGGTAGAAATATCACTAAAAAACTTAAAAGAAGGTTTTAAACAAGTTTATGGAAATACTGTATTTGGTTTTTTATATGAATACAAGATGAATTTAGCAAGTAATATGTTATCATCTAAAAACTATAATGTTAATGAAGTAGCATTACACTTAGGATACAGTACTGCAAGTCACTTTATAAATGCTTTTAAAAACAAATTTGGTACTACACCGAAAAAATATCTAAATTCTAATTAATAAAGTATTTTTAAATTTTGAAAAAAAAGATTTTATCTGCTTTACAAATTATTATAACAGTTTTTTTTATTTATTATACTTTATCAAATCTTAATTTAAATAAGTTTTCAGATGTAATTATAAATATAAATTTTCTTATAATCTTCTTTGCTTCGATAGTTTATTTTATTTCTCAAATAATTTCCTCTGAGAGATTAAGGCATATATTAAATAAAAATAATTTTCAAATTTCATTCAATCAAAACTTCACTTTATATCTAATTGGTCTCTTCTATAACTTTTTTATACCTGGTGGTATTGGAGGAGATGCCTATAAGGGTTATTTATTAAATAAAAACTTAGGTTGGAATTTAAAAAAAGTTCTTAAACTAATATTATTAGATAGATTAATTGGTTTAGGTGTACTATGCTGCATTTTAATCAGCTTATATGCGTTAGTTTTTATTAAATTAACTTTTCTTGTTATTGCTTTAAGCATAATTAGTATAAGTATAATTGGATATTATTTAGTTAAATTAATTTTTAAAAATGAACATATTTTTTGGAAATCATTCGCATACTCAACATTGAGTCACATGATTCAATTTGTATCAATCTTTATGATTTTGTATTCTCTTGGAATTTTAAATAATTATTTAGAAATAATATTGGTATTTATATTATCATCAATTTTTTCAGTTTTTTCTTTTGGTGGAGTTGGAATCAGGGAATATGTATTTTTATCCTCAGCATCTCTACTAAACTTTAGTCCTGAATTGGCAGCTAGTATTGGTCTACTGTTTACATTCTGTGCGGCATTATCATCATTACCTGGATTGAAATATCTAATTAAAAAACCAGACTTTTTAAAATAATAAGAGACCCAAGAAAAACTTGGGTCTTTTTATCTAAAAGGATTAAAATCTAAATTTTTGGTATTCCTGATCCACCACCATATGGAGCCCAATTGGTATGAACAGTTTTCCATCCGTTAGGGGTAGCAATCCAAACCGAGGAGGCTCTAGTACTGTAATCTATCGAATTTTCGGAGTCCCCTCTAGTGTATGAACCATCAGCATAAAATGTTAAAATAGCCATAGACATATCAGGTGAAAAATCAACTTCAATATCTCTTAAATCAAAACTATTCCAACTAACATTTGCTCCTCTGGAAAAACTAGACTCAGAGAACTCATAAAAGTCTTGTAGATTTGAATCTCCAGAAATAAGTTGCATATCTTCAGAAATATATTTTTTAAACTCATCATAATTTCTATCTAAAATTGCTTTTTGAACATCTTTCTGTGCTTGTTGAAGAAATTCTGTCAAATTTTCTTTAAAAACATTTCTTCTGTATGTAACTGCTTTTTCCCAGTATGGTGAAGAAAAAAATGCATAATCAACAGCTTTTAATTGATTATTAAGAGCTTTTTCATAATCACCCTCCAATGCAGCAATTTCAGCACTAGAGTCTATTGAATTTGGACCATAATGAAGAGATTGGGATTTTTCTATAGCATCAAAAGCAGCATCAAAGTCTGGAGCATCACCAAATTCTCCTCTAGCATAGCCATATGCTATCATGTTATAAGCTGATGATGCATTCTTTGGAAAATTCTTTGAAAATTCCATATATCCATCCCAGTTTAAACCTCCTCTAATTCCAACCCAATTTATAATTGGACTGTTTGGAAATTTTTTAATAGCTCTTGAATATGTATCATCCCAGGTATTTTCTTCACCTCTAGTTGTTTCTAGCAGTAAATCATACCATGATTTTTCTTCAGCAGATAAAAGTTGAATGTTTACAGCCTCCAATTTATCTTTTCTTGAACCCCAATTAGCTGTTGCAGCACTAGCAGCTATAACTAGATTTGCACACTCACATCCAGAATCACTCATTTTAGCAGCCTTAGCCATTCCAACCGCTGTTAATTGTTCTAAATTAGCAAGGTGATTAATAGCTTCATTTAAAATTTCATAGGATTGATCGTCACAATTAGAATCATTAATCCACTTTTGAGCAGTCAAATTCAATGAAATTAAAAAAGAGATAAGTATAGTTAAATTTTTCATAATATTTTTATTACAATATAATTATAAATAACTCTAAAAAACTATGTTAATAAAGTAATATGTTATTAATTATGAAAACGGTAAAATTTGAATACCTATTTTACTAATTCTATAAAATAAAAAGAACTTGCTGTTAAAACATCAATATTAAACAAAGATTCTCTTTAGGTCTAATCAAAATCATAAGATCTAAACGACGATGCTGGCAACCCCTCAATATTATATAAATTACCCCAAATATAATTTTTCCAACCATATCGAATATATAATGGATTGTCAACTTCACTGCTTTTCAAGACAAGCACGCTTCTATCCTGCCATCCTGCTGTCCAATGAGGATTTATTGTTGCATCTGCTTCATAAAAAACTTTATTTTTCCCAGCTATTTCAAATCCAGTTAGAGGTTTACCGTAGCTAGTTACTCCGTTTTTTGCATATTTAAAATTAACATAAACTTTGTCTTTTTTAACTTCGAACGATTCATATATTGGTCCTGAAAAAGGTAGAGTATCAAATCCGTAATTTTTGGCTAATGCCCAATATGCTAACCTTTTTCCTACAAGAATTTTTTCTTGAGGATGACTGGTTATTTTACTACCTATATCTAAAGTAACAGCCATTCCTGTGTTCTTTAATGAAAGCATTGTATTAAGTTGAGCTTCTCTTAAAAATGCTTGAGAAGTTCCATAGCCATTACCAACGGATCCATCAGGAGCTATCTGAACAAAATAAAAAGGAAAATCTCCTTGTCCCCATTGATTTCTCCATCCTTTGATCATAGTATTCATCAATTTTGTATAACTACTTGCTCTTCCAATATTACTCTCTCCTTGGTACCAAATAGCTCCTTTAATTTTAAATGGAATTAAAGGAGAAATCATTCCATTAAAGAGTCCTGAGGGGTTATGATGGATAGCGTTATCATTATGGTGATTTTTTATTTCAGATTTTTTAAAATTGTCGTCTAAAGATTTTTTATCAGTCCAAGCCTCAGCAGGAGATCCTCCCCATGAAGAATTAATTATTCCAATTGGAATATTTAATATTTCATTTAAAAAGTTTGCAAAAGAATAAGCAACTGCACTAAAATTAGGTACACTTGATGAATTTGCAACAGACCAAGTTCCATCCAAATACTTTGTAGGTGTATTTTCTGAAGAATTTTTAACAGTAAAAAGACGAATATTAGAGTTTTTAGATTTTGCAATCAAATCTAGTGATCCAAGAACAGGTTCTCTATTACTTCCCGAAAGTGTCATTTCCATATTAGATTGACCTGAAGCAACCCAAACTTCACCTATTAAGATATTTTCTAAAATTTTTTTATCAGCATCACAAATAATCAATATTGAGTAAGGACCTCCTGCTTCAGGTGTTTCTATTTCTTGATACCAACTACCATCATTTTTAACTTTGGTTATAAATTTTTGATTTGACCATGAGGGTGTAATAATAATTTGTTTGTTTTTAATCCCAGTTCCCCAAATACCAACATCTGATTTTTGTTGAAGAACCATATTATTAGAAAACAGATTACTAAGTTTTATTTGAGCACTTGAATTAAATGATAATAAAAAAACAAAAAAATATATAAACCTCATTAGTATAAAAACTTCTGATCCAATTCCTCAGAATCTTTATACTTTACTCTCAATTTTGCTAATCTTTCTGTTAGATTCTTTACAACATCTTCATATGCTGGATCGGAATATACATTATTCATCTCATTAGGGTCATTATATCTATCATATAGTTCCCATTCATCAACATCATAGTAAAATCTAACTAGTTTAAATTCTTTAGTAACAATTCCATAATGTCTTTTAGCCATGTGAACAGATGGATATTCATAATAATGATAATAAACTTCTTCTCTGGTCCATTTATCATTTTCACTGAGAAGCAATGGCATAAGGCTTTCACCCTGCATATCATCAGGAACATCAATCATTGCAGCTTCTAAAAATGTTTGAGCAAAATCTAAATTTTGTACCATTTCGTCATTAGTTATACCAGCATTTATTTTATTTGGCCATTTAATCATTAGTGGTGTTTTAAAAGACTCATCATAAATGAATCTTTTATCAAACCAACCATGTTCGCCTAAATAAAAACCTTGATCTGATGTGTAAACAACTATTGTATTTTCATCAAGTCCTGTTTCTTCAAGATAATCTAGAACTCTTCCAACATTATCATCTACTGATGAAATAGTTGCTAGATAATCTTGCATATATCTTTGAAATTTCCATCTCATTTTTTCCTCATCATTCATTTTTGGCCAATTCTTCTTAAAATCGGAACTAATTTTGTCAAGAGTTACATCATATTTCTTTTTTTGCCCTTCATTTGCTCTTCCAAATGGTCTATTAAAACCTGAAGCATTTGGACGCATTAAAGTACCATCTCCCCTTACGTATACAATCTCAGGTTCTACTTTACCCATTTCTTTTATAACAGCAGGTCTTACTTTACTGTCATGCATATATTGCATATGAGTAAGAAGGTTCATTTCTGCTGTTTTTGCAGCAGTTCCTCTGTTAGAATAGTCATCAAAAAGAGTTTCTGGCTCTGGGAATTTCTTTTCATAAAACTCAGCAAACTTTTCTGGACTTGGCCACCAAGCTCTATGTGGAGCCTTATGAAGATACATCATCATAAAGGGTCTATTCTTATCTCTTTTAGTTTTAAACCAGTTTAACGTTAGGTCTGTAATCACATCACTAACATAACCAGTAATCACAGTATCTTTTTCTTTCCCTAAAAACTTTGGATTAATGTAATCGCCTTGGCCAGGAAGAATTAAAAAGTCATCAACTCCCTTAGGGTTATTTCCAAAGTGAAGTTTTCCATACATAGCTGTCTGATATCCTGCCTTTTGAAAAAGTTGGGGGAATGTAACCTGAGTTGTATCAAATTTAGCATGGTTATCAATTTTTCCATTTAAATGACTATGCTTGCCGGTAAGTATAACTGCTCTAGAGGGTGCACATATTGAATTTGTTACACATGCATTTGTAAATAAAATTCCCTCATTGGCTATCCTGTCAATATTGGGGGTTTGAATTAGTTTATCACTATATGCGCTGATAGCTTGGTATGCATGATCATCTGACATAATAAACAATATGTTAGGTCTTTCATCCTTATCCGCACACGCAGACAAAAAAAGTATAATTATTAATAGATAAATATTTTTCATTTTTTGTAGTTATTATTTACTTTAGTTTTATTCGCATTTAATTTAAGCTTGATTTCATTCATTTTTTTAGAAAGTTTATTTACAATTTTTGGATAAACTTTAGCTAAGTTTTTGGATTCACCTAAATCTTCATATAAGTTATATAATTCATAGTTATTATCCTCATAAAATTCAAGCAATTTCCACTGATTATTTCTAATTGCTGAGCCAGGCTTCCATAAAGAACCATGGTAGTGAGGAAAATGCCAAAAAATATAATCTCTTTTAAATTCTTTTTTTAAGAATAGGTTAGAAAGGTCCTTTCCATAAATTTCTTTTTTATTATAATCAATATTTAATATTTTTAAAACAGTAGGAAAAAGATCATAAGAGACTACAGGTTCATATATTATCTCCCTAAAAACTTGTTTGGGAAGTTTTAAGAGTTGTGGAATCTTAATTCCGCCCTCATATAACCACCCTTTTCCAGCTCGCAAAGGATTAACTGATGTAGGAGCTATTTTTCCTAGTGTAGATAAACCTCCATTATCAGACGTGAAAACAATCAAAGTATTGTCATAAAGTTTATTCTTTTTTAAATATTTTAAAATTTTTCCAATATTAACATCAGTTGCGTGAACCATTGATGCATATTTAGCATTTCTTTGATTTTGCAAGGTTATGGCTTCGCCCTCTTTTTTTGTAACAGGGTCGATATCATCATAATTTTTTAATTTATCTAGATAATAATCATAAAATTCTTTATTTTCTTGAATTGGAGTATGAACATTATAAAAAGATAAAAAAGCAGCAAATGGACCAGAATCATGTATATCTTCAATAAAATCAATTGTCTCTTGCGTCAATCTATCACTGAGATATTCACCCTCAGGACCATCAGATAATTTTGGATTTTTGTAGGGGGAATAATAACCACCAATAGGACTTCCTTTTTCAAAACCTCCTTTATTTATATCAAACCCTTGATCTTCAGGGTAATGACCTTCACTGCCTAAATGCCATTTACCTGAGTAAAATGTTTTATAACCATCTTTTTTTAATAGCTCAGCAATTGTAATTTCATGAAGTGGCAACTCATTTCTATCTTTTGGCCCCAAAAGTATTCGGTCATTAGGGTCCAGTCCTGGAATCCAATCTGTTATATTAACAACTGCAGGGTGTTTTCCAGTCATAATTGAAGCTCTTGTTGGAGAACAAACAGGACTTGCAGAATAAGCATTATAAAATAACATACTATTTTGACTAAGACGATCAATATTAAAGGTTTCATAAAAATCGGAATCATTATAGCTAACATCTTTCCAGCCAAGATCATCAACTATTATAAATAAAAGATTTGGTTGTGTGGTTTGATTAGAACAAGAAGAAAAAAAAATAAATAATAAAAAAAAATTTTTCATTAAATTATTTTAATTTATAATATTTCCTCTTTTAGTAGTTATTATAATAACACCATTTCCAGCTCTAGAACCATAAATAGCTGCAGCTGAATCTTTTAAAAGAGAAATAGACTCAATATCATTTGAATCAATTTGATTAATATCCGTTTCAATTCCATCAACAATTATTAAAGGAGGTGAATCAAAATTTCTAATAAATAATGATGGATATTTATCCGGTAAACTTAAGTTTACTTTTGAAGCTGTTAACCCAGCTGCCTTACCTTTTAGACTTTCAGATAAATTATTGCTAATTCCAATATTTAATTTGTTTTTTTCAATTTCAGACAATGATTTAGTTGACATCAGCTTATTTTGGTTGCCATATCCAACATTAATATTATTATTTGGAATATTTAAGTTATCAACTTTAAGACTCATACATGAGCAAAACAATAAAATCACAAAAGCATTTTTCATTTTATATAATTTTAAATATAAAAAAAAGGACCATTATAGGTCCTTTTTTTAAAATTATAAATAATTAATTTTATTAATATCCAGGGTTTTCAACAAGATTGGGATTATCTGCTAATCTTGCTGTACCAATTGGTAACCAATACATTTGAGGTAAAAATGGAGTGTTTTGAGAAAAGTTCCACTTCCACCTTTTAGCTTTATAAAAACCATCCGATTTTCTTCTATACCACTTCACTCCCCATTTTTCTCTCATATGAATTTCAGCTTCTGCATCTCTCCATGTTTTTAAATCCCATACATGATGATTTTCAGCAAACAATTCAGTATATCTTTCATTTTTTATAACATCAAGAGTTATAGTTTGTTTTGCTGGCATTCCAACTCTATTTCGTATTGCATTAAGCATTTCTTTAGCTCTAACTGGTCTACCAGTTTCAAATGCAGCCTCTGCAGCATTTAAATACATTTCACCTGTTCTAAAAACAACATAGTTAGATTCATCAGTATTATATGGAATAAATTCATAACTACCATCTAGAGGAACTCTGTGCTGTCCCATTCTACCTCCTTTAACTCTATTTCTTGGTGGAGACCTAGTTGGAGCAACATCTCCAGCTCTACCTGGAAAATTTCCAGTACCAACGCTATTATCATGCACCCAAACCGATCTTCCAGCATAAACCTCTTCAGGTGTCCATACTTTTGCTAAATATCTTGGATCTTTTTGATATACAACATCCTCTAAATCAAAGAATGTATTGTTATTAAATAGAGATCTGTTTTTATTTCCAGGTGAACCATCTTTATATTCAAACCTTTCCATTGAATGTTCATAAAGTTGAATTTGAGATCCCCAACCTAACTTGAATCCATCAGGCATCAAAAAGTGTCCATGCATGTGAGTTTTTCCAAGATCTAAACTATATTCCTCAACAAAAATTTGTTCAGAGTTACCGCTTTTTGTAAGAACCTCTGAATAAGTCTTTTCATAGGTGCCTCCCCCTGTGTGTAAGGGATTCTTTCCTCCTTCTATGATAGCACTTGCAGCACTATGAGACATTGTGTAATAGCCTGCAGCTAAACTTGCAGGTATTGAAGTTAAACCATCAGCAGACTGTGGATGATATTTTGCAATTCTTGCAGCATATAAAGCAGCTCTACTTTTTAGTGCTCTAGCAGCATTTTTGTTAGCTTTCCCACTAATAGCCATACCTGGACCGGTACCACTAAGAGGTAAATCAGCAATAGCAACATCACAATCTTCAATGATTTGATCATAAACTTGTTGTAATGTTGATCTTGGAATCATTAATTCGTCATATGTTGCGTCAACTTGCTTAGGATATAATTCTAATGGAACACCTCCATATCTTTTAGCTAATTCAAAATACATGAATGCCCTCATAAATTTAGCTTCGGCAGTCTGAATCGCAATTGATTCTGCATCAAAATTAGCATCAGCTAATATTTCAATAATTTCATTAGCAGATCTAATATTACCATAAGGCCAATAATTTAATACTTCACTCGATCCAGCATTATCGGGGATTGCAACAGTAGATTTAACAGCAATAGGCCATGAAGCATACATTGTAGCTTCACCTGAATTAGTCATATCAACAAATCTCCAATGTTTCCATGCTTCTTTATTGCCATCTCTTTGGCCTTTATGGCTATTTGGTTCCCATCTAGTATTGTGATAAATTTTATTTAAAAATGCTTCCACCAATTGAGGATCATTTTTAACTGATTCCTCAGAAATCATATCAGTGGGTTGCAAGTCTAAATCTGCACATCCTACTATAAAAATCATAGGTAGAAAAAAGTATAAAAGCTTGTTTAATTTATTCATGATTATTTAAATTTATTTTTAAAATCCTATTTTTAGTCCTGTTGTCCATGTTTTTGTATTTGGGTATGCATTGGTAGTTCCTAGTTGTTCAGGATCGTAACTCCCAGAAAATACACCTAAGTTATCAAAAGTTAAAATATTAGAGCCTGCTAAGTATAATTGAACTGCATCTAAACCAAGTTTATTTGTGATATTTTTTGGCACATTATAACCAATATTAATTGTTTTTAATCGCAAATAAACTACGTCTTTTCTAGCAAAGTCATTAGCTCTACTACTGATACTGGAAATACCTCCCGCACCGTTTGTGGGCGGAAATCTTCCCAAAATTTCAATATCGCCATCACTGCCGACTATTGATCTATTATTAAAAACATTTAGGGTTGGAACTATTTGGTTTCCGGAAAGTCCCTGCCAACTACCTGCACCTGTAAAAGCAGTTGAAAACCCTGCAGCTCCCTGCCATAAAACATTAACAGACCATCTACCCCAACTAGCATTTGTCCATGTACTGAAGTTCCAGTTTGGCATACCGCCTTTTCCAAGCTCAACTTGATCTTTCCAATCTAAAACACCATCTCCATTTTGATCAATAAAAATTAAATCACCAACAATTACTGTGCTATTACCAGCATTGTCAGCATCAATCGGGTGATTGTCTATTTGATTTTGAGAAGTGAAAAAACCATCCGATCTAAAACCCCATTGAATATCGTCCCATTTTCCTGAAAGATTGTAACGATTATTAAAAGCAATATTGTTTGCTAATGTCTCAGCATCAACACCATCTGTTGGGAGAGTATTTTCTTCCCAGGAAACATATTTTCCTCTTGCCCAAGAGACCATTGGATTTATTTCATATTTGACATTACCAATTTTACCTTTATGAGTAAGCATAAAATCAAAACCTCTATTATCTCTGGAATTTAAGTTAGTCCTAGGTAAACTAGCACCAAAATGAAAAGGAACATTTACCTGAGGAATTGCTAAAATATCTTCTCTTAATCTATAAAAAACATCTAATTCAAACCCTAATCCACCATTCCATAAGGTACCCTCAATTCCTATATTAGCCATCTTCATTGATTCCCAAGTAACAAGAGCATTTGCTAAACCAGCAGATGAAATTATTGGATATGGGTCACCACCATATAAATAGAAGCCACCCGAAATATTATATCCAGTTAAGAAATCATAATTTGAAATGGCATCGTTACCCATAATTCCATAGGATGCTCTAAACTTCAAGTTATTCCATGCAGAATTATCTTTCATAAAATCCTCCTCAGATATTCTCCAGCCAAAACTCATACTTGGAAAATAACCCCATCTTCCTTTAACAGAATATCTTGCAGTCGCATCAGCTCTCATAATAAGTTCAAATAAATATTTATCTTTCAAACTATAATTTATTCTAGAGATAACACTAGTTCTTGCCGTTTGTGAGAAAATTTCTGCATTATCCTGTTCAGCTGGTGAGGAATAATTTAGATATGGAGCTTCCAATGAGACAGGATCAAACCTCGAACCCATTAAATAATCTCTTTGAAATGTTGTTGATTCAAATGCAACTAATGTATTTAATTTACTGTTAGACCATTCTTTTGAATAATTAAGAGTTAATCTTGGAAGTAATTCCATATCTCTGTCTGAGTTAACATTAATAGCATTTCTATTAATCGTTCCAAAAAGAGTGTATGGATTGTCTGAAATACCTCCATCATAATCATAAGCAGAAAATGATTTTCTAATTTGCTTATTCCATTCGGTTTGAGTTTCCATATTTAAACTTCCAGTAATATCTAATCCGGAAATAAAAGGCACATTATAAGTAAGACTTATTGCTGCTCTTAAATTATTGTCACGTTGTACTACACTACCAGAGTACTCCTTTTGAATCATATAAAGAGGTGTGTACACAGAACCTTGACCTGTATGCGAAGGATAACTTTCATCGGGAAATAGAGCTAAATAAGTAGGTTTCCCTGATCGCATTCTAGTCCATAACTCTGCTTCTACGAAATTAGCACGATCTAACGTAGTTTGATAATATGACATATCAACTTTTGCACTTAGTTTATCAGTAAATTTAACATCTAGATTAGTTCTAATATTATATCTTGTATGAGTGTAATCTGCATTTCTCAAAGCACTTTCTTGATCTTTAAATCCTAGAGAAATAAAATAGCCAATATTTTCGCTTCTTCCTCTAGCACTCAAGTTATGCTGTGTTTGAGGTGTCCAATCATTATATAAAATATCCCACCAATTACTTCCATCCCATTCAACTCCATCTTTGTTAAAATAAGTTTTTTTTGTTGTTGGATTATAACTTAAATAAGTTGGTAAATTTTCATCAAGTGACACTCCTTGCTCTAAAGTTAGTTCTGCAAATTGATGAGAATTTATACTATTAGGAGCGTATGTTAATGCTGACCATGTTGTAGTACCATTGTATGAAAATTTTGTTCCCTGACCTGCATCAGTTCCCCTTTTTGTCGTAATAAGAATAACACCATTACCAGCTCTTGCACCATAGATTGATGCTGCTCCATCTTTAATTACAGAAATATTTTCAATATCATTTGGGTCAACTTGTCCAAAAGTAGCAACAATTCCATCTACAATAATTAATGGTGCTTCAAAATTTCTGATTCTTAATGTTGCGAAGTCGGAACCAGGCAACCCCCCTCTTAATTGAGTTGAAAGTCCTGCAACTTGTCCAATCATTAGTTGACTTGTATTAGGTGCAGGTCTCAAATTTATTTCTTCACCGGATACTGATGCTATAGATCCCGATAATGTCTTTTTTTGTTGAGTACCATAACCAACTACAACGACTTGTTCAAGCCTTGATACATCTTCTTGCATATTTACAGACATACTTGCAGATGATCCAATCTCTTGAGTAATATATCCTATATAAGAAAAAACAATTATGGCTGAATCTCCGACATTTAATTGAAAGTTTCCATCAAAGTCAGTTACTGTCCCATTTGTAGTACCTTTTTCAACAATACTAACGCCGGGCAGAGAATTACCTAAATTATCTGAAACTTCACCATTTATTATGTTTTGAGAAAAAATAAAATTTGCAAAAAATAAAAAAGCAGTCAAAAAGGACAATCCTTTAAATATATATTTATTATTCATATAACTTAATTTGATAGTTGTTTAAATTTTAATTGTTGTTTATTTGGAAAGTGAATATAATAAAAAAAATACTTCTATCAAGAATTCCTCAATAAAATATAGTCTACATTATGAAAAAAATAAAAATTTTATATGAATTCTATGAATTTAATAAAATATTAAATATTGGGTTTATCATAATTTCAATAATTTTAAATAAAAAAATTCTCCAAATTTAGCAATTCATGTTATATTTAAATTTAAAATAAAATATGAGGAAATTTTCATTTCTCTTATTGTTATTAATAGCCTTATCATGTAAAGACAATGATTTAAAACCAAACATTGTTTGGATTATGAGTGAGGATAATTCGATTCACTATATAAATATTTATAGTGAAAGAGGTGTTAACATGCCCTCATTAAATAGCTTAGCAAATGATGGGGTAATTTTTAATAATGCATTTTCTAATTCACCTGTTTGTTCTGTCGCAAGAACTACATTGATTACTGGAGTATATGCACCCAGAATTGGAACTCAATATCATCATACAAGGAGTATTAAAAAAATTAAACTTCCAAAAAATATTAAGCCTTTACCAACTTATCTAAAAAATGCTGGTTATTATACAACAAATAATGATAAAGAAGATTATAATTTTGAAAAAGAGGGTTTGATATGGGACGATTCATCATCAAAAGCAACTTATAAGAATAGAAAAGAGGGAGAACCTTTTTTTCATGTTGTAAGTTTTGGAAACACTCACGAAAGTCAACTTCATTTCAACAATAAGGATCTGGAATTGGGTTTAAAATCAAGAAATCTAGAAAGTATAACTCCATTGCCATATCACCCTGACACCCCAACTTTTAGGTATACTGAATCTTTAATACAATTGAGGCATTTAGAAGTTGACATTCTAATTGGGGAGGTAGTCAAAGATCTTGAGAAAGATGGTTTATTAGAAGATACATTTATTTTTTATTTTGGTGATCATGGAGGGGTTTTACCCAGAAGTAAAGGGTATTTATATGAGACTGGTATTAATGTTCCATTGATAATAAGAATCCCTGAAAACTGGAAAAAATTATCTCCATTTAAAAAAAATACAAGAACCACAGCATTTATTGACTTTGTAGATTTTGTGCCTACTGTTTTGTCTTTAGCAGGAATTGAAATTCCTAAAAATCTTGATGGAACTAAATTCATGGGTAAAAAAACTTCTAAAAATAAAATTGAAAATCAAAATACAACTTTTAGCTACGCAGATAGATTTGATGAAAAGTATGATATGGTAAGATCAATTAGGAAAGGAAAATTTAAATATATAAGAAATTTTCAACCATTTAATGTAGATGGTTTATATAATTTTTACAGATATAAAATGCTTGCATATAAAGAGTGGTATAATATGTTTCATGAGGGAAAATTAAATAATATACAAAGTCAATTTTTTAAAACAAAGTTACCAGAGGCATTATATAATATTGAAGACGATCCTTATGAAACTAAAAACTTGGCTAATCAGGTTAATTATTTTAATATACTTTCTAATTTAAGAAATGAATTAACCGATCATCTAATTTCAATTAATGACCTTAGTTTTCTTCCAGAATTTCATTTAATAAATAATGCAAATAGTGATATAGAAAGTTATTCAAATAAAAACAAAGATTTAATTAAAAAACTCATCAATATTTCAAACTTATCTCTGTATGATTATGATAAGGTATCGTCAAAGATTAAGGATGCTTTAAATGATGATAACCCCTGGATAAGGTATTGGGGATTAATAGTAAGCTCAATATTTGGAAATAAAGCTCTTGAAAATAAAGAAAAAATCAGTTATATATTTGAAAATGACTCAGAAAATGTAGTCAAAATGAGAGCAGCAGAATATATGCTTTTAAACGACATACAAATAAGTGAGTCAAAAATTATTAGTTTATTAGAGAATCCAAAATATGAAACTGAAGCATGCTTAATGCTCAACACTATTGCTTTAATTAAAACAAAAAATCCTAATTATAAATTGAATTTTAATACTTCAAAATATCCTAACGAATGGCTGAAAGATGAAAAAGATCTTGTAAACAGGAGAATTAATTACATAACTGAAAATGAATAATAAAATATTTAGAAAACTATTTTTTTTAATCCTTTTATTTTCAATTGTATCGTGTAATAATGTAAAATTGGAAAAACCAAATATCATTTTGATTTTAGCAGACGATTTAGGTTGGTCTGATTTATCATTTATGGGTTCTACATATTATGAGACACCAAATATTGATAAACTTTCTAAATCAGGTATGACATTTTATAATGGTTATGCATCATCATCAAACTGCGCACCAAGTAGAGCTACACTGTTTACCGGAAAATACAATACAGAACATGGAATTTATTCTGTAAAAAATCCCATTTTAGGTTATGGTTCTGAAAGAGGAAATATAAAAACTAGGAAAATAATACCAATCAAAACAAAAAGTAATCTTGACTTAGACTTTTTTACAATTCCAGAAATGTTAAAAAAAGTTGGTTATAAAAATGGACATTTCGGAAAATGGCATTTAGGAAGTGTTGGTTTTTACCCAGAGAATAGTGGGTTTGACTTAAATATTGGTGGTAATGAGTATGGAGGTCCTGGTGGATATTTTTCACCATACATACACCCAGGAATAGATAATGGGCCAAAGGGTGAATATCTTACTGATAGAATAGGAGATGAAGTAGTTAATTTCATTGAAAATAACAGATATTCTAATTTTTTTGCCTTTGTATCCTTCTTCTCTGTACACACTCCAATACAATCAAAGGAGGATTATATAAAAAAATATTCAAATAAAGTCTCTAATGAATTCCACAATCGAGCTGACTATGCAGCGATGATTCAATCTCTTGACGAAAACATTGGTAAAATACTAGATAAAATTAATACACTTAACTTATCAAAAAATACATTAATAATTTTTACATCTGATAATGGTGGAATAAGATCAATATCCAACCAATATCCTTTGAGAGCTGGAAAAGGTTCATATTACGAGGGTGGAATTAAAGTCCCACTAATTTTTTCTTGGGAAGGAAGAATTGAAGCTGGAACAAAATCTTATGAAAGAGTATCAAATATTGACTTCTACCCAACTATAAAAGAAATAGTTGGATTTAATGACAATTTAGATTTAGATGGAGAAAATCTTAATCCAGTTTTTAATGGAAAAAATCTTAACAAAAGAGAAATCTACTTTCATTTTCCTGTATACCTAGAGCCCTACAATGTTCATAAAGATAATGGTAAGGACCCATTGTTTAGGACACGACCAGGTTCTGTTGTTATTAAAAACAATTGGAAGCTTCATCATTATTTTGAGGATAATGTGTTTGAATTGTATAATTTAAGTGATGATATTTCTGAATCTACCAACTTAGCTGATATAAATGATGATAAAAAGACAGAGCTTTTGCACAATCTAGATAATTGGAGAAATAAAAAAAATGCTCCAATTCCAGACAAGTTAAATCCATTTTATAATCAAAAATATGTTGATAGTTTATTATTTTTAATTAATAACAATTTAATCTCTGGAAAAGTAAATGCAAACGAGGCTAGATGATTTCCAAATATTATTTTTTAAATTAATATAAATTATATTTTTCATTAAGTTGGAAATTATAATTTTCAAAATTTTATTAATGTGAAAGTAAAACTCCTAATACTATTTTTTATATTCTTTTATTCTTGTACAAGTGAAAAAAATGTTCAACCAAATATACTTTTCATTTATTTAGATGATTTAGGTTACGGCGATGTTAGTTCATATAAATTAGGAAATATAGATACACCTAATATAGATAAAATTGCAAATGGGGGTACAAGGTTTACGAATGGATACTCTAGTTCAGCTACTTGCAGCCCAAGTAGATATGCACTGATGACAGGCACCTACCCATGGAGAAATGAAAGAGCTAAAATCATAACTGGTGGAAATTTGATAATTGATGAGAATGAGATGACATTACCAAAGATGTTTAAATCAATGGGTTATGAGACCGGTGTTGTCGGAAAATGGCACCTTGGTCTGGGTAAGGATGGTCCTGTAGATTACAATAGCTTAATTAGTCCTGGTCCAAATGAAGTGGGGTTTGATCACTCATACATAATGGCTGATACTCAAGATAGAGTTCCAACTGTTTATATTGAAAATGGTAATGTAGTTAATCTTGATCCAAATGATCCAATTGAAATTAATTTTGGTAATGATGATTATGGATTACCAAGCGGAACTAAAAACCCTGAATTATTAACCATGAAATGGCATCATGGCCATAATAAGGCGATTGTTAATGGTATTCCAAGAATTGGATACATGAAAGGTGGTCAAAAAGCAAAATGGAGTGATATTGATATGGCCGATCAATTTATAACTAAAGCAAAAGAATATTTAGATACTGTTAAAAACAAACCTTTTTTTCTTTTTTACTCTCTTCAACAGCCACATGTTCCTAGGACCCCTCACCCAAGATTTGAAGGAACATCTGGAATGGGTCCAAGAGGAGATGTAATAAAAGAAGCGGATTGGTGTATCGGTGAAATATATCATTATTTAGAAAAAAATGGCATTCTAGAAAATACAATCATAATTATTTCTAGTGATAATGGCCCAGTTTTAAACGATGGTTACTATGATGATGCTGTAGAAAAATTAGGGGACCATACTCCAGCTGGAAATTTGAGAGGAGGTAAATACAGTCTATTTGAAGCTGGCACAAGAGTTCCCTTTATAACATATTGGAAAGGAAAAATCAAACCACAAGTTTCTGATGAAGTAGTAACTCAAATCGATTTCTTAAATTCATTTTCATCACTATTAGGATCAGAAATAAAATCAAATGATGGTGTCGATTTGTCAAGTGTGTTTTTTGAAAATTTTGGAAAAGGAAGAGATGAATTAGTTATAGAGGCAACCTCAAGAACTGCTTTCAGACAAAACAACTGGGTAATGATACCACCTTATGACCTTTCACCAATAAATCCAAGGGTTAACATAGAATTGGGTAATTCAAAATATTACTTATTATTCAATTTAGATAATGATATATCTCAACAAAATAATTTGTCAAAAAGTAATCCTAAAAAATTAAATGAAATGATTGTTAGATATGAAGAAATATTGGGAAAAAACAAGAAAAAGGCTAAAAAACTTAAAATCAAATAAATAAATGCAAATATTAGTTACAGGTGGATTAGGATATATCGGTTCTCATACCAGTGTTTTATTATTAGAAAAAGGATATGATATAGTTATTGTGGATGATCTTTCAAACTCTAATATTGAAGTTTTAGATAATATTTATAAAATAACAGGAAAAAAACCAACTTTTGAAAAAATTGACTTAAAAGATATAAGAGCTGTTTCTAAACTTTTTAAGGATTATAAATTTGATGGAATTATTCATTTTGCCGCACATAAATCTGTAAATGAAAGTTTAAAAAAACCTGAAAAATATCTTTCAAATAATGTTGGCTCCCTTGAAAATATTATTGCTGAAATTAAATTATTAGAGAATCCTATAAACTTTATTTTTAGCTCTAGCTGTACTGTTTATGGACAAGCAGATTCAATGCCAATTAATGAGAGTTTCCCTTTAAAAAAAGCTGAATCGCCTTATGGAGAATCAAAGAAAATGTGTGAAGAAATTCTAAAAAAACTTAATAACTCTAATCATAGCTTTAAAAATATTACACTAAGATACTTTAATCCTATAGGTGCTCATCCTACAGGCCTTATTGGTGAACTTCCTATTGGTAACCCTGAAAATCTTGTTCCATATATAACTCAAACCGCTATTGGTAAAAGAGATTTTTTGAGTGTATTTGGAGATAATTATAAAACTAAAGATGGAACATGTATAAGAGATTATATTAATATTATGGATTTAGCAGAACTGCACATTACTTGTTTAGAAAAACTAATAGCTGTAGAAGATGAGAACTTTTTTAAAATCTATAATGTTGGTACGGGAAAGGGTACTTCAGTTTTCGAATTAATTAATCTTTTTGAAAATGTTAATGATATAAAGTTAAATTATAAAATTGGAGACAGACGAAAAGGAGATGTGATAAGTGCTTATGCAGATACAACAAAAATTAAAGAAGAATTAAGTTGGTCAACAAAGTATAGTTTGGAAAATGCATTGAAATCAGCATGGAACTGGGAATTGAATTTAAACAAGGATGAATAAAAAAATTAAAGTTGAATCTCCTGGTAGGATTAATTTGATTGGAGAGCATGTTGATTATAATGGAGGCTCAGTTCTTCCTGGAGCCATTGATAAAAAAGTTGAATTTATTATTGAAAATATTGATGGAGATAATTGTTTTATTGAATCAAAAACAATTGATAAAAAATTTGAATTTAAATTTGCATCTCTAGAAAAATCTGATGAACATTGGCATAATTATATTTTAGGAACAGTTAATTATTTAATAAATAAAAAGAATCAAAAAATTTCTGCTTTTTCTTGTAAAATTGACAGTATTTTACCGATTGGAGCAGGTATAAGTTCATCATCTGCTCTAATATCTGGCCTAGCATCAGGATTAATTGAAATAAATAATCTTAAAATAGATAAAAGTGAAATTGTTGATATAGTCAGTGATGTGGAGCATAATTATATTGGACTAAAAGGTGGAATTATGGACCAATTTACAATTCTAAATGGTAAGAAAAATAAATTAATTCATCTTGAGTGTCATTCACGAAATTTTAAATATGTAAATGCAGAATTTAATGACTATCAGTTAATTCTTTTAAATACAAATGTTGAACATAATTTAGCAAATACTGCATATAATGACAGAGTAGAAGAATGTAATCATGCCCTAGAATTAATTAATGAAAAATACAATAATAAATTCTCATCTTTATGCGAAGTAGAGCTGAATATAGTTGAAAGATTTAAAACTATTTTAGACAAGAAAATATTCAATAGAGCATCATTTGTTGTTAATGAAAATATTAGAACACATATTGCTTCAAAAAAATTAAATGAGTTTAAATTAATTGAATTAGGGAATTTGATGTATCAATCACATAAAGGCTTAAAGAATCTTTATGAAGTAAGTTGTAAAGAACTTGATTTTCTAGTTGAATTAACCAAGCCCCATAATCAAATAATAGGATCCAGAATGATGGGTGGAGGATTTGGCGGATGTACAATAAACTTAATTCATAAAAAGTTTAAAAATGAGTTTATTGAAAAGGCAAGTAAGATTTACTTAAAAAATTTCGGAATTGATTTAACAGCTATTGAAATAAATATTTGTGATGGAATAAAAATAAAAAACCTACAAACAGATTAATTGTATAAACTCCAGTTATACAAGTTTAAGGCTAACTGCATATTCGATAATCCCGTTAGGGCGCGCTCTAGGATACAGACTCACCTTTTTTAAAAAAAATAGTGTTGAGTTTACCAATTTTAACCTGTCGTAGGTAAATTTTAATGAACGTTGTTTAGCCTCGAATCAATTAAATTTTTAATTTCTTCAATTTTATCTTCAATTTCTGATGTATTTTTCTCATCAGATTTTATAAAGATATTACTTTGACTTAATATCTGCAAAGCACACATAGCAAGACTATCTTGTTTATCCTTTACTGCATATTTGCTTTCATAATCATTAATCATTTCATTTATTTTTTTTGATGCTTTTCTTAAAACTTCCTCTTGGGATGAATCAACACTTAATGGATAAATCCTATTGCCAATATTTAATTTTATTTTTTGCATTATCCCATTAAATTTAAAATACATTCATCAATATCTTCAATCATTTTTTTTAATTTTTTCTTTGCTAAAACCTTTTCCTTATTATCAGTTATAGAATTAGCAAGCTTTAAAGATTCATATCTTTTTTTAAGCTCAGATAGCTCATTATCTTTTTTTTCTAAGTTATTTTTTAAAGATTTTAACTCATCTGATAATTTATTATTATTAATTTTTAATAAATCAAAATTGTTTAACAAATGGTCAATTTTATTATATAAATCGTTAACATTATTTAAAGTTCCTTTCAAAATAAAATAGTATTATATAAATTTAAAGCTATATAAAATTATAAACAATTCATTAATTAAAATTTCTTTGAAAAAAATAATTTTAGTTTTTATTAGCTTTATTTCCTTAGTGTGTTTTTCACAGAACAATAATTCTAATAAATTTGAATCTCCAATTGACTTTCCAATTCTGTTAAGTGGAAATTTTGGAGAATTAAGGTCAAGTGGATTTCATTCAGGAATTGACATCAAAACCAAGGGTAAAGAAGGACTACCAATAAGATCAATTGATTCAGGTTATGTTGCAAGAGTTCAAGTTTCAACATCTGGATTTGGTAAGGTGGTTTACATTAATCATGGGAATAATATAACGACTGTTTACGCTCATTTAAGTGAATTTAGTGATAAGATTGAAAAAATAATGAATCAACTTCAATATAAAAACAAAAAGTATGAGTTTAAAAAATTTTTTAAATCGAATGAATTAAAAATTGGAAAAAAAGAAATTATTGGTTTATCTGGAAATACTGGTAGTTCTTTTGGCCCCCATCTTCATTTTGAAATAAGAAAAACTGACAAGGAATTACCTATAAATCCTCTATACTATAATTTTGACGTTAAGGATACAATCCGTCCATATTTAAGAAGCTTATTTCTCTATGGTATTAAAAATGGATCACTAAGAAAAAAACAGCTTAATCTTTCAAAAGTTAATGATAGTACCTTTACAACTGGTATAATAAAAACAACTGATACAATTGGTTTTGGTATTGTATCTTATGACAGACAGAATAAAACAAATAATATTTTTGGTAATTATAAGTATTCACTTTTTAAAAATGATACATTAAGCTTTGAATTAATTTTTGATTCATTTACGTTTTCTGAAAAACCATTTCAAAAAAAATTCATAGATAACGAGTACTATGTACAAAATAGATCTAGAATTGTTAAATTATTTGGGGATAATAGAATGAACCTAAGTTTTGTTTCAAAACAAAATAATGGGCTTTTGATAAAAGAAGGGGATCATTTTAATTTAAAAATAAAACTAAGTGATTATGATAATAATAACACATACATTAATTTAAAAGTAGTTGGAGATAGTATTAATTATGAATACGATAAAAAAATCGAATTTTCTTATAATAAATCTATTAATAACGAAAAGAAATATCATTTAAAGTACAATGACCATGAGTTAATAATTGATAAAAATACTTTTGATCAAAAATCAAAAATTTTACATAAATATGAGAATGATACACTTTATGCTTATAACCCTTTTGTAATTGCATGGAAAAATTTCCAAATTAAATATCCTATATCAAAATATAAAAAAGGACAATATCTGTCAAGAATGAATTATGATGGGTCAAAAAGTTTTGTTACAGATAAAATTAAAGATGGGTATTACAATTTTAGAGGTAAATCATTAGGTAAATTTTTTATTGATATAGATTCAATACCTCCAAAATTATTTAGGAGTAAAAGGTTAAATTATAAAAATCAACTTCAATACTACGTTGTTGACAAAGAAACTGGAATTAAAAATTATAGAGTTAAAATAAATGATGCTTGGGCATTATTTGAATATGAACCAAAACTAAATAAAATCTTTTTTAAAAATGATACACTAATTAATTATGGAAAAGTAAATAAAATTGAAGTTTTTGCAGAAGATTTAGTAGGCAATTCAACTAAACTTATTGATTCTTTATTGTTTTGAATTAGTTATCATTAATAAAATCTTTCAAAAAAGTTAGAACATAATCAACCTCCTCTAACGAGTTAAACTTTGAGAATGAAAATCTAAGTGATATTTTTTCCATTTCACTATTTGAAAGAATTTCTGATAATACATGTGATGGTTTAGAGCTACCCGATTGACATGCGCTTCCTGATGAGCATGCAATTCCAGCAAGGTCTAATTTAAAATCTAAAACTGTTTTCTTTTCCTTTGCAATCGGGAGACATAGGTTTAAAATTGTATATGAAGAATTATGAGTATCTGAATTTCCATTAATTTTAGTTCCAGGTATATTTTTTAAGATACTATGGATGAAATATTCTTTTATTTTAGAAACCTTTTTTGAATCTTTTTCTAAACTCTCATAAGAAATTTCAAATGCAGTTTTCAAACCTAAAATATTATGAATACTTTCAGTTCCTCCTCTGTAACCCCTTTCTTGACTTCCTCCCTCAATGAATGGATTAATAATTGTTTCATTATTAATATATGCAAAACCCACCCCTTTTGGTCCATGAAACTTATGAGCTGAGCATGTTATAAAATCAATAGTTGTAGCACTTAAGTCTAAATCATAATGTCCTATGGTTTGGACAGTATCACTATGAAATAATGCATTGTTTGACCTACAAATTTCACCGTATTCATTTAAATTTATAATTGTTCCGATTTCGTTGTTAATGTGCATTAGACTAACTAAAGTCATTTTATCAGATTTCTCAAGACTATTTTTTAATTGTTCAATATTAGGATTACCACAACTGTCAACGTCTAAATATTCAACTGATATTTTTTTAGTTTTTGATATTGACTCAATTGAGTTTAAGACAGCTTTATGTTCAATTCTTGTAGTTATTATTCTCTCAATATTTTGAGCCTCAACAACAGACTTTATTATCATGTTATTAGATTCAGTACCACCAGATGTGAAGATGATTTCACCTGTTTTTACATTCAGTTTTTCAGCTATGAATTTTCTTGATAATTCTAATATTGACTTAGAATTTCTGCCAAAAGAATGAGTTGAAGATGGATTACCATAATTATTTTTCATAGTATCCATAATAACTGAAATTACTTTATCAGTCATTTCAGTTGTAGCAGCATTATCAAAATATATTTTATTCATCTGAAATTACTTTTCAAAGATATACGATTTTGATTAGTTTTATAAAAGATTATGATTAATAAAATATCCAGTAAAGATAATATTTTGTTCAAGTATGCTAGGAAATTAAACCAAAAAGCAAACTTTAGAAAAAAAGAAAAAAAATTTATTGTTGAAGGTCAAAAAGAAATAGAGCTATGTCTAAAATCTAACTTTATTATTGATATGATTTTTATTTCTAATAAAAAAAAATCTAAAAAAATTGATAAACTAAACATACAGATATTCGAAATAGCTGATAATTTAATAAAAAAAATTATTTACAGAGAGAGTGAGGGTGTTTTTGCCATTGTAAATTATAAATATTTTGATATTGAAAAACTTAAATTGAATGATGATGAATTATTTTTAATATTAGAAAATCCTGAAAAACCTGGTAATATTGGAGCTATAATGAGAACATTTGAAGCCAGTGGTTTTAAGAATATTGTTTTATCAGACTCAAACGTTGAAATTTTTAATCCAAATACAATTAGAGCAAGTTTAGGTTCTATATTTTCATTAAATATTTTTCAAACTAAAACTAATGAAATAATTAATTTTCTAGAAAAGAATAAGTTTAAGATTTACAGCTCTTATATAAAATCAAATACAGATTATAAAAAAATTGACTTTAAAAAAAGGTGTGCGATAGTAATGGGTCCTGAAAAATCTAGTATTAATAATCAATTTATTAAAAAATCAGATAAACTTTTAAGTATACCCATACATGGAAAAGTTGATTCATTAAATCTTTCTGTTGCAACAGCAATAATTCTATATGAAGCATTAAATCAGAGAAAATTCTCTTAAATTTAAGTAATGAATTTTTCTACTGCTAATAAAAATATAAACCAACAAATATCCAGAGAGTATAAAAGTTTGTTAAAAATTAGTTATCAAACGTTAAACGATGATGATAAAGTTTTAATTAGAAAAGCACTTGAAATTGCAATTGATGCACATAGTAATCAAACTAGAAAGTCCGGCACTCCTTATATTTTCCACCCAATATCTGTAGCTAAAATTGTAGCCTCAAAAATTGGTTTAGATGCTCAAAGTATAGCCTCTGCATTATTACATGATGTTGTTGAAGATTCAAAATATTCAATAGAAAAAATTGAAGAAATTTTTGGAAAAGAAATTGCTAAAATTGTAGATGGACTAACTAAAATCTCAAAATTTAAAAAAGAAAAAATATTGTCAATTCAAGCAGAAAATTTTAGAAAAATGCTATTGACATTAAATGATGACATAAGGGTTATTTTAATCAAAATCGCAGATAGACTTCATAATATGAAGACTTTGGATTTTTTATCATATGAAAAACAAATTAAGATATCTTCCGAAACTTTGTATATATATGCACCTATTGCTCATAGGATTGGTTTATATGAAATAAAAAATGAACTAGAAGATTTAAGTTTAAAATATACTGAACCTGAAGTTTTTAATAAAATCAAAAATAACCTTGCAAAAACAAAAGATAATCAAAACCTATACATAAGAAACTTTGCTAGAAAAATATCAGATAAGTTAAAAACTGAAAACTTGGACTTTAAAATTAATGGACGTAGTAAATCTATATATTCAGTTAGAAATAAAATGCTTAAAAAAAACATAAATATAGATGAAGTATATGATCGTTTTGCAGTTAGAATAATTTATGATGCAGAGCCAGTTTTAGAAAAATTAATAGCTTGGAAAATATATTCAATTGTAACAGATGTATATCGACCTAATCCAACAAGGTTAAGAGATTGGATTTCTACTCCAAAATCTAATGGATACGAAGCCTTACATATAACTGTTGTAGGACCCAATAAAAGATGGATTGAAGTGCAGGTAAGATCTGCCAGAATGCATGAAATTGCCGAAAGAGGGTATGCTGCTCACTACAAATATAAGTTAGGTAATAATAAAGAAAGTGGACTTGAAAAATGGTTAAATAGATTGCAAGAAGTTTTAAAAAATCCTGATTCAAGTGCCGTAAATTTTGTTGAAGACTTTAAACTTAATTTATACTCTGATGAAATTTTTGTTTTTACACCAGAAGGAGATTTAAAATCTTTACCAAAAGGTTCTACGGCCCTTGACTTTGCTTTTCATATTCACTCTGGATTAGGTCTAAAAACAAGAGGGATTAAAGTAAATGGAAAAATTGTCCCTCTTAATTATAAATTAAATAGTGGTGAGCAAGTTCAAATAATTAAAAGTAACAACTCAAAACCAAGTGCTAGTTGGCTTGATTTTGTAATTACTTCTAAAGCAAAATCAGCCATAAGATCTTCAATTAAAGAGAATAAAAAACAGATTGCTGATGAGGGTAAAGAAATATTAAGAAGAAAATTAAAACAATTAAAAATTAATTTTAATCAAAGTAATATAAATAAAATACAAGCTTTCTTTAATCTTCAAACTTCACTAGATCTATTTTATAGAATTGGAATTGGCACAATTGATAATAGTGAGTTAAAGAAATATGCAGCTTCACAGAACAGAATAATAAAATTCTTTAAAGGAAAAATTTCAAATTCAACTAAAACAAAAGAATCAGGTAATATTAACACTAATTATAATCAACTTGTTTTTGGTTATGATAATGAAAGATTAGAATATTCCTTAGCAAGTTGCTGTAAGCCGCTGCCTGGAGATAAAGTTTTTGGATTCGTTACAGTTAATGAGGGAATTAAAGTTCATAAGTCTGATTGTAAAAATGCTGTTAGCTTACAGTCTAAGTTTGCTTACAGAATTTTAAAAGCTAAATGGATAGATTCCACACAACATGACTTTTCATCTACAATTAAAATTATTGGTATTGATAATATTGGTTTGGTAAATAAGATAACCAATATTATTTCTGAGAATTTAAGCATCAATATGAGGAGGATGTCTTTTGATACTGAGGGTGATACTTTTAAAGGCTCAATTACTGTTCGTGTAATAAATAAAAAAATTATTGATAAGTTAATTTTGAGAATAAAAAAAATTAAAGGAGTTTATAAGGTTGTTAGAGATTAATATTTAAATTTAAGGTAGATTTTTAAATGATCGAAAAAACAAAAACCAATCAACAGCTAGTAAAAGATGTTTTTTGTAAATATCTTGATTCTAAATCTCATAGAAAAACCCCTGAGAGATATGCAATATTAAAAGAGATTTATAATCTGGATAATCATTTTGATATTGAATCCCTGTACTCATTGATGAAATCAAAAAAATATAGAGTCAGCAGAGCAACCTTATACAATACAATAGAATTACTCCTTGAATGTCATTTAGTAAGAAAACATCAATTTGGCTCAAGCCAAGCTCATTATGAAAAATCTTATTTTGACAGACAACATGATCATATAATTTTGACAGACACTGGGGAAGTTATTGAGTTTTGTGATCCTAGAATTCAAAACATTAAAGAGAGTATAGAAGATATATTTAATATCGAAGTTGATAAACACTCTTTGTATTTTTATGCAACCAAAAATAAAAAATGAAAATTGACTTAATTTTAGGACTCCAATGGGGTGATGAAGGTAAAGGTAAAATTGTTGATGTTTTAACTAAAGATTATGATATCATTGCTAGGTTTCAAGGTGGACCAAATGCTGGACACACACTTGAATTTGATGGAATAAAACATGTTTTACATACAATTCCATCAGGTATTTTTCACGACAACAAATTAAATATTATTGGTAACGGAGTTGTAATTGATCCAGTCATTTTTCAGAACGAGATAGAAAAATTAGATGAACTTAAAGTTGACCTAAATGATAAACTTCTCATTTCAAGAAAAGCCCATTTAATCTTACCTACTCACAGACTAATTGACAAAGCATCTGAACTTTCAAAAGGTAAGAAAAAGATTGGATCTACATTAAAAGGGATAGGTCCTACCTACATGGACAAAACTGGAAGAAATGGATTGAGAGTTGGTGATTTAGAATTAGATGGTTGGGACGAAAAATTTGAAGCTTTAACTAATAAACATCTTAATATTATAAATAATTTTAATGTCGATATTGAATTTAATATAGATGAATTGAAGAGAGAATTTCAAGCTTCTCTAAATTTTTTAAAAAAAATAACTTTTATCGACAGTGAACACTATTTAAATGAATCAATTAATAGTGGTAAAAAAATCTTGGCTGAAGGTGCTCAAGGATCTTTATTAGATATAGATTTTGGAACCTACCCATACGTTACGTCATCTAATACAACTTCTGCTGGTGCATGTACAGGTTTAGGAATAGCCCCAAATAAAATAAATGAAGTATTTGGGATTTTTAAAGCATATACAACGAGAGTTGGAAGTGGTCCTTTCCCAACTGAACTTCACGATGCTATTAGTCAAAGAATGGCCAAAATTGGAAATGAATTTGGAGCAACAACAGGAAGGCCTAGAAGGTGTGGATGGTTAGACTTAGTTTCCCTAAAACATTCAATAAGTGTAAATGGTGTCACAGAACTGATTATGATGAAAGGGGATGTTCTTTCAGGAATTGAAAAAATTAAAGTATGTACTAAGTATAACTATAAAGGAAAAAATTTAGATTATTTACCTTTTTCAATCCTTGAAGAAAATATGACACCAATCTACGAAAAATTAGAGGGATGGGAAGAAGATATTACCAAAGTAAGAACTTATGAAGATTTACCATTAAATTTTAAAAATTATATACATTTTTTAGAGGATCATTTAAAGCTTAAAATTAAAATTATATCTGTTGGACCTGATAGAAAACAAACAATACTTGTTTAAAGGAAAAATACCTTTTTTTTTCTTAACAATTTTTTTTTCAATTAATTTATATTCTCAGGAAAAAAACATTGAGATAAAAAGTGCTGAATCATTTGACAGAAATGAAATAGAATATCCAGATGGTAATATTTTAAAAGGAAATTCTAACAAAAAAGTCCATCTCACACATGATGATATGGATATTTTTTCAAAAAAAGCTATTTTTTTTCAAAAACAAAATTCTTTTATTGCTGAAGGACAAGTGCATGTTAAGCAAGGTGACTCAATAAATCTATTTTGTGACTCATTGAATTATGATGGTTTAAAAAGAAAGTTTTCAAGTTATGGTTCTGTTAAATTTATTAATGATGAAATGGAGCTAACATCAAAAATTCTTTTTTTTGACAGAAATTTAAATGAAATTTATTTTAATGATAATGGAAAAATAGTTGATAGTCTTTCAACCATTGAAAGTAAAAATGGTAAATACCTAATTGATTCTAAAAAATATGAATTTAAAGAAAATGTAGTTGTCACTAATCCAGAATATAAAATTAGATCAAATATGATGGATTATTTTCTTGAAACTGAAAAAGCATTATTTTACAAATATTCAACTATTACTACAGAAAATTATAACATATTTTGTAATGATGGCTTTTATGATACAAAAAATAAAATAGGTATTTTTAAAAATGATGCGAAGATAAGTTCTGAAGAAAGAGTTATTTACGGAGACAGTATTTTCTTTAACGAGAATAAACAATTTGCTAGTGCATCAAATAATATTAAAATAATTGATAAAAAGGAAAACTTAATTATAGAAGGAGAATACGCTGAAGTATTTGAAAAAATTGACTCAGCTTTGATAACAAAAAATCCTGTTGCAATAAACATTACAAAAAATGATTCATTATTTATTGCTGCTGACACACTGTATTCAATCGGAAATAAAAATAAAAGAAAATTAATTGGATATTATAATGTTAGATTTTTTAAAGGTTCAATGAGTGGAAAATCTGATAAAATCGTGATAGATAAATATAAAGGTTTGACAACTCTTTCTAGAAATGAACTGAGTAAAAGACAGCTTCAAATTCTTAGCGAGAATGAAATAAACAAACTAAATCCGATTATTTGGGATGGTAACAGTCAAATAAGTGGAGATGAAATTATTTTAAAAGAAGATTTGGATAAAAATATTATTGATTCATTAAAAATCTCAAATAATAGCTTCATAGTTGAAATTGATACATTAGGTAAAGGAAACAACTATAATCAAATGAAAGGAATTAAATTATTTGGAAAGATAATAAATAATAAAATTGATAAAATTAAAATTGATAAAAATGCTGAATTAATTTATTATATGTATGATGAAAATAATGAGTTGATTGGCATAGATAAAGCACTTGCAAGTTCAATTTTAATTTCATTTAAAGAGAATGGAATTGATGATATAATATTTTATAATCAACCTGAGGGTGTTCTATATCCAGAAATGAATCTAGAAGATAATGAGAAAAAACTTTTTGGATTTATTGATAGATTTAAGGAACGAATATTATCAAAAGATAAATTATAATTAATTGATCAGTAAGTTTAAAAAATTCCAGGCACAAATTGTTCCAAATCCACTTTCACTTAAAGTTGTTAGAGCAAAAGGTTCCTACATATATGATGATAAAAACAGAAAGTATTTAGACTTTGTAGCTGGTGTTTCTGTATGTAATTTAGGTCACTCAAATAAAGAGATTAATAATGCCATTTTTAAGCAATTAAAAAAATATTCTCATGTAATGGTTTATGGTGAATTCGTTCAAGAATCAAGCGTTAAACTTTGCGAACTATTAGTAAATAATTTACCAAACAACTTGAACTCTGTTTACCTTACAAATTCTGGAACTGAGGCAGTAGAAGCCGCATTAAAAATTAGTAAAAGAATAACGGGTAGATCAAAAATAATTTCTGCTATAAATTCATACCATGGAAGTACTCATGGAGCATTAAGTGTTTCTGGGTTTGAAAAAAGAAAAAGTGCATATAGACCTCTTTTATCTAACATACATTATATTAATTATAATGATGCTGATAATTTAGAAATTATCGATAATAATACTGCATGTGTAATTTTAGAAACTATTCAAGGGGGAGCTGGCTTTATTCTTCCTGAAAATAATTTTTTAAAAAAAATAAAAAGTAGATGTGAAAAGGTTGGTGCTTTATTAATATTAGATGAATTACAATCGGGACTTGGAAGAACTGGAAAATTATTTGCATTTGAACATTATGGTATTTCCCCAGATATTTTATTATTGGGTAAAGCTCTTGGAGGTGGTTTTCCTATTGGAGCAATGATAACAAAAAAGTCATTTATGAATCAGTTTCAAAAAAACCCTATTTTAGGTCACATAACTACCTTTGGTGGTCACCCTGTTATAGCATCTGCTGGACATAAAACCCTGTCTATAATTTTGAAAAAAAAATTAATTGATAATACAATTAATAAAGAATGTCTAATTAAAGATTTATTAGTTCACCCATATATAAAAGATATAAGAGGAAAGGGTTTAATGCTTGCAATAATTTTAAAAAATCAAAAAATTGCAAATGAACTGGTTTTAAAAGCATTAAAAAAAGGACTTATACTCTTTTGGCTATTATATGAGAAAAAAGCGGTAAGAATAACTCCTCCACTTACCATATCAAATTTAGAAATAAAAAAAGGTTGTAAAATAATTTTACATATTCTTAATTCTATTTAGAAATGTTAATA